>DATKLI010000054.1:0-49184 GCA_035542455.1 Thermoanaerobaculaceae bacterium
CGCTGCTCTATCCAGCTGAGCTACAGGCAGCGAAGGCCCGGGACGGGCCGTGATGGTCGGGGCGAGAGGATTTGAACCTCCGACCACCTGCGCCCAAGGCAGGTGCGCTACCAGGCTGCGCCACGCCCCGTCCCGTGATGCGTGAAGCTCCACGATCCCAAAGACCTGTCCCCATCTCCGGGGAACCCTCACACTAGCAACCGGGCGCGGCGCCGTCAAGCAGAACGCCGGGTCGCAGACGGAGGGCGGATCAGGCACGCAGAGGAGCAGAGGGGAACGTCGAGGGCGGGGACAAGCCCCGCCCCTACGCACAAACGACAGGTACGCGCGGAGCGCGCGCCCCACAGAAGCACGTCAGACGGCGGGCCGGAGGGCAGCCGCTACTTTTCGGCGACGAGGGACTTGACGCCGGCCTTCGAGAGGCGGCTCTCGAGCGCCGCGCGCTGGGCGCGGAACGCGCGCTCGAGGCCGGACTCGGCGAGGTCGAGGAGCCGCTCGAGCTCGGAGCGCGAGAACGGCTCGCGCTCGGCGGTGCCCTGCACCTCGACGATCCCCTTGCGGGCGGTCCCGATCAGGTTGAGGTCCACCGCGGCCCTCGAGTCCTCCTCGTAGGCGAGGTCGAGCAGCGGGCGCCCCCCGACCACCCCGACGGAGATCGCGGCGACCTGGTCCCGGACTGGCCACGCGGGGAGCGCCTTCTGCTCCTTGAGGCGGAGCAGCGCGAGCACCACCGCCACGAACGCCCCCGTGATCGCGGTGGTCCGGGTGCCGCCGTCGGCCTGCAGCACGTCGCAGTCCACGACGAGCGTCCGCTCGCCGACGAGACCCATGTCGAGCGAGGCCCGCAGGGAGCGGCCGATCAGGCGCTGGATCTCGGCGGAGCGTCCGGACACCGAGCCGCGCGCGGAGTCGCGCGGGGTGCGCTCCTCGGTGGCCCGCGGCAGCATCGCGTACTCGCTCGTGAGCCACCCCTCGCCCGTGTCGCGCAGGAACGGCGGTACGCGCCCCTCGACGGTGACGTTGCAGACGACGACGGTGTCGCCCGCGCGCGCCAGCACGCTCCCCTCCGGGTACTTCACGAAGTCGAGCGTCAGCTCCAGCGGGCGGGGGTGATCGTCGCGCCGCCCGTCGCGGCGTTCCAGAGTGTTCGCCTGTGCCACGGGACCTCCAGCACGGACCAGACTAGACGCCGGGCCGCGTTTCCACAACCCGGCCCGGCCGCGCCGCGCGGCGCGGTCACTGCGCGACGAGCCCGAGGTTCGGCGCGAGCGGATGCGACAGGTCGAGGTGGCCGAGCGTCGGCACCTCGTGCCCGCCGAACAGGAGCTGAACGCGCCGCACGCCCGGGCAGTTCGCGACGACGCTGTTCACGGTCGCGTACGCGAGCGTCACCTCGATCTCGCTCCCGGCCGGCACGTCGGCCGGCGGCGGGGCGAGATCCACGAACGCGTCGCCCTCGCGGTCGAGGAACACCGCCTGGACGGTCGCCGGCCACGGGAACGCCGGCGCGAGCCCCTCGTGCGAGCCCGCGGTCAGCTCGTCGAGCACGAGGCGGATCCTCGGAAGCTCGCCGGCCGGGAGTTCCGGCACCTCGCGCGCCTCGCGGTGGAGCATCGCGTCGTCGCCCGGGAAGAAGAGCACGAGCTTCCCCGGGACCGGCGTCGGCACGGCCGCCGGCGCCGGAGCGGGAGCGGGAGGCGCGGGCGGCCGGCGGTGCGCGGCGAGGAAAACCACCACGCCGAGGACCGCGGCGATGATCAGCGTCGCGACGATGGGGCGCAGCGGCGTCATGGCGTGGGCGCCGCCGAAGGGCTCGGCGACGCCTCCGGGGCCGGGGTCCGGATGAAGTCGACGATCGCCTCCGAGAGGGCGGTCGCGATCTGATCCTGGACGTCGTGCGCCGCGAGCCGCGCGGACTCGTCCGCGTTCGAGAGGAAGCCGACCTCCACGAGCGCGGCGGGCATCGTCGCGCCCGTCAGCACCACGAACGGCGCCTGGCGGATCCCGCGGTCCCTGATCCCCTGGAGGGCGTTGAGCCTCTCCTGCACGTCGCGCGCGAGCCGAGCCGAGTTGTTGAGGTTCGCGACGTGCGCGAGGTCCCACAGGATGAGCTGCACCGTGTCGGGCGGCGCGCTCGCGTTCTCGCGCGCCGCAGCCTGCGCCGCCTGCGGGTCGCTCGCGTCGGCGCTCATGTAGTACGTCTCCGCCCCGTGGGCGCCGCGCGCCATCGAGGCGTTGGCGTGGATCGAGAGGAACACCGACGCCTGGAGCTTGTTCGCGAGGGCGGTGCGGTCGGTGAGCGACACGGCGTCGTCGCCGTCACGCGTGAGGCGGGCCGCGATGCCGGCGGCCTGCAGGTGCGCCGCGGTCGCCCGAGCGACCGCCAGCGTGATGTCCTTCTCGAGCTCGTTCCCGGGCCCCTTCGCCCCCTGGTCCTCGCCTCCGTGCCCGGGGTCGAGGACCACGACCGAGCCGGTGCGGGGAACCGCGACGGGTGCGACCGGCGCGGCGGCGCCGAGCCGCACCACGAACCTGGGCGGATCGTCGAGGGGGTAGGTGCCGGCCACCTCGACGCCCGAGGCCACGCGGAGCGTCAGCGTGTTCTCGCGCAGCTCGCCGCCGAGCAGCTCGCTCTCCGCCGTCACGGGACGGAGGAGCGCGACGGGGGAGGCGAACTGCAGCGCGACGGACCCCTGCGAGGCCGTGACCTTCGGCCGCTGCTTCGTTCCCCGCACGACGATCGTCGTCCCGGTCGGGGCGCGCACGACCGACACCTCGATCTGCTCGCCGCCGGCGACGCGGACGAGCTCGGGCGCCCCGGCGGTCCCCTTCAGCGTCCATCCGAGCGGGGCGAGCAGCGCCGTCGCGGTCGGTTGCGCCGCGACGACGTGCCCCTCGACGAGGCGCAGCGGGCCGGGGAGTGGCGTGAGACGACCGTCCACGACCGCGAGGGCGCCGCCCGGCGTGAACTGGATCTGGTGCTCGGGCGTCGCCGCGTTGTAGCTGCCGGCGGCCGGAGCGAACTCGACGTCCGCGCCCGCGAGCTTCAGCAGCGCGACCACGTCGAGGAGGTCGCCGCGGGCGAACACGTCCTTCGATCCGGCGGGGGTCGCGACCGTGACCGCCGCCGCGGGGAGCGGCAACGTCAGTGCGAGAAGGCAGGCGATGGCGAGTCGTACGCGCATGGCTCCATGGCGGAACGTCGACCGAGGCGTTCCTCGAAGGTGCGAGCGTACACGCTGGCGACTGCGAGTGGCAAGGGCCGCCGCGCCCTCACGAGCGCGACGCCTCCCGCTCGAGGCGGTTCTCTATCGCCGCCGCGACGTCCGCCGGGGCGACCGAGAAGCCGGCCGCGCGCAGCGAGGTCACGAACTCGCGGTGCGGCCGGCCGGCGCGGTAGGCGGGCTCGCGGCTCGGGTGGCGCAGGTAGCGCTCGAGGAGCGAGAGGTCGGGACAGACGAGCACGGAGACCTGGAAGAGGACGCGCTCGCCCCAGAGCCTGAGCGAGCTGCCCGCGATCTTCCGCTCGCCCAGGCACAGGTCCGACACGCCGCGGGTCGCGATCCCCCCGACGCCGCACGCCGCGAGGGCGTCGGCGGTCGCCGAGCAGAAGCGGCGGAAGTGCGGCTCGGGGAACCGCTCCCCGCCGCGCGGCGCGACCACGATCGAGGCCGCCACGGTGCCCGGCGAGAGCACGACCGCGCCGCCGCCCGAGGGGCGCACGACGACGGGGACGCGGTCCGCGGTGCAGCGGTCGAGGTACACCTCGCGGCGGGGGTCGCGCGACCGGCTCAGCACGACGACCACCTCGCGGGCCTCCTCGGCGCGGACCACGGGGGGCGAGGCGCCCGGCAGATCCGCGCCGGCGAGCGCCAGCGCGTGGGAGGACGGGTCGGCGGGGGCTGCGGGATCGGGGGCCACGCCCGGCCATTGTAGAGGCGTCGCGCGCCGGCGAGGTGTCCGGCTCCGGACACTTGCGCGGTGGTTTGGCCCTATAATTCGACGATGGAATGGCACGTCCTGGGGAGCTTCGGCGGGTCCAGCCCGACCTGCAGGATGACGTCGTTCCTCATCAACGGCGAGCTCGCGCTGGACGCCGGCTCGATCACCCAGGCGCTCGACCTCGACGCGCAGCGCCGCATCCGGCGCATCGTGCTCACGCACTCGCACCTCGACCACACGGCCTCGATCCCGTTCCTGGTCGAGAACACGTTCGGCGAGCAGCGCGAGGCGCTCGAGATCCTCGTCACCCCCCAGGTGCTCCACACCGTCAAGCTCCACCTGTTCAACAACGACACCTGGCCCGACTTCACGCGGATCCCGAACGATCTCCTCCCCGCGCTGCGCCTTGTCCAGGTCGAGCCGAGGACTCCGTTCGGCGTCAACGGCCTCCGTCTGACGGCCGTGCCCGTCCGTCACACCGTCCCGACGCACGGGTACCTGGTCGAGGACGGGGGCGCCGCGGTGCTGTTCACCTCGGACACGGGACCCACGCAGGAGGTGTGGGACGTCGCGAACCGCACCGCGGCCCTGCGCGCGGTGATCGCCGAGGTCTCGTTCCCGAGCCGAATGCAGGCGGTCGCGGACGTCTCGCTCCACATGACCCCGACCACGCTGGCGGCGGAGCTCGCGAAGCTCAAGCGCGACGTGCCGGTGTACCTCTACCACCTCAAGCCGGCGTACGTGGACGAGCTCCGCGCGGAGCTGGCGGCGACGCGGTTCCCGCGCCACATCGAGGAGCTCCGCCAGGGCGACACCTACAGGTTCTGAGAAGAAGAGACGGAGTTCGTGGCCGGTGGCGAGAGGCCGGGCGCCGGGCACCGGCGCACACCCGCGGGGCCACTCTGTCATTCTGAGGCCCGCCGCAGGCGGGCCGAAGAATCTCGTCAACTTCGGGCGGGTCGCGTCACGTTGCAGGCTTGGGGAGATCCTTCGTTGTCCCGCCTCCGGCGGGACTCCTCAGGATCACAGCGAGGTGGCGATCCCCTTAGGTCACTCTCAGGGCGTCGAGCCGTTCCTTACGGCGCGCAGGAACAGCTTGATCACGGGCGAGTCGGCCGTGAGCTCGGGGTGGAACGTTGCGGCCAGCACCTTACCCTGACGCAGCAGCACCGGATCCCCGCCGCGCCTCGCGAGCACCCGGACCCCGGTGCCGACGCCGGTCACCCGCGGCGCGCGGATGAACACCCCCTCGAGGGCGGCGGCGCCGAGGCCCTCGGGGTCGGCGACCTCGAGGTCGACGACCGCCGAGTCGATCTGCCGCCCGTACGCGTTCCTCTCGACGCGGACGTCGAGGAGGCCCAGCGACCGCTGCTCCGGGTGGTGCACCTCGCGGGCGATCAAGATCACGCCGGCGCACGTGGCGAGCACGGGCACCCCGCCCCCGACGAGCTCCGCCAGGCGCGCGTCGAGGCCGGTGCCCTCCATGAGCTTGAGCATGGTGGTCGACTCGCCCCCCGGGAGCACCAACCCGGAGACTGGGTCGTCGAGGTCGGAGCGGACCCGGATCTCACGGGACTCGGCGCCGCCCGCGGCGAGCGCCTGCCGGTGAGCCTCGAAGTCGCCCTGGAGCGCGAGCACGCCGACGCGCGCGGTGCGGCCGCCCACTCACCACCCCCGGCGCGACAGCATCTCCTCCGGTGTGAGCTTCGCGACGTCGAGCCCGCGCATCGCGCCCTCGAGCCCGCGCGACGCCTCGAGCAGCGCCGCCGGGTCCTGCCAGTGGGTGACCGCGTGCACGATCGCCTTGGCGCGCCGCGCCGGGTCCTCGGACTTGAAGATCCCGGAGCCCACGAACACCGACTCGGCGCCCAGCATCATGCACAGCGCCGCGTCCGCCGGCGTGGCGACCCCGCCGGCCGCGAAGTTCGGGACCGGCAGCTTCCCCTCGTGCGCGACGTGCTCGACGAGCTCGAGCGGCGCCTGGAGCTCCTTGGCCGCGGGGACCAGCTCGGCCGGGTCGAGCGTGCCGAGGCGCCGCATCTCCCGCCGCACCGCGCGCAGGTGGCGCACCGCCTCGACGATGTTGCCGGAGCCGGCCTCGCCCTTGGTGCGCATCATCGCGGCGCCCTCGCCGATCCGGCGCAGCGCCTCGCCGAGGTTGCGGCAGCCGCACACGAACGGCACCTTGAACTCGTGCTTCCAGACGTGGTTCTCCTCGTCCGCGGGGGTGAGCACCTCCGACTCGTCGATAAAGTCCACGCCCAGCACCTCGAGCACGCGCGCCTCGGCGGGGTGCCCGATCCGGCACTTCGCCATGACCGGGATCGACACCGTCCGCATGATCTCCTCGATCTTGTCGATCGCGGCCATGCGCGCGACGCCGCCCTCGGCCCGGATGTCGGCCGGGACGCGCTCGAGCGCCATCACCGCCGCGGCGCCGGCGTCCTCGGCGATCTTCGCCTGCGACGCGTCCGTCACGTCCATGATCACGCCGCCCTTGAGCATCTCGGCGAGGCCGACCTTGACCCGAAACTCCGGTGACTTGAAGTCCATCTCGTCCCTCCTTGACCCCACGCCTCACACCAGCGGCAGCGCGCCCCGCTCGGGCGTCAGCGCCGCGAGAAACCGCGTCAATGCACCGCGCAGCGCGTCGCCGCCCACCGCGGCGCACGCCACGCGCACGATGTCGTCGCGTCCGGTCACGGACATCGCCGGGCCGGCGAGCACCCACACGCCGCGCTCCGCGGCGCGCACGGCGACCGCCCGCGAGCTCCACCCCTGCGGGAGCGTGAGCAGGACCGAGAACCCTCCCCGCGGGGTGAGCCACCCGATCCCCGGCGGCGCCTCCTGGAGCGCCTCGACGACGACGGCGAGGCGGGCACGCGCGGCGGTGCGCAGCCTCGTCAGCTGGTCGTCGAGGACGCCGCGCCGGCACAGCGTCCACGCTGCGGCCTCCAGGAACGGGCTGCCGCCCAGATCGGCCGCCCGCTTGACCGCCGCGATGCTCTCGAGCCGCTCCCACGGACCCGCCACCCAGCCGACCCGCAGACCCGGGAACAGCGCCTTCGAGAACGACCCGACGACCGTCACGCCCGGGTCGAGCGCGGCGAGCGGCGGCGGGACGTCCCCGTCGGTCACCAGGGCGGGGTCGAAGAACTCCTCCACGACGCACGCTTTGTGCCTGCGCAGCAGGGCGAGCAGCGCGACGCGAACGTCGGAGTCCATCACCGTCCCCGACGGGTTCTGAAGCGTCGGCGTCAGGATCGCGAGTCGGGGGCTCTCCTTCCGGAGGATCGCCTCCGCCGCGTCGAGCTCGATCCCGCGCGGACCGACGGGGAGGCCGACGACGTGCGCCCGGTGGAGCGCCAGCAGCGGCGGGAGCCCGGGGTACGTCGGGTCCTCCACGAGCACGGTGTCGCCGGGCGTGACGAGGGCGCGCAGGATCAGGTCGAGGCCGTGCTGTACCCCGCCCGTCAGGAGCACCCCGTCGCCGGGCACGGGGATCGAGAGGGCGCGGAGCCGGGCGGCGAGCCACGAGCGCAGCGGCTTGTACCCCCAGGCGTCGCCGTACTGGGTGACGCCCTCCCCCTCGCCCTCGCCGAGGCCGAGCCAGCGGAAGACGTCGCCCGCGGGCAGGAGCTCCGCATCCGGCGCGTACCGGGCGAGGTCGACCGCGCCGGGCGCCGGCTCCGCGGCGTCCGGAGCACCGGCGACCGCCCCGGCCGGACGCCGGCCCTGCTTCCGACCCGGCCCCAACACGAGGAGGCCCCGCCGGGCCAGCTCGCGGTAGGCGGCGGTCACGGTCGCGCGGTTGAGGCCGAGCTCCGCGGCCAGCGAACGGGCCGAGGGGAACGCCTCCGCGGGCTCCTCGCTCAGTGCCGGCGCGAGCGCGTCCGCCAGCCGCCGGTACAGCGGGAGGGTCGGGTCTCCGGCGACCGCCTGTCGGGCGCGTGCGAGAACGACTTCCACCCTCGCAAGATAGATCGGCCTATGCCACTTGTCAAAATGGCTCAGCCATTACCTGTCGCTGTTGAGATTCTCGTCCTCGGACATGCCGCGAAGGTCGTTGCCGTTCCCGGCCCCCGGCCGCGGGCCACGTCTTTGCTAGTGGACGTCCTTCGCCTCGCGGAAGTCGGAGATGAAGCGCTGCAGCCCGATGTCGGTGAGCGGGTGGTGGAAGAGCAGCTGCAGGACCTTGAACGGGACCGTCGCGACGTCGGCGCCCGCCAGCGCGCCCTCGACGACGTGCTGCGGGTGCCGGACCGACGCCACCAGGACCTGGGTCGGGAACTCGTACGCGTCGTAGATCTGGACGATCTCGCGCACGAGCTGCATCCCGTCCTGCCCGACATCGTCGATCCGCCCCACGAACGGGCTCACGTAGGTGGCGCCCGCCTTGGCGACCAGCAGCGCCTGCGCCGGGGAGAAGCACAGCGTCAGGTTGGTCGCGATCCCCTCCTCCGAGAAGCGCGCGCACACCCGGATCCCGTCCTGCGTGATCGGCAGCTTGACCACCACGTTCTCCGCGATCCCGGCGAGCTCGCGCCCCTCGCGCTCCATCCCCTCGGCGTCCGTGGCCAGCACCTCGGCCGACACGGGGCCGGGCACGATCCGGCAGATCTCCGCGACGAGCTCGTGGTACGAGCGCCCCTCCCGAGCAACCAGAGAGGGGTTGGTCGTCACGCCGTCGAGGATCCCCCACGAGGCGGCCTCGGTGATCTCGGCAACGTTGGCGGTGTCGATGAACAGCTTCATGGGTCCCCTCCCACGCTCGTCAGAACAGCTCGTCCGGTCCCGCTTCGTCCTCTTCGCGCTCGGCCAGGCGCGCGACCGCCACCACCCGGTCGCCCTCCTCGAGACCGATGAGCTTGACGCCCTGCGTGACGCGCCCGCTCTTGCGGATCTCCGCCGCCGAGGTGCGGATCATCATCCCCTTGGCGGTGACGAGCATGATGTCCTCGTCGCCGCCGAGGTGCCGCATCCCCGCCACGCTTCCGGTCTTCGAGGTCACCTTCATGAGCATGATCCCCTTGCCGCCGCGGCCCTGCTCGCGGAAATCGGCGACCGGGGTGCGCTTCCCGAACCCGCGCTCGGCCACGACCAGGATCTCGCCCTTGTCGTCGGCCGGGAACGCCGCCATCGTCTCGACGAAGTCGTCGCCCCGGAGCGAGATCCCGCGCACGCCGGCGGCGCCGCGCCCCATCGACCGGACGTCGCTCTCGGGGAAGCGGATCCCCATCCCCTTGTGGGTGCCGAGGAAGACGTGGCTGTTGCCGTCGGTGAGGCGGACGTCGAGGAGATCGTCGCCCTCCTCGAGCGCCACTGCGATGATCCCGGTGGAACGGGGGTTCGCGTACGCGGCGAGCTCGGTCTTCTTCACCTTGCCCTTGCGCGTGGCGAACAGCAGGAAGCGCCCCGAGTCGAACTCCTTCACGGCGACGAGCGCGGCCACCTTCTCGTCCTGGGTGACCGGGAGGAGGTTCACGATCGCCTTGCCGCGCGCCGACGGGCTCGCCTCCGGCACCTCGTGCACCTTCAGCCAGTACACCTTCCCGACCGAGGTGAAGACGAGGAGGAAGTCGTGCGTCGAGGCGACGAAGAGGTGCTCGACGGGGTCCTCGTCGCGCACCGCGGCGCCGCGCCGGCCCCGCCCGCCGCGGCGCTGCGCGCGGTAGATCGATACCGCCGAGCGCTTGACGTACCCGGCGCGCGTAACGGTCACCGCGACGTCCTCCTCGACTATGAGGTCTTCGATCGAGAGATCCGCCTCTTCCGGGAGCAGCTCGGTGCGCCGCTCGTTGGCGAAGCGGCGCTTGGTCTCCTCGAGCTCGCCGATGATGATCTCGAGGACCAGCGCCTCCGACCCCAGGATCGCCTTGAGCTTCTCGATGAGCGCAAGGACCTCCCTGTGCTCCGCCATGATCTTGTCGCGCTCGAGCGCCGTCAGCCGCTGCAGGCGCATGTCGAGGATCGCCTGCGCCTGGATCTCCGAGAGGCCGAAGTTCCCCATGAGCGCGGTCCTCGCCTCCGGGGGATCGGCCGCGGCGCGGATCGTCTTGATCACGGCGTCGAGGTGGTCGAGCGCGATGACGAGGCCTTGCAGGATGTGCGCGCGCTCCTCCGCGCGGGCCAGGTCGTAGCGCGTCCGCCGCGTCACGACCTCCTTCCGGTGCTCGAGGAAGTGGGAGAGCATCGCGGGGAGCGTCAGCACGCGCGGCTGGTTGTCGACGATCGCCAGGAACGTGATGCCGAAGCTCGACTGCATCGGCGTGAGCTTGAACAGCTGGTTGAGCACGACCTGCGGGACCGCGTCGCGCTTGAGGTCGACCACGACGCGGATCCCGTCGCGGTCGGACTCGTCGCGGAGGTCGGAGATCCCCTCGATCTCCTTCCCCTGGACGAGCTCGGCGATGCGCTCCACGAGCCTCGCCTTGTTCACCTGGTACGGCAGCTCGCTGATGATGATCGAAACGCGGTCGCCCTTCTTCTGGTGCTCGATCCGCGCCCGCGCCTGCATCTGCACCGAGCCGTGCCCGGTCGTGTACGCTTGCCGGATCCCGCCGGTCCCGCGGATGATCCCGCCGGTGGGGAAGTCCGGCCCCGGCATCAGCGCGAGCAGCTCGTCGATCGAGATCTCCGGGTTGCGCGCGAGCGCCACGCACGCGTCGATCACCTCGGCGAGGTTGTGCGGGGGGATGTTGGTCGCCATTCCCACCGCGATCCCGGACGACCCGTTGACGAGGAGGTTGGGGAACTTCGACGGCAGCACCTCGGGCTCGTTGAGGGAGCCGTCGTAGTTCGGGGTCCAGTCGACGGTCTCCTTCCCGAGGTCGTCGCCGAGCATCTCCTCGGTGAGGCGTGCCAGCCTCACCTCGGTGTACCGCATCGCGGCGGCGTTGTCGCCGTCCACCGAGCCGAAGTTGCCCTGCCCGTCCACCAGCATGTGGCGCATCGAGAACGGCTGCGCCATGCGCACGAGCGCGTCGTAGATCGCCGCGTCGCCGTGCGGGTGGTACTTCCCCATGACGTCGCCCACGATGCGGGCGGACTTCCTGTACGGCTTGCCGGCCGTGCTCCCCTGCTCCCACATCCCGTACAGGATCCGGCGGTGCACCGGCTTGAGGCCGTCGCGCACGTCGGGCAGCGCGCGGCCGATGATGACGCTCATCGCGTAGTCGAGGTACGAGCGCCTCAGCTCCTTCTCGATGGCGACCGGGACCCGGTCCTCCCGGTTGAAGAGGATGTCAGTCATAGAGACGGTCCACAGTTCACAGTCGACAGTTCACAGTTCAAACCACGGCACGCCGCCGCACAACGACCCGGGTCCACGACGGATCCAACGGGCGTCAACCGTCGACTGTCGACTCGACCGGAGAGCGACCCCGGGCTACACATCGAGGTTCACGACCTCGAGCGCGTTCTTCTCGATGAATGCGCGCCGGGGCTCAACCGCGTCGCCCATCAGCACGGTGAACAGCTCGTCGGCCTCGGCGCCGTCCTCCACCCGGACCTGCAGCAGGCGCCTGCTCTCCGGGTTCATCGTCGTGGACCAGAGCTGGTCCGCGTTCATCTCGCCGAGTCCCTTGTAGCGCTGGATCGAGAGGCCGTGCCGCGCGCTCTCGTAGACGCGGCTCACGAGGTCCTGCACCGACTCGAACGTCTCCTTCGCGCCCTCCAGCTCGAGGTGGAACGGCGGCACGTCGAACTCGCCGAGGTGACGGTGGAGGTCTAGGAGCTGCGAGTACTCGTACGTCCGGATCAGGTCGTAGCCGAGCTCGACCGGCCGGCGGCGACCGTTCTTGTTGTACATGAGGCGGACCAGCAGCCCGCCGTGCTCCTCGTCGTCGGCGGTCACGGCGTTCTCGTACTCCTCCGCCCGCAGCTCCTCGGCGAACCCCTCCATCAGCGCGCGGTCGGCGAGCTGGTCGCGCGTCGCGATCCCCTGCCGGAGGAGCGCCATCACCAGATCCCTCGGCCACCCGCGCTGGTCGAGGCGCTCGAGGTGCTCGAGCGTCCGCTCGAGCCGGCGGATCGCGTCCTTGAGCTCCTTCCCCTTGAGCGTGCGGCCGCTCCCCGCGAGCGTGAGCGTCGCCCCGTCCGACAGGCGGTCGAGGAGGAACGACGACAGCTCGGCGTCGTCCTTGAGGTAGCGCTCATCCTTCTTGTGCGCGACCTTGTACAGCGGAGGCTGCGCGATGTAGAGGTACCCGCGCTCGATCACCTGCTTGAAGTGCCGGAAGAAGAACGTGAGCAGGAGCGTGCGGATGTGCGCGCCGTCCACGTCGGCGTCCGTCATGATGATGATCTTGTGGTAGCGGACCTTCGCGACGTCGAAGTCCTCGGTTCCGATCCCGGTTCCGAGGCACTGGATGATCGTCCTGATCTCCTGGTTCGTAAGCATCTTGTCGAAGCGCGCCTTCTCGACGTTGAGGATCTTCCCCCGCAGCGGGAGGATCGCCTGGAAGCGGCGGTCGCGCCCCTGCTTGGCGGAGCCGCCGGCCGAGTCGCCCTCGACCATGAACAGCTCCGCGCCCGCCGGGTCCTTCTCCTGGCAGTCGGCGAGCTTGCCCGGTAGCGAGGAGGCGTCGAGCGCGCCCTTGCGGCGCGTGAGCTCGCGCGCCTTGCGCGCCGCCTCCCGGGCGCGCGCCGCCTCGACGCACTTGCCTACGACCCGCCGCGCGATCGTCGGGTTCTCCTCGAAGAACTCCGCGAGGCGCGTGTTGACGACCGACTCGACCCACCCCTTGGTCTGCGAGGAGACGAGCTTGTCCTTCGTCTGCGACGAGAACTTCGGGTCGCGGATCTTCACCGACACCACGGCGGTGAGCCCCTCGCGCACGTCCTCGCCCGAGAGCCCCTCGGGGAGGTTCTTGAGCAGGTTGTTGGCCTGGCCGTACGAGTTGATCGTGCGCGTCAGGGCGGCACGGAACCCCGAGAGGTGCGTGCCCCCGTCCGCGTTGAACACGGTGTTGGTGAACGGCAGGACGTTCTCGCTGTACCCGTCGTGCCACTGCAGCGCGATCGCGACCTGCTCCCCGTCCGGCTTGTCCTCGACCAGCTGGATCGGTTTGTTGTGCAGCGTGTTCTTGGCGCGGTTGAGGTACTCCACGAAGGCGGCGATGCCGCCCTTGAACTGGAACTCCTGCTCGCCGCCGTTGCGCTCGTCGTGGAACTTGATCACAAGGCCCGGGTTCAGGAACGCGAGCTCGCGCAACCGCTGGACGAGGAGGTCGTTGTGGAACTCGAGGATCGAGAAGATCTCCGGGTCCGGTTTGAACGTGACCACCGTCCCGGTCTTCGCGGAGTTCCCGACCCGCTTGAGGGCCGCAACGGGCGCTCCTCGGCGGTACTCCTGCTCCCACACCCCGCCGTCGCGCCGGATCTCAAGCCGCAGCCACTCGGAGAGGAAGTTCACCACCGAGACGCCGACGCCGTGGAGCCCGCCGGAGACCTTGTACGACGTGTTGTCGAACTTCCCGCCGGAGTGCAGCTCGCACATGATGACCTCGGCCGCCGACCGGCCGGTGTCCTTGTGCGTGTCGACCGGGATGCCGCGCCCGTTGTCCTCGACGGTCGCCGAGTTGTCGGTGTGGATGCGGACCGAGATCCTCGTGGCGAACCCCGCCTGCGCCTCGTCCACCGCGTTGTCCACGACCTCCCACACCATGTGGTGCAGACCCGAGAGGTCGTCGGTGTCGCCGATGTACATCCCCGGCCGCTTGCGGACCGCCTCGGGGCCCTTCAGAACCTTGATGCTCTCAGCGTTGTACGCTTTCCCGGTCAAACCTTGCCTCCCGGTGCGACCACTTCCACCGTGCCACCGTCCATCCGCCACACGGCGCCCTCGGTGACGCGGGGCAACATCATCTCCTCGTGCGCGGACGACAGGAGCGCCTGCCCGACCCGCTCGAGCCGACCGACGACGCGGCGCAGGACCTCAGCGTCCAACTCCGCGTCAACGTCGTCAAACACCACGACAGGCGTCCTCCCGCGCTCCGCACCCACGAGCGCCATCGCGGCGAGCTTCAGCCCGGTCGCCAGCAGCTTCCCTTGCCCGGCGGAGAGGATCTCCCTTGCCGGGGCGCCGTGCACGGTGAGCTGGAGATCGTGGCGGTGGGGCCCCACGGCGGTATGCCCTCGCCCGCGCTCCAGACGGCGCGAAGCTGCCAGCGCGGCGCGCAAGCGAGCCGCCAGGGTCGCGGGTTCTGCGACCGCGACGCCATCCGGCGAATTATACCTCAGGACGGGCCGTGCGAGCGACCATCCGAGGACGTCCAACTCCTCCCATAGGAACCGTTCGAGGCCCGCCACGGCGGCGAGCCGCGCGCCGATCACCCGAGCCCCGAGCTGCGCGAGATCGTGCTCGAACGCGTCGAACTCGCTCCCGCGCCCGCCCCGCGCCAGCAGCGCGTTCCGTTGCCGCAGCGCCCTTCGGTAGCGCTGCAGCACGGGCAGCGCCTCCGGCTTCAGCTGGAAGCACAGCCGGTCGAGGAACCGCCTCCTGTCCTCCGGCGCTCCCCAGATCAGCGCGCGGTCGTACCCGGAGAGCGTGGCGACCGGCAGCAGGTCGAGGTACTCGGCCGCCCCCAGGCGGCGCGCCCCGCGGAACAGCGAGCGCACCACCTGCCCCTTGAGCTGGATCTCGTGACGCATCTCGACGGCGGCACCGGCACGGTCGACGGTGGCCGCGAGAGCGAACTGCTCCGCGCCCCTCCGGATCCACGCCATGGCAGGCCCCGGCCGGAACGATCCGAGGTTGCCGAGCACGGCAATCGACTCAAGCAGGCTGGTCTTGCCGGATCCGTTGGCCCCTACGACCGCGGTGAGCCCGAGGGGTACGTCGAGGGCCTGCGTCGTGAGGTTGCGAAACTCCGAGACGGAAAGGCGCGTGATCGGCACACGACTACAGCCGGATCGGCATGATGACGTAGAGGCACTCACCCATCGTCGCCTCCTCACCGACCGGCGTCATGACGATGGGACCGTCCGCGTCGCGCAGCTGCATCTCGACCTCGGCGACGTCGACCGCCCCGAGGAAATCGAGGATATAGCTCGCGTTCACGAACACCTTGAGCGGCTGGCCGCTGTACGAGCACCCGACCACCTCGGCCGCCTGACCGAGATCGAAGCCGACCGACGCCAGCGAGAGCGAGTCCTGGTCGAACTGCATCTGCACCCCGTGCGTCCGCTCGCTCGCGAGCAGCGCCACGCGCCGAAGTGCTGCGCTGAGGTCCTGGCGCCGCACCCGCGCCCGGTGCGGGTTGTCGCGGACGAGGACGCGCTCGTACTGGGGAAACCGCGCCTCGAGCACGCGCGAGAGCAGGACCCGGTCGCCGAGGCGGAAGGCGAGGTGGTTCTCGCCGCGCGCGATGTACAGGGGGGTCTCGGCCTCGGCGGAGAAGTGCCGGATCTGGTTCAGCACCTTGCGCGGGAGCAGCTGCTGCTCGAACGGCGGCGCACCGGCCGCGTGGGCGGCCTTCGTCCACGCGAGGCGGTGGCCGTCGGTCGCGACCATCTCGAGCGCCTTCGACGACAGGAGCAGGAGTGCGGCGTTGTACTGGAAGTGCCCCTCCTCGCTCGAGACCGCGAACGCGGACCGGTCGATGAGGCGACGCAGCGTCGGGAGATCCACCGCGAATCCCTGTCCGCCCGGGATCTCGGGGAGCGTCGGAAAGTCGGCCGGATCGAGGCTCGCGAGCTGCGAGTTGAACGTCCCCGAGCGGACCTCGACCCGCGACTCCTGAAAGCTGAGGTCGAGGCTCTCCGTGGGAAGCGAGCGTACCAGGTCGAAGAACACCTTCCCGTGGATCGTCGTCCGCCCCTCGCGGCGCACGACCGCGGAGCACTGGGTGTAGACCGTGACGTCGAGGTCGGTGGCGGCGAGGTGCAGCCGATCGCCTTCCGCAGTGAGGAGTATGTTCGAGAGGATCGGAATCGTTGTCCGTCGTTCGACGACCCCCTGGATGAGCTGGAGCTCGTCGAGTAGGACCGTTCGGTTGAGCGTGACGTCCATAGGCGCGATCTCCCGGCTGCTCCTACGAAGCAACTGGATTGTACAGGCATTCGCCGTAGTCGTCGAGGGTGTGGAGAAGAGGCAGGTGCGGCCCAGCGCGTTGGTGAGCCACGGGTTGAGCGAGAGCGGCGTGTGGAAACGGGCTGTGGATAAGGGGAACGTCGCAGCCGATCTCAGGACGTTCGACGCCGAGGGGAGCGAGCTTTCCGCAGCTCAGCGGAAGTGTTCCACAAACGTCGTGAGCGTCGCGTCCAACGACGGGTTGGAGCGGCGCTCCTCGCTGATCGTCTCCACCGAGTACATCACCGTCGAGTGGTGCTTCGCGAACAACTTGCCGATCTCCGGGTACGAGAGCGCGAGGATCTCGCGGATCAGGTACATCGCGACCTGGCGCGGGAACGCCACGGAGCGCCGGTTGTCGCGCCCCTTGAGGTCGGCCACCTTGACCCCGTAGTGATGGGCCACGAACCGGATGATGTCGGCAGGAGTGGCGTGGCGCTCCTGGGGGAGGAGCGGCGTGAGCGCGTTGCGGGCGGTGTCGAGGGTGGGCGGCTGGCCGGTCAGCGAGCAGTAGACGATGACGCGGTTGAGGTACCCCTCGAGCTCGCGAACGTTCTCCCGGACCCTGCGAGCGATGAACAGGACGACGTCGTCGGGGAGGTCGCACCCCTCCGAGTGGGCTTTCTCGCGGATGATGGCGCACTTGGTTTCGAGATCCGGCGGCTGGATGTCGGCGACGAGGCCCCACACGAAGCGCGTGCGGAGCCTCTCTTCGAGACCCTGGATCGTCGCCGGCGAAGTGTCGGACGTCAGGACGATCTGATGCCCGGCCTCGTGGAGCGCGTTGAAGGTGTGGAAGAACTCCTCCTGCGTCCGCTCCTTTCCAGCCAGGATGTGGATGTCGTCGAGGAGGAGCACGTGGATCGAGCGGTACGCGTCGCGGAAGTGCGCCATGCGCTGAAGGCGGATCGAGTTGATGAGCTCGTTGACGAAGTTCTCCGTAGGGACGTAGCGCACCTGCGCCCGCGGGTTCTTGGAGAAGATCTCGTTGCCGATCGCGTGCAGCAGGTGCGTCTTGCCGAGGCCCGAGCCGCCGTAGAGGAAGAGGGGGTTGTACGCCCTGCCGGGGTTCTCGGCGACGGACTGCGCCGCGGCCCGGGCGAACTGGTTGGACGGACCCGGGACGAACGCGCTGAACGTGTAGCGCGGGTTGAGAGGCGTGCCGCGCTGGGGCGACGGGGTCGGCTTGACGCCGTTGCTCTCGACCGCGAGCGCGACCGCGACCGGGGACCCCGACACCTGAGTCGCAAGCTCTTGCAGGAGTGCGAGAAAGTGGTCGCGGATGTAGTCCGCGTACACCCGGGAGGGAGCTGCCAGCGTGAGCTGACCCGGCGTCGACCGTGCCGAGAGCGGGGAGAACCACACGTCGAAATCGTCGGCGCTGATGCGTGCCCGCAGCAGCTCCTTCACGGTGGGCCAGAGGTCTGGGTTCGGCATCGGTCGTCGCGCCCGGCGGGCGACGGGGAGCTTAACACAGCCACCGGTTGACCGACCCGCTCTCATCGAGGTAAACTGGTTGTTCCCGGTTGGGTTCGATTCGGGCCGGCGAGGAGTCACGAAGATGAAACGCACATTCCAGCCGAACAATCGGCGTCGGAAGAAGACCCATGGGTTCCGCTCGAGGATGAGCACACCGACCGGTCGCCGGGTTCTGGCGGCACGCCGCCGGAAGGGGCGCAAGCGCCTCACGGTGTGAGCGTCCCGGGGGCGATCTGGACAAGCTGCTCCGGCGCGCTGAGTTTCAGCGGGTCTACAACGGCGGAGTCAAGGTCGTGGGAAGGTACGTGGTCGTGTTCGCCCTCGCGGGCGAGGGCGGCGTGTGCCGGCTGGGCATCACCGCGAGCCGGAAGGTCGGCGGCGCCGTTGTCCGCAACCGTTCGCGCCGCCGGATCCGGGAGCTCCTCAGGACGCGCCCGGAGGCGGTGAGCGGGTGGGGCGGCGACCTGGTGGTGAACGTCCGGCGCGGCTGCGATGAGGTCGGCTGGGATGCGCTCGCGGAGGACCTCGAACGGTGCGTGACCAAGGCCAAGGCCGCTCGGCGGCCGCCCGCGCCGTGATGGCCATCCTGGCAGGGTACAAGCGGTGGGTCTCGCCGCTGCTCCCGCCGGCGTGCCGTTTCGAGCCGACGTGTTCCGAGTACATGAGGGAAGCGGTGAGCATCCACGGGTTCGGGGCGGGCGTGTGGCTGGGGGTCCGCCGGCTGGCGCGCTGTCATCCGTGGAATCAGGGCGGCTACGACCCCGTGCCGCCGCGCCGAGGGGACGGGTAGATGGAAAAGCGAGTTCTGCTGGCGGCGGTTCTGTCCGGGATCGTGGTGATCGTGTGGTTCTCGCTGTTCGCTCCGCCACGGCCGAGCGCACCCCCGGCGGAGCCGACGCCCGCAAGCGGGGCGCAGGCCGCGGCCACTCCCACGCGGGCGGCGGAGCAGGCGGCGCCCGCCGCGCCGGCGGTGCCCGCGATCGCGGGCGAGGATGCGAAGCCGGTCACGCTCGAGGGGAACGGGTGGCGCGCGACCATCGACCCACACGGAGGCGTGATCAGCTCCCTGGTCGTCGCCGGCTACCGTGACGAGGGAGGCGCCCCCCTCGAACTGGTGCGGCCCGGCGGGGCGCTCCCGCTCTCGGTTGGGGCTCCCGGCGCGTGGAACGACGCCGTGTACCGGACGGAGCAGGGCGCCGGCTGGGTGTCGCTCCGCTGGTCGGACGGGACGGGCAACTGGGTCGAGAAGCGAGTGTCGGGCGGGCCGGGAAAGTACGAGGTCGCCGTCGAGGTCCGGGCGGGGGGCGTGCCCGCACGCGCCGGAGTGGTGGTGGGAACGGGGCTCGAGAAGGCGCTGAAGGCCGAGCAGCAGGGGCGCTTCGGCGGGAGCGACGGCGTCGCACGCGTGAGCGGGAAGCTGCAGAGGATCAGCGCGGCGAAGCTCGACGGCGTCAAGGCGGTGCGCGGGGCGATCGACTTCGCCGGCGTCGAGGACCAGTACTTCCTGCTCGTGCTGCTGCCGTCGAGCGGGCTCGAGGAGGTCAGGATTTCGGCCGCCGGCTCCGGGGCCGCTGCGGTGGCGGAGGTGGTCGCGGTAGGTATGGGAGGGCAGGTTGCGGGTACGCTGTACGCGGGGCCGAAGGAGCACGGCACGCTCGCGGGGTACGGGCGCGGGCTCGACGAGACCGTGTCGTTCGGGCTGTTCGGGTTCCTTTCTGTCGGGTTCCTCGCCGCCCTCCGCTGGATCCACGGGCGGGTGGGGAACTGGGGCGTCGCGATCATCGTGCTGACCGCCGGGATCCGGCTCCTCCTCTTCCCGCTGAACCACAAGAGCGCCGTGGCGATGAAGCGGATGCAGGCGCTCCAGCCGAAGCTCAAGGCGATCCAGGACCGCTACCAGGAGAAGGCGAAGCGCGACCCCAACGTCCGCGCGCGGATGAACCAGGAAGTCATGCAGATGTACAAGCAGGAGGGCGTGAACCCGATGGGCGGGTGTCTGCCGATGCTCGTGCAGCTCCCGATCCTGTGGGCCCTGTACTCGCTGTTCGCCTACGCCATTGAGTTGAGGCAGGCGCCGTTCGTGTTCTGGATCAAGGACCTCGCGGCCAAGGATCCGACGTACATCACGCCGATCCTCATGACGGCGAGCATGGTGCTGCAGCAGCGGATGGCGCCGCAGGTCGGCGACCCGGCGCAACGCAGGATGTTCATGCTGATGCCGTTCATCTTCGGGTTCATGTTCATGAGCTTCCCCGCCGGACTCGTGCTGTACTGGCTCGTGAACAACATCTTCACCATCGGCCAGCAGCTGCTGACAGAGAAGCTGACGGCGGCCCCGCAGAAGCCGGCGGAATGAGCCGGGAGGCGCCGCGCCGGCAGGAGTGGCGCGCGCTGCTGCTCGGTGCCGGGTTCCCCAGCGACGCCGGCGATCGGATGACCAGCTTCCTGTCGCTCCTCGTGCAGTGGGGGCGGGCGACGGATCTGTTCGGCGGCGCGGAGCCGGAGACGCTCCTCGACGGTCTCGTGCACGACACTCTCGCCGCACTGCCGTGGGTCGCGACGTCGGGCAGCCTCCTCGACGTCGGGAGCGGGAACGGGTTCCCGGCGGTACCGCTGCTGGTCGCGCGTCCGGGCCTCCACGGCGTGCTGCTCGAGCCGCGCGAGAGGCGGTGGGCGTTCCTGAAGGAGGTCGTGCGCGAGCTCGGACTGGACGCCGAGGCGAGGCGTGAGCGGGTGGCCGACCATCCGGGGAGCGGCTACCTGCTCGGGACGGTCCGGGGTCTCGACGTCGACGCGTGGCTCCCCGATGCCGGCAGGCTGGTCGGCGCCGGTGGGAGCTGGCTGTGGTGGACGAGCCGGGCCAAGACGGCTGCGCTGCGCCGGCGGGTTCTCGACGGCCGTGTGCTAACCTTCCCCCTGCCCGGCAGCGCGCACGGAGAGCTCGCGATTTGGCAGCGGTGTTCCACGTGAAACATCGGGAGAAATGGTGAGGAATCAACGAGTTGTGGCGGTCGCCAACCAGAAGGGCGGGGTTGGGAAGACCACCACCGTGATGAACCTGGGGGCGGCGCTGGCCGCCTACGAGCAGACCGTTCTGGCGCTCGACCTCGACCCGCAGTCCAACTGCACCTCGGGTCTCGGGTGGGACGGGAACGGGAGCACCTCGTACGAGGTCCTGGAGGGGTTGGTGCCGCTGCGGGAGGCGACGGTCGCGACCCGCTTCCCCGGGTTGGCGCTTCTCCCTGCGCGCCGCGATCTGGTCGGGGCCGAGGTCGAGCTGCTGGAGGACTCGCACTGGGCGGAGAGGCTGCGGAAGGCGCTCGCCGCCTCGCCCACCGACCACCGGTGGGTCCTCATCGACTGCCCTCCGTCGCTGGGCCTCCTCACGCTCAACGCCCTGGCGGCCGCCGACGCGGTGCTGGTCCCGATCCAGTGCGAGTACTTCGCCCTCGAGGGCGTCAGCGAGCTGATGCGGACGCTGGAGCGGGTGCGGTCGGCGTGGAACCCCTCGCTCGAGATCGAGGGCGCCGTGCTGACGCTCTACGACGAGCGCGTGAGCCTGTCGCACCAGGTCGTGGAGGAGGTCCGGCGATTCTTCGGCGACCTGGCGTTCCAGACGATCATCCCCCGCAACGTGCGCGTGGCCGAGGCGCCGTCGTTCGGGCAGAACATCCTGGAGTACGACATCCGGAGCCGGGGCGCGCAGGCGTACCTCGGCCTGGCCGACGAGCTGCTGCGCCGACGGAGGTCCGATGAAGCGGTCCGCGTTGGGTAAGGGGATTGCGGCGCTGATCCCGGAGGCGCCGCACCTGAGGTCCGGCGCCGGGGCGGAGCTGCCGGTCGCCGAGATCGAGCCCAACCCGCTGCAGCCGAGGCGTCAGTTCGACAAGTCTGCTCTCGCCGAGCTCGTGGCGTCGATCAAGGCGCACGGGCTGTTGCAGCCGGTCGTGGTGAGCAGGGCCCCCGGCGGGGGGTACCACCTGATCGCCGGGGAGCGGAGGTGGCGCGCGGCGAAGCTGGCGGGGCTCGAGAGAATCCCCGCCTTGCTGCGGGAGGAGAGCGGCGACGCGGACCGCCTGGCACTCGCGCTGATCGAGAACCTGCAGCGCGAGGACCTGACGCCGATCGAAGAGGCGCGCGCCTACCACCACCTGCGGACCGAGCTGGGGCTCAGCCAGGAGGAGATCGCGGGTCGCGTCGGGAAGGAGCGGTCGACGATCGCGAACGCGCTCCGCCTCCTCCAGCTCCCGCTCGAGGTCCAGGAGCTCGTGGACGCGGGCACGCTCTCGGCCGGTCACGCGCGCGCCGTGGTGGGGGTGCAGGGGCGCGAGCGGCAGATCGAGACCGCGACCCGCTGCGTGAAGCGCGGGTGGAGCGTCCGCGAGCTCGAGCGCTCCCTGCAGAAGCCGTCGAAGCGGGAGCGTACCGAGCCGGACCCGGAGACGAGGGCGGCCGAGGACCGCCTCGCGCTCGCTCTCGGGGTGAAGGTCGAGATCAAGAGGCGGCGACGCGGAGGCGAGGTGCGCCTGATGTGCCAGAGCGAGGAGGACCTCATCCGCGTGTTCAGGATGCTCACCCGGGGGTCACGATGAAGAAGGGGCAGACGACGCTCAACGGCTTCCTGGACCAGGGGTGCACGATCGAGGGCGACGTCGTCTTCTCCGATCTGCTGAGAGTGCACGGCCAGGTCAACGGGAAGGTCTCGAGCGAGCACGAGCTGCTGGTCGGCGAGGGCGGCGTCGTCGAGGGCGAGATCACCGTGGGGCGTCTGGTCGTCGCGGGCACCGTGCGGGGCGTGATCCGGGTGGCGGAGCGTCTGGTGATCCACGCGACGGGCAAGGTGTTCGCGGAGATCTTCGCGCCCTTGCTGGTCGTCGACGAGGGCGGCGTCCTCGAGGGTGTGGTGCACATGGCCCGCCCCGGGAACTCGCACGCCGCCGCCACTTGACACCAGACTCAGAACCGTTTAGCGTGGCATCCGGGTGATATTGAGACGCGGCACCGGAGGCCATCATGAAGCGAGCGGAGAAGTTCTTCGTTCAATACCTGCGTGACAACAACCTCAAGGTGACCAAGGAGCGTCTCATGCTCCTCGAGGAACTGTTCAACTCGACCGGCCACCTCGACGCCGACTCGCTGCTGTTCCAGCTGCGCAACCAGGGCAAGCGCGTCTCGCGGGCGACGATCTATCGCACGCTCGACCTGCTCGTCCAGTGCGGTCTGGCGCGCAAGTCGCGCCTCGGGCGCGAGCACTACGTGTACGAGCGCGTGACGCCCGGCAAGCGGCACGACCACATGGTGTGCACCGGGTGCGGCCGGATCATCGAGTTCTACGACGCCGACCTCGACGAGCGCCAGCGCGAGGTGTGCCTCGAGCACAGCTTCCGGCCGAGCTTCTACAGCCTCCAGATCCAGGGGCTGTGCGCCGAGTGCCAGAAGAGCGAGTGACGCCGGGGAACCCCGCCCACCGCAGCCGCGCCCTCTCCCGGTCAGTTGTTAAGCATACTTGACAGCCTTGCGCTCCGGCCGTAGCATCGCCGCGGTGGCGGCCCGTCCGGCCGCACACCGCGGAACATGAGCACGGCTCGCGACCCCGACCGCGCCCCGGCACCTCCTCCGGTGCTTCTCGTGGGCAACCCGAACGTCGGCAAGAGTGTCATCTTCGGTGCGCTCACGAAGACGTACGTGACGGTGTCGAACTATCCGGGCACGACCGTCGAGATCACCCGGGGGCGCGCGCGCGTCCTCGCGGGTGCTCCGGAGCTGATCGACACGCCGGGCACGAACTCGCTGACACCCCAGTCCGAGGACGAGCAGGTCACCCGCGACCTGCTCCTCGCGGAGCCTGAGGCGGTCGTCCTCCAGATCGGCGACACGAAGAACCTGCGGCGCGTGCTGTACCTCACGGCGCAGCTCGCGGAACTCGGGCGGCGCCAGGTGCTCGTGCTCAACCTGCAGGACGAGGCGAGGGACCTGGGGGTGCGGGTCGAGTCCGAGGAGCTCGAGCGCCGGCTCGGGATCCCGGTCGTGCCCGCGACCGCGACCCGGAACGCGGGGCTCGACACGGTCCGGCGCAGGCTCGGCGAGGCGCGGCAGGCGCAGTTCGCGAGCGCCTACCCGGCCGCGATCGAGCGCGCCGCGGTGGAAGTCGCGGCCGAGCTGCCGGCCGAGCTCGGCCCGGCTCGCGCCGGCGTGGCGCTGATGCTGCTCGCCGGCGACCGCACGCTGGCCGAGTGGGCGCGGGCGCGCCTCTCCAGCGAGAGCCTCGATCTCGTCGAGAACCGGCGGGCGCACCTCGAGCGCTCGCTCGGGTGCGGGACGGCCGTCGCGATCTCGCGAGCCCGCCACCGGGCGGTCACCAGCCTCCTGCGAGCGGTGTTCCACGTGAAGCGGTCGCGGGCGGGGTCCGTGCGCGACCGGCTCGGTGCGTGGTCGATGCACCCCGTGTGGGGAGTCCCGGTGCTGGCGGGCGTGCTCGCAGTGGCGTACGAGTTCGTCGGCGTGTTCGGCGCGGGGACGCTCGTGCGGGTGATGGAGGACGGCCTCTTCGGCAAGGTGATCAACCCCGCCGCGATCGCGCTCTCGCGCCGGTTCGTCCCGTGGGGATGGGTGCGCGACCTCCTGGTGGGCCAGTACGGCGTGGTCACGATGGCGCTCACGTACGCGATCGCGATCGTGCTGCCCGTCGTGGGAACGTTCTTCGTCTTCTTCGGCCTCCTCGAGGACTCGGGGTACCTGCCGCGCCTCGCGGTCATGGTCAACCGCATCTTCCGGACGATGGGGCTGAACGGGAAGGCCGTCCTGCCGATGATCCTCGGCCTCGGGTGCGACACGATGGCCACGCTCACCACCCGCATCCTCCCCACGCGCAAGGAGCGCGCCCTCGTGACGTTCCTGCTCGCGCTCGGCGTCCCGTGCTCGGCGCAGCTCGGCGTCGTGCTGGCGATGCTCGGATCGATGGCGCCTCTCGGGACGTTGGTCTGGGGAGGCGTCGTGGCCGCGACGCTGTTCGGCGTCGGGTGGGCGGCGGCGAAGGTGATGCCGGGGCGGAGCTCCGACTTCCTGCTCGAGGTGCCTCCGATCCGGCTGCCGAGCGTGGGCAACATCCTGGTCAAGACCGCCGCGCGGACCGAGTGGTACCTCAAGGAGGCGGTTCCGCTGTTCGTGCTGGGGACGCTGGTGCTGTACCTCCTCGACGCGACGGGAGCGCTGGCGCGCCTCGAGGTGCTGTCGCGCCCGGTCGTGGTCGGGCTGCTCGGGCTCCCGCCGCAGGCGGCGGACGCGTTCCTCGTTGGCTTCCTGCGGCGCGACTACGGTGCGGCGGGGTTCTTCTTCCTGCGCAAGCACGGCCAGCTCGACGGCCTCCAGTCGCTCGTCGCCCTGATCGTGATCACGCTGTTCGTCCCGTGCATCGCGAACGTGTTCGTGATGATTAAGGAGCGGGGGATCAAGACGGCGACCGCGATGATCGCGTTCATCGTGCCGTTCGCCTTCGCGGTCGGCGCCGTCGTCAACTGGGCGCTGCGCGCCCTGGGGGTGCACCTGTGACGGCCTCGCGCGAGGGGGAGGCGGCTCTCGTCCAGTGCCCGCTGTGTGGCGGGCGCTTCCACGGCCAGGAGGCGTGCGCGAACGGCTGCCCTCTGAGCGGCAGCTGTCGGACGCTGTGCTGCCCGTACTGCCACTACCGCTTCGTCGAGCAGTCCGCCGTCGTGGACTGGCTTGGACGGCTGTTCAAGGGAAGGCGCGCATGAGCGAGGAGCGTCCGTTCGAGCCGCGACTGCCGGCAGTCGCCCGCGAGGAGGTGCTCGAGGAGCTGTGGACGTCGCAGGAGAGCGGCACGCCCATCACCCTCGGGACCCTCGGGAGCACGATCCACGCCGGGCCGGGAGACGGATGGGGCGGCGTCACGCAGGAGCTCGTCGAGCGCGGGTGGGTGACGCTCGACCGCGACAGCCTCTGTCTCACCGAGGCTGGACGCGACGAGGCGCGGGAGGTGGTGCGGAGGCATCGGCTCGCGGAGGTGCTGTTCCACCAGGTGTTCGAGCTCTCGATGGAGACGACCGAGACCGCCGCGTGCCGCATCGAGCACGAGCTCTCGCCCCAGGTGACCGACGCCGTGTGCTCGTTCCTGGGACACCCGCCGGTGTGCCCGCACGGACGCCCGATCCCGCCCGGCCCGTGCTGCTCGATGCTCTCGCGCCGGGTCTCGTCGCTGATCTGCCGGCTCATCGACCTGACGCCCGGCGAGCGTGGGCGGGTGGTCCTCGTCGCGCCGCGGCACCGGGAGCGCCTCGAGCAGCTGACCGACCTCGGTGTCACTCCCGGGGCCGTCCTCACGCTCCGGCAGCGCAAGCCGTCGCTGGTGGTCGAGGTCGACCGGACGCTTCTGGCACTTGAGGACGAGATCGCCGAGGGAATCTACCTCCGCCCTCTGGTGGAGTGGTGAGCGATGGCCAGCACCCCTCTCGCCTCGTGGCGCGCGTTCGAGGACAACGAGATCACGCACTCCGGCGCGCACTACCTCCTGGCCATCTCCTCGCTGGCGAGGTCCGGCGCGGCGCCGCGGGCGGCGGACGTGGCGCGTCAGCTCGGCGTAACGCGGGCGGCTGCGTCGCTCCAGCTCCGCGCCCTCCAGGAGCACGGGCTCGTGAGGCTCGACGTCCGGCAGCGGCTCCGGCTCACCCGCCCGGGCGCCGATCTGGTCGGCCGGATCGCGAGCAAGCGCGAGATCCTGCTCGTGTTCCTCCGCGAGGTGATGGGGGTGCGTGAGGCGACCGCCGAGCTCGACGCGTGCAAGATCGAGCACCTGCTCTCCGAGGAGACGGGCGCGGCGCTCGTGAGGCTCGTGCGGTTCCTCCGCTCCGGGCGCCCGGAGGCGCGCAAGTTCGTGAGCGCGTTCCGCCGCGCGACCGCCGAGTGTCCGCCCGGCGCACGCTGCGACCTGTGCGCCCAGGCGTGCCTCCTCGCGGTCGCGTCCGGGTCGTCCTCGGTGTGACGACCGCCCCGGCTCCGCGGCGCTCTCCGCGACCTACTCGAAAGTGATCCGGGCGAAGCGCCGCTTCCCGACCTGGACCAGCACCGCGCTCCCCGCCGCACCCGCAAGCGCGGCGAACGGGTCGCGAACGACCTCGCCGTCGACCCGCACGCCCCCCTGTTGGACGAGGCGCCGCGCCTCCGCGTTCGTCGGGGCGAGCTGCGCCATGACGACCGCCTTGACGAGCTGAACGCCGCCCTGGACGGCGCCCAGTCTCACCTCCGCGATGTCGTCCGGCACCTCGCGCCGCTGGTGGACGGTCCGGAAGTGGGTCTCTGCGGAAGCCGCCGCCTCCCCGCCGTGGAAGTCCGTCGTGATCTGGCGCGCGAGCTCGAACTTGACGTCCATCGGGTGCCGGCTCCCGGACGAAACGGCGCGCTTCATCGCCTCGATCTCCGCCGCAGTCCGGTCGGTGCACAGCGTCCAGTACCGCCACATCAGGGCGTCGGAGACCGACATCACCTTCCCGAACATCTCCTCGGGAGGATCCTCGACCGCGATGTAGTTCCCGAGCGACTTCGACATCTTCTCGACGCCGTCGAGCCCTTCCAGCAGCGGGAGCGTCATCACGATCTGGGGAGGCAGGGCGAGCTTCCCCATGAGGTCGCGTCCCACCAGGAGGTTGAAGAGCTGGTCGGTGCCGCCGAGCTCGACGTCCGCCTTGAGCGCCACGGAGTCGTACGCCTGGGCGACCGGGTACAGCAGCTCGTGGAGGGAGATCGGCTCGCCGGAGGCGAGGCGCTTCGAAAAGTCGTCGCGCTCGAGCATCTGGGCGAGCGTCACCTTGGCCGTGAGCCGGATCCACTCCTCGCTCGTGAGAGCCCCGAGCCAGCGCGCGTTGAAGTCGATCACCGTCTCCCCGGGATCGAGCAGCTTGAAGATCTGCCGCTTGTACGTCTCGGCGTTGGCGGCGATCTGCTCGCGGGTGAGCTGGGGGCGGGTGGTCTTCTTCCCCGTCGGGTCGCCGATCAACCCGGTGAAGTCCCCGATCAGGAACACGACCCGGTGCCCGAGCTGCTGGAAGTGGCGCATCTTCCGGATGACCACGGTGTGGCCGAGGTGAAGGTCGGGCGCCGAGGGGTCGAACCCCACCTTGACCGTGAGGGAGCGTCTCTCCTTCGAGGCGGTGTGCAGGCGGCTCTCCAGGTCCTCGGGGCGCACCACGTCCACGCAGCCCTTGAGCAACAGGTCCATCTGCTCCTTGACCGGTCGTCCGGCGTGCCCCATCGACCCTCCCCGTCCCCTCACCGCCCCCGCTGCCGGGGGGAGCCGGATTTTCTCACACCGCTCGCCCGGTCCTTCGGAGCCGACGGTGCGGGAGCCGGCCCGCGCGCGAAGCGGGTGAGAGCCTCCCACGCCGGAAGAGCGGTGACGGCGCCGCTGACCTGCGCGGCGTCGATCCCGAGGAGGTCGGCCTGCGTCGGCATCAGAGGGAGGAACGTCGCCGCCGCGGTGCGCGCCGCGGCCTGGGCAGCGTCGCCGAACAGCGACGCGAGCACGGCTCGTGCGGCTGCGCTCGCCTCCCCGACGGACGCGCGGCGGACGACGCCCTTCCAGATCGCGCCCAGGCGGGTGTCGAGAGCGGGCACGTCGCTCCCGCCCTCGGACGCCACCGTCACGAGGAGACGTCCGGGAAGGGCGAGCGCCGCGACCCGGACGCCGGCCTGCGCGGTGAGACGGCCACGAACGACCTGGAGGGCGACGAGCCCGACCGCCGACGGCGGCAGCTCGGCGACACCGAGCACCTGCGGCGACCCCTCACCTGCGGTCCAGTTGAGGCCGCGGCGAGCCGGCGCGATCCCGGCGCTCACCTGCCCCGACGCGAAGCTGCCGAAGAACTTCTCGGCGGCCTCACGGCCGGTCTCGACCTCAGGTGGAATGGCGAGGGCGACCGAGAGCGTCTCCGCGGTGAGGACGCCGGAGAGACCGAGTGCGCGCGCGGCGTCGGCGTCGAGGTCGTCCGGTACGGTCGGGCGCGCCGCCGAGACGCTCTCGCTCAGCCGCTCGATGACGTCGGTAACCGACGCCGCGGGAGCGGCGACGGCCAGAGTGGGAACGCCGGCGATCTCCCCGACGGTCGGCACCCACCCTTCCTTCGCCGCGGCGGTCGCGGCGGCCGCCAGGATCTCGCGGCCGGGTCGCGGCGCGACGCCGCCGAGCGCCAGGGCGACCACGCCGGTCTCTCCGGGCACCCACGCGACGTTCAACTCGACGCCGTTCTCGAGCGTGCGCGACGGCTCCGGGGAAGGCCGGAGCTCCCTCTCGACGAGCGTCGCGACCCCCGGGTGGCCGCTGAGGAGTTCGCGTGCGAGTCCGGCCAGAGCTCCGGCCTCGATCGTGGGGGTCGCGAACGAGCCGGCCACGGTGCCCCCGAGCGCGAGCCGCTCGGCCCCAGAGCGTGCGGCGGCACCGCCGGCGACCGCCGCCTGGAGAGCGCGGGTCTGACACGCCGCGATCGCCCGCGCGACCTCGTCCGGCGTCGGCGGTGTCGTGGCGAGCTGCGCGAGGGCGTGGCGCAGTCGCTGAAGGGCCGCGCGCGGGGTTTCGTCGTGCACGGGGGCGTGCACGACCATCGTGTCGCAGCCGTCCTGGAACTGCTCTTCGGTCCTGAGGTCCGGGAATGCCTGCGAGAGGCGTGCCCGCACCAGGGCGAGCACCGCAGGCACGAGGTCGGCACGGGCGTCGTCGGGTTGCGGGAGGGCCAGCACGAGATCCACGGCTTCCGGGGTGCCGAGCCGCTCCGCGACGGCGCCCTCCGCGAGAGCGCAGCGGGAACGCACGGGGGCCCGCACCGGGATCACATCGGCCGCCGTCATCCACGGTTGCAGATCGCGCGCCGGCAGGGGTCCCAGCGCGACGACCGCCGCGGACCCCGTCGTGGAGAGCGCCGCGAGGAACCCGGTCACCACGGGCTGCGCCGCGAGCGCCGGAACGGTGATGCTCCACACCTGGCTCGACCAGGCCGGCCTGACCTCGACGGGGAACCCGGCGACGGCCTCCGGCTGAGCGGCGTCGGCGGGCACGAGGGCGGCGAGGTGCTCGACGTCGCCGCCGGCGACCTCGACGACCGCGAGCGGGAGGCCGCGAGCCGTCCGCCACTCGCTCACCGCCTGACCGGCGGCGGTCGCGGCGCCGAGCGACGCCGCAGCGACGAGCAACCAGACCGTGCGCATCCGACTATGATACCGGCCATGCGACTCAACCCACTCTCGCCGCGGGTTGTCATGCTGTCGTGGGGTGCGGCGCTCGTCGCGTGGCCGCTCGCGTGGCTGGCGCTGGCGTGCTCGCAGGGGGTCGGCACGCTGGTCGCAGGCGGAGTGTGGATCGGCGTGGCGGTCCCTCTCGGCGCTCACCCCATCGGCCTCGTCAACGAGCCGAGCGTGGCGTTCGCGGCCTCCCGTGCGGCGCTCTTCCTCTACTGGCTCGCCCCGCCGCTGGCGGCCCTCGCACTCGCAGCGTTGCTCCCTTCGATCGCGCCGGTGCCGGCGGGGTGGCTGCCGGAGGTCGGGGTCTTCCAGCTCGCGACCGCGAGCGCGACGCTCGGCCTCGGGTGGTGTGCACCGCTCGGCGTTGCCGACGGCCCGGCCGCCGGGCTCGAGCGGTTCTGGAGCGTCGCTCCCCTCGTGTTCGTGGTCGCCTCGACGCTGGCGGGCGCCGCGGTGGTCCAGCTGTCGGTGGTGCGCCTGGGTGGCCATCTGTGGAGCGAGCCGGGAGGGCCTCTCCGTTCGCGGCGGCTCCTCGTCGTCGTGGTTCACTCCTTCCCGCCCGTCGTCGGCTGGATCGCCGTCGCGGTGGCTCAGGGGTGGGGGTTGCCCCCGAGCTGCGTGCTCACGACGGGTGCGGTTCTCCTCGGCGCCCTGGCGGGGGGGTGGATGTGGACACCGCACGCCCCGCTCAGGCTCCGCCCGGTCGCGGGGTGGGGGCTGGTGCTGGCGGTGGTGGCGGTGGGGTGCGCGGTCGCAGCCGGGTGCGCGTGGGCCGGTGCCCCGCGCCGCGGTCAGGCGGCGGCGCTCGTGTGGGGAACGCCGGGGGTGACGAACAACATCCGTCCGGCGATGGCGGTCGTGCGCGTTACGCCGCCCCCCGCCCGGAGAACACCGCCGGCATCGTGAGGGCGAGGATCTTGAGGTCCAGCCAGAGCGACCAGTGGTCGATGTAGGCGAGGTCGAGCTCCATCCACGTCGCGAAGTCGAGCTCCGAGCGCCCCGAGACCTGCCAGAGGCACGTGATGCCGGGCTTCATGGCCAGGCGCCGGCGCTGCCACGGCTCGTAGTGCTCGACCTCCTCCGGGATCGGCGGGCGGGGGCCGACGAGCGACATCTCGCCGCGCAGGACGTTGAGGAGCTGCGGGAGCTCGTCCAGCGACCACCGGCGCAGGAACCGGCCGATCGGCGTGACGCGCGGGTCACCGGGCGCCTTGAACACCGGGCCGTCCATGACGTTGAGGTGAGCCACCTCGCCGCGCAGCTCGTCGGCGTTCTCCACCATCGTGCGGAACTTGAGGAGCACGAAGCGGCGCCCGTGCATGCCGCAGCGCACCTGCCGGTAGAGCGCGGGTCCCCGGGAGGTGGTGCGAACGAGGGCGGCGATGAGGAGCCACAGCGGCGCCGTGACGACGAGCACGAGGAGCGCAACCGACGTGTCGACGAGGCGCTTCACGAACAGCGCGAACGGCGCGATCGGCGCGGTCGCGAACGTGAGGAGCGGGACGCCGTCGAGAGCCTCGACCTCGACGTGCGGCCGGAGGTGCGGGAACGGGCGCAGGGCGACGCGGACGCGCACGCCGAGCTCCTGGCACCGCACGAGCAGGTGCTCCAGCTCGCCGAGCTGGCGGGTCGGGACCGCGAGGACGACCTCGTCCACCACCTCGCGGGTCAGCAGATCGGGCAGGTCGGACGCCCGGCCCACGATCGGAAGGCCCGCGGCCTCGCTCCGTCCGCACCCGTCGGCGTCGACGAGGCCGAGCAGGCGCAGTCCCCAGGCGTGGTGGTGGACAACCTGGCGGGCGAGCGCCGACGCCTCCTCGCCGCACCCCACGATCACGACCACGCGCTCGGGGGCCTCCACCAGCCTGCGGCCGAACGCCGTTCGACGCTCGACGACGCGCGCGGCGGCCAGGACGAGCCCGTTCGTGAGGCCGAACAGGACGAGGAACGGGCGCGAGATGAACTGGAGGCGGAGCAGGTACCCCGCGGCGGCGAGGATCACCACGCCGAGGATCGCGACGCGCATCTCCCTGAGCGCCTCGCGCCTGAGCGAGAGCACCTCGCCCGGCGCGGCCAGGCGGTGCGCCGCCAGGAGCAGGGTCCAGAGGGGGAGCACGACCGCGAGGAGGGGGAGGTAGTCGGAGAGCGGGTACAGACCACCGGGGAACTGGTGCGGCACGACAAGCGGCAGGACGTGAGAGCGCAGCTGGTGGGCGAAGAGGAAGCTCGCGACCGTCAGCAGCACGTCAAGGGCCAGGCGGCGGTACGCGATCAGGCGCGCGGGCTCGCGGAGCAAAGTCCCTCCAGCAGCCGCTCGTACGCGGCCGCCACGGTGTCCCAGCGGTAGAGTGCCACGACGCGCTCCCGGGCCGCCGTCCCGAGCGGCGCGAACCTCGCGGGCGTCGCGACGAACTCGGTCAACACCCGGGTCAACGTTCCGCCGGCCGTGAACGTGAACGGGACGCCCGCGCCCCCGACGACCTCGCGGTTCGGAAGGTTGTCCAGGAAGAACACCACGCGCGCGGCTCCCATCGCTTCTACGAGCGCCGGATGGGTTCCGCCTACCTCGGTGGCGTGGATGTAGGCGCGTGCGTTGAACAGGAGCTGCCGGTAGCCGTCGCCGTACACCGCGCCCGGGAGGACGACGCGGTGGTCGCCCGCGGCCAGCGCCCGCACGCGGCGGATCAGGTCGTGGGCGTACGGCGCGTCGCCGACGAGGACGAGAGGCGCCTCGCCCGGAACCTCGCGGTACGCCGCGACGACGCGGTCGGGGTTGTTCTCGGGCTCGAACCGCGAGACGTACAGGAAGTAGTCTCCTGCGACCAGACCGAGCCGGCGGAGCGCCTCGTCCCCCGTCGGCGTCGGGAGGTCGCCGCCGTACGGGATCATCACGGACCCACGCCGCCACGCCCGGCGGTAGTACCGCTGGATCACCACGGCGTCAGTGACGACCTCGTCCGCCCACCGCGCCGACAGGAGCTCGCACAGCCGGTAGTAGGCGCGTCCGACCGCGCCCCACTTCCTGCGCTTGCGCTCGAGGCCGTCGACGTTGAGGGCGACCCGGAGACCGCGGGCGTGCAGGAGCGGTACGAGCGGGGCGTTGGCGGCGTTGCAGAGCAGGACGACGTCGTAGCGCCGCCGGCTCGCATCGAGGCACGACAACGCCGTGTGTGAGAGGGTCTCGAGCGCCTTGAGTCGGAGGGCCGGCAGGACGCGCACCGCGGCGCCCCGGTGCGACGCGACGCCGCGGACCGCCGTGTGAGTCCGCGTGTACACCGTCACCGAGTGTCCGGACGCGGCCAGCCGCGCCGACAGCTCCTCGGCGAGGGTCTCGAAGCCGCCGTACCTCGCCGGGATGCCGCGCGTGCCGAGGATGGCGACGCGCATCAGGCCCTCACCCTGCGCACGCGGCCGCCGGGGAGGAACCAGCGCGCGACGCGCCACCCTGAGACCAGGGCCCGCGACGCATTCGCCTCGCCGCGCGCGCGCTGCTGGCGCCGCAGAGCCCATGCCTCGCCGAGGGCAGGGGCCGAGGAGCGCTCCACAGTGAGACACGCGGCGGCCACCACCAGGTCCCGGATCAGCCACCACGGGAAGCACGCCAGACGCCACCGCCAGTCGGCGTTGGACCAGCGCAGCAGGAAGCGGTTGCGGACCGAGTGCCGGTTGATCTCCGGCGTCCCGCGACGGTCCATCTCCGGCTTGAGGCCGCGCTCGTGCCACGCGCGCGCCGCGGGCCAGAGCAGCGATCCCCAGCCGCGGCGCTGGAGCCGCCACGCGAGGTCGGCATCCTCGCGGTAGGCGAAGAACGTCTCGTCGAACACCTCCCCGGCGGGGTACGCCACGTCGTCGAGCGCCTCCCGGCGGTACAGCGCCGCCGCCCCCGAGACGCCGAACACCCACGCCGGTCTCTCCCACCGGCGCCGGAGCTGCCGGCCGCTCGCGCGGTCGAGGTGGCGCCCCGAGGCGGCCACGACCATCCCGGCGGAGTCCACACGGTCGGCCGGAGCGAGCTCCGCGCCGTGCGCCCGCATGAGGAGCCCCGTGATCGACCCGGCGCGAGGGTGGTCCGCGCCCGCGGCCACCAGCCGCTCGAGGTAGTCCGGCGCCAGCCGGCAGTCGGGGTTGAGCGCGAGCACCCACGGCTCCCGACCGCGGCGCAGCGCCTCGTTCGCGGCGGCGGAGAACCCGCGGTTCTCGGGCCAGCGCACCAGCTCGAGCGGGAGCGACCGGCCCGCGTCCTCGGCCAGAGCGGCGGAGCCGTCGGTGGACGCGTTGTCCACCACGACGACGCGACGGGGCGGCACGCTCTGCGCCGCGACGGCGGCGAGCGTCGCGCCGAGAGTCTGGGCGTGGTTGTGGACCACGACGACGATGTCGACCGTGCTCACGGCGTCACCACGATGCGGTCGAGCACGGCCTCGCCGCCCGCCGGTGCCGCGAGGACGAGACCCAGCCGATGGCGACCGCCGGACGGCGGTGGCGGGAGAGCCAGCGACGTCGGCACCGCGCCCGCGACCGCGACGGGGACGGCCGGAGAACCGTCCCACCGGACGGCAACGTCGACCCCCCGCTGCGCCGCGCCCTCGAGCCACAGCTCGAGGCGGAGCACGGAGTGCGGCGCCAGGTTGAGGGGGACGTCCACGCCCTCGCCGTTCCGGACACGCCACCCGTTGGGGACGCGGAACCGCGAGTACGTTCCCGCCTTGGGCTCGATCGTCCCGCCGAGATGCGCGACCTGGGGGTCCTCGAGCTCGACGACGCGGTCGTGGCGCTGCGTCAGGACCACGATGAAGGCGGCGGCCGTCACGAGGGCGACGGACACCCACGCGCGTGCGACGGCGCGGACGGTCGCAATCGACAGGTGCCCGATCACGGCGACCGCGGCGACCGCGGCGACGATCGCGATCGGCACGACGACGGTCGCCGGGGACGGCCGGAGGAACGAGGGGACGAGGTGGCGCGCGTCGGCGCCGAACCGCCGGGCAAGGGCGTCGGCGAGCCACCACCCTCCGTCGCCCGGGTTGACGGTGAGGTGCGGGCGCGTCACGAACACCCACCAGGTGAGCAGGCTCGTCGGCACGGCGAGCGCCGCGAGAGCCCGGAGTGGCGGCGAGTCGAAGCACATCGCCGCGGCGACGGCCAGAAGGGGGAGGAACGGGACGAGATAACGGGCGGGCGGGGCCCCGCCGCCGTACCACTCGAGGGAGTTCAGGAGCGCCGCGACCGTGCAGGCGCATCCGAGCGCGAGGCCGCGCTCGCCCCAGCCGCCCCGCCGCCACAGCGCCGGGATCCCGGCCACCGCGAGGAGGAGGAGCGGCGCCGCGAACGCCAGCCCTCCGGCGGGGTCGAACGCGAGCCCGGCCGCTACGAGCGCCGGCTGCCTCACGCCGCGCGGGACGATGTCGGGAAGCCGCCGCATCCCCAGCGGGTGGCCGAGGAAGAGCGCCTCGACGGCGAGGGCCGCCGCCATCGCGAGGCCGAGACCTACGGCACCGAGGGCGAACTCCCGCGGCCGGCGTCTCCGGGGCCACCACGCCGCCAGCGCGAGCGGTCCCACGAGCAGCCCGAGGCGCGTCTTCACGGCGACCGCCACCGCGGCCACGGTCGTCACCAGCACGCGCTGCGCACTCGGACGCGCCAGCAGGACGAGGCACGCCGCCGCCGCGAGTCCGCCCACGACCTCGACCCAGATCTGCGTGCTGAACGTCGCCAGGGGGTACGTGAGCAGGAGGCCGAACGCCAGCGCCGATCGCCGTCGGGCGCCCACGCCCAGCTCGCGCGCACGCCGGACCACGAGTGAGGCGAGCCCGGCGCCTCCGAGCGCGAGCAGCGCGAGCGCTCCAGAGCGCCCGCCGATGAGGTATCCGGGGAGGAGCAGGACGGCCAGCACCGGGGAGTGCAGGAACACGGACCCGGTGATGTAGATCCGGTTGTAGGGGTGGTGCTCGAGATCGTAGTTGTTGGAGAGGTCGAGGTCGTGGTCGTGCGCGAGCGAGTCCAGGACGATGAGGTGAAACGGCTCGTCGCCGTACAGCGGGGGCGTCAGGTGCGGCGTCGCGAGCGCCAGCGGAACGAGGAGCGCCGCCGCCGCGGCGAACGTCCGGCCGCGCGAGAGCCAGGCGCGCGCCACCGGCAGCCAGGCCGCAACCAGCGCGGCGAGCGCGAGGTCGACGGCGTGGCGCTCGGCGGCCAGGCCGAGCGGAGCGACCGGCAGTCGGGTCGCCAGTGCGAGCACCGTCAGGAGCGCCCACGGGATCGCGGCGGAAGGCGCTCGCCAGCTCTTGCCCGCGACCTGGAGGGCAGCCACGACGACCGCGGCCGCGAGGATCCAGCTCGTCGCGGGCCAGTCCCGGGGCGGCGTCGGTCGCGAGGTCCCGGCGGCGGCGACACCCACCGTCACGCCCGGCGGCAGGCGCTCCGACCGGACGAGACGCGGGCGGACCCCCTTCGGCAGCTGCAGGACGAGGCGGCCGGCCACGGCCCACGTCGAGCCGCGCCCGAACCCAGCCGGCCGCCACACCGGGTCGGTCGGGAGCGCGTGCGCCGCCACGGGCCGAACGTCGTCGCGCTCGTGCGCCCACTCCGCGGTCTCGACGCCGGCACGGATCGGCACGTCCGGCCCGGCGTCGCGGAGCGAGGCGACGGTGGTCCCCTGGGGTACGGCCGACGAGTTGGCGAGCGAGAGCTCGACGACGTACGGACCGCCCTCCGAGGGCGGCAGGGGTGTTTCCGGGGCCGCCGCGGTGAGCTCGACCCCCGGCCGGTCGGGCGGCGGCGGCTGGGGACGGCCCAGGAGCGAAGCGGCCCCGAGCCACGCGGCGCCGGCGAGCGCCGGCGGCATGACCGGCGTCGCGGCGAGGGCGGCCGCCCCTGTGGCGGCGGCGACCCAACCCGGTGCGCTCGGCGCCTGCAGGCGGCCCGGGCCGCCCCACGGAGCCAGCGCCGCCGCGATCGTCGTCGCCGCCGCCGCGCCGACGCCCCACCCCGAGGCCAACCGGGTCGACCAGGCGGCGTGTGACGAGACGACCGCGACCGCCGCCGCGGCGAGGGCGACGAGCGTCGCCCCGAGGAGCGAGACGCGCTCCAGCGGTGCTGCTCCGACAGCCAGGGCGACGAGGAGAGGCAACCCGGTGCTCGTCGCTCGGGCCGCGAGCCACGTCACGACGGTGACCGCGGCGAGCACGGCGGCGACCCTCCACGCCGGATAGCCGGCGAGCCCGAGGCCGCCGGCGGCGCGGACGGCGAGCGCAAGCGCAACGAGGACGACGGCCCTCCCCCGACGGTCTGCGGCCCTGAGCGCGGCCGCCGCCGCGGCCAGGGCCGCCGCGACGAGGAGCGGCGGCAGCATCATGCGGCGGAGCGTCGGGTCCGCGACGAACACGAGCGCCAGCGCCGTCGGAACTACGGTCGCCTCGGCCACGCGCCGCCACCACCCACCGGGTGCGTGCCACCCCGACGGAACGAACGCCAGCGCGACCGAGAGCGCCGACAGGAACGACTCGAGGGGCGGCACACCGCCGGCCCCGGCCATCACTGCGGCCAGCGCCGCGAACGCTGCTGCGGGGAGGGTCGCCTGCAACCGGCGGCGGATCATCGCGCCGAGTATACGGTTTCGGGTGCGGCCGCGGTTGACTCGCGGGGCGCAAAGCCCAACAATCCGGCGTCTGGAGGTCAGACATGCTGGCGCGCGAGCTTCTCCGCACCTCACCCGAACGCGTTCGTGCCGCTCTCGCGGCGCGGGGCAGCGACGCACCCCTCGAGCGACTGCTCTCGGCGGACGTCCGGTGGCGCGAGGCGCAGGCCGAGCTCGAGGCGCTCAAGGCCGAGCGCAACCGGGGTTCGAAGGAGGTGGGTGCGCTGTTCGCGTCCGGCCGGAAGGCCGAGGGCGAAGCGCTGCGCGCCCGCATGGGGGAGCTCGGCTCCCGGATCGCGGCGGCCGAGCGCGACGCCGAGGCGCTTGCGGGCGAGGTGGCCGAGCTCGAGCTGGCGATCCCGAACCTGCCCCACGAGTCGGTCCCGGTCGGCGCGGACGAGACCGCGAACCGCACCGAGCGCACGTGGGGCGAGCCGCCGACGTTCGGGTTCGAGCCGCGCGCGCACTGGGACATCGGGCCCGCGCTCGGGATCCTGGACTTCGAGCGCGCGGCGAGGATCTCCGGGGCCCGGTTCGCCGTCCTGTGGGGGGCGGGCGCCGCGCTAGAACGTGCCCTCGTGACGTTCATGCTCGACGTGCACCGCGGCAACGGGTACCGCGAGGTGTACGTGCCGTTCATGGTCAACCGCGAGGCGCTCGTGGGAACCGGCCAGCTCCCCAAGTTCGAAGCCGACCTGTTCCACGTCGAGGGCACCGACTACTTCCTCGTCCCCACGGCGGAGGTCCCGGTGACGAACCTGCACCGCGGTGAGGTCCTGGCGGAAGAGACGCTCCCGCGCCGCTACTGCGCCTACACGCCGTGCTTCCGCGCGGAAGCGGGGTCTCACGGTCGCGACGTGCGAGGACTCATCCGTCAGCACCAGTTCGACAAGGTCGAGCTCGTGCATCTCGCCACGCCCGAGACGAGCTACGCCGAGCTCGACAACCTCACCCGCTCGGCGGAGCTCGTCCTGCAGCGGCTTCACCTTCCGTACCGGGTGGTGACGCTGTCGACCGGGGACATGGGGTTCGCGGCCGCCAAGACGCACGACCTCGAGGTGTGGCTCCCGGGCCAGCAGTGCTACCGCGAGATCTCGTCGTGCTCTAACTGCGAGGAGTTCCAGGCGCGCCGCGCCGACCTCAAGTTCCGGCCGGCCGCCGGAGGGAGGGCGCGGCACCTTCACACGCTCAACGGGTCGGGGTTGGCGGTCGGGCGCACGCTGATCGCGATCCTCGAGAACGGCCAGCGCGCCGACGGCACCGTGACCGTGCCGGAGGCGCTGCGTCCGTACCTGGGCGGGCTCGAGCGGCTCGCCCCGGAAACGTAGAGAGAGGGGCGGAGATGCTCGCAGCCACCTTGCTCGCGACCGCCGCGGTGCTCCCGCTCGGCGTGTGGCCCACCCAGACTGGCGACGCTGCGGTGAACGTCCAGGACGTCGAGTTCTACCTGGTGGAGCCGGAAGACGACTACTCGATCCTCGCGGTCCAGCCGCTCGCGGTCCCGCTCCGGAAGGCCGAGGCGCGCGAGCTGCAACGGCTCGCCGTGGTCGCGACCAAGCTCGGCGCCGACGCCGTGTTGCTCCTCGGCGAGATGAGCGAGAAGGCGATCCCGAAGGACACCGACACGCCCCTCCCGACGACCGGCCGGTACTCGGTGGCGGTGTTCCTCTCGTTCGACGAGACCGAGGGTTGGGACGGGAAGCAGGCGGTCCCGAGCGCGCTTCACGCGCCGCGCGGAGGCGGGAGACACCATCGCGCGCCAGGCCACGGCGGAGCGGCCTCGGCGCGCACGGGGGCCCGCTGACGGGAGCCCCGTCCACCGGTGGGGACGTGCGGGGACGTCGCGCGGCCCGGCGATTCGCGGCGGTGTTCGCGCTCGCCCTCCTGCTGCGGCTGACGCCCGTCCCGTTCCACCGGTTCCGCCCCGAACGGGTGGTCACGCTGGACTCGCCGCTCTACCTCGAGCTCGGCACGAACCTCCGCGAGAGGGGGTCGTTCCGCCGCACGCAGCAAGACGGAGAGAGCGCGGTCGAGAACCCGGGCCCGGTGGAGGTGTTCCGAACCCCCGGCTACCCGCTCTTCCTGGCGGTGTTCGGGGGCTCCCGGGAGTCGGGCGTAGCCGAAGCGATATGCACGCAGATCGTACTCGACGCGCTCGCGGCCGCGCTCGTTGCGGCGCTCGCGGCCACCGTGATGCCCGCGCCGTGGGCGTTCGTCGCAGGGGCGCTGGCGGCGCTCGATCCCGGCCACATCGTGTACGCCAACATGATCATGTCCGACACGGTGTTCGCGGCGCTCCTGATCGCGGGCGTCTGGCTGCTCGGGCGGCCGTCGCCCCGTCACGCGCTCGCGGGCAGGATCGCCGCGGGCGTCGCGTTCAGTGCGGCGGCGGCGGTGCGGCCCGTCGGGGTGCTCGCATCGCTCGCGGGGGCGCTCTTCCTGGCGGTTCGCCGCGAAGAGCGTCGTCGCTTCGCCGCCTTCCTCGTGACCGCGCTCGCGTTCCCCGTCGCCTGGACGGTCCGCAACGGGGTCGGCGCGGGCGTGTGGTCGGTGAGCGACGCGGGCGGCTACAACCTCTGCGTCGTGGCCGGAGCAAAGGTCGAGGCCGCCGCCGAAGGGATCTCTCGCGGCGACGCGGAGAGGCGGCTCATCGAGCGCGTCGTGCGCGAGAGCCCCGGCGCCGACTCCGCGGCGCGGAGCGCGGCGTTCCGCCGCGTGGGGTGGGAGGTGATCCGGGCCCACCCGGGGCTCGCGTGCCGGGAAGCGGTCGTGTCGGCGGCGGAGTTCGCGCTCGCCGGCGAGCGCCGCAACCTCCTGCGCCTGTTCGGGAGGGAGGGCGGCACCGAGGCGTCGCCCGCGCTCGGCGAGAGCACGCGTGACCCGCGCGCGGTCGTACGCATGGTCCGCGCCCTGGGTGGTCTCGAGTCGCTCGTCGTGGCCGGGCAGGTCGCGTGGAACCTGCTCCTCTGGCTCGCGGCGTGCGTCGGGGCATTCGAGCTCGCCCGCCGGAGGCGGTGGGCCGAGCTGGTCCTGTTCGTGTCCGTGATCGCGTACGAGACGGCGGCGTCGCTCATCGTGGCGCACGGGCGGATGAGGCTGCCCGTGGTCGGGGTGCTCGCGGTGCTGGCGGCGCTCGGGATCTTCCGCGTCGCGGGCCGACGACGGGCGGCCGCGGCCCAGGCCGACGTCGGGGCGTAGGCCGCGCGTTGTCCGGAGCTGCCGCGCGTGCGCCTCAGGGCACGCCGGCGAGGCCGAGCCGCTCTCGCATCTGCCCGAGGTGGTCGGTGTCGTGCGCCAGCATGATCGCGACGACGTCGGCGAGAGTGACCTCCCTGCGGACCGGGTGCACGCCGACACGGCCGAGCTCCGGCGCCGAGCATGAGGCGAGCAGCTCGACCGTCTCGCCCCTGCGCGCCGTGAACCGCTCGAGCGCGACCTCCGGCGCCCACGAGAGGTAACGGGCACGCTCGGCGAGCCCGCGCTGCTCGAGCACGGGCAGCAGCGGCCGGTCCGCGCTCAGGATCATGCGCACGCGCAACCCGAAGAGGAGCTCGGCGTCGGCGAGGTGCGCGAGGACCTCTACCGGGGCCCACTCCGCGGGGGAGCGCCGAACCGTCCAGCGGGGGGCGTCGGCGGAGCGCACGAGCCGCGCGATCCGCGCCGGCGTCTCCGCGAGCGCCTTGATCTGCAGCAACGCCTCGAGCAGGTCGGCCACGACGGCGGCGATTGTAGGCCCCTTGCCGCTCCGGCACGCGGCCTCCGGTACAATCTCCGGCCATGGACACCCCCCAGACGCAGCCGGCCATCCCAGGTCTCCCGGAGAACGCCTACCGGCCTCTCAACGCCGGCGAGAAGTACGAGCCGCTCATCGCCGCGGAGCGAAGCGTCCCGGAGGTCACCACGCGGGCGACCGTGCTCGGCCTCGCCATGACGGTGCTGTTCTCGGCGGCGGCCGCCTACATCGCCCTCAAGCTTGGCCAGGGGATCGAGACAGCGATCCCGATCGCGATCCTCGCGGTGGGGTGCTCGGCGCTCCTCGCTGCGACAGGTCGCCGGCCGTCGACGATGCTGGAGAACCTGCAGGTGGCCACCCTCGGCGCCACCGCGGGGATCGTCGTGGGCGGCTCCGTGTTCGTCATGCCGGCGATCTTCGTGCTCGGCCTGGAGGGACGCTCCGGGTTCACGCAGATCTTCCTCGTGCCGTTCCTGGGCGCCGTGCTCGGGGTGCTGTTCCTGATCCCGTTCCGGCGCTACTTCGTTGCCGAGATGCACGGCAAGCTGCCGTTCCCGGAGGCGACCGCCACGACCGAGATACTCGTGACGGGTGAGAGGGGAGGCAAGGCCGCCGGCGTGCTGCTGGGGTCGATGGGGCTCGGTTTCGTCCTCGACTACCTCGCCGCGGGGTTCGAGGCGTGGCGCGACACGTTCTCGACCGCCCTCGTCCCGCTCTTCGGAGCCGCCACCAACAGGTTGAAGGCGATCTTCACGCTCAACACCTCTGCGGCGGTGATGGGGTTGGGGTACATCATCGGGGTCCGGTACGCGGCGATCATCTGCGCGGGCTCGTTCCTCTCGTACTGGGTGCTCGTTCCGCTCGTCGCGCACATCGGGGCACAGGTGTCCGGGGGTCTGTTCCCTGGGATGCCGCCGGTCGCGGGCCTCGACGCCGAGGGGGTGTTCGGCAGCTACGTCCGCCTGATCGGCATCGGCGGGATCTTCGCCGCCGGGCTGATCTCGATCGCCAAGATGAGCCCCGTGATCGTCCAGGCGCTCCGCACGGTGCTCAAGGAGCTCACCCGGCTGAAGTCCGGCGTCGGCGAGGCGCTCCCGCGCACCGAGCGGGACGTCCCGATGGGCACGGTCGCGGTGCTGACCGCGGTCACGGCCGTGGCGATCGGCGTCTACTTCCGGTTCGTCGTGCTCGCCGGCGTCGCGGGCGCCACCGGCAAGGCGCTCATCGCGCTCCTGCTCACGCTGCTGATCTCGTTCCTGTTCGCCGCCGTGTCGGCGTGGGCCGTCGCGATGATCTCCATCACGCCGGTGTCGGGGATGACGCTCACGACGCTGATCGTGTCCGCGGTGATCCTCGCGCGCCTCGGCCTGTCGGGCGGGCAGGGGATGCTCGCGACGCTGCTCATCGGCGGTGTCGTGTGCACCGCCCTCTCGATGACGGGGTCGATGGTCACGCTCATGAAGATCGGCTACTGGCTCGGCGGGACGCCGCGCCGGATCCAGTGGTCGCTCCTCGGCGGCGCGGCGCTCGCGTCGCTCACCGTGACCGGCGTGATGATCCTGTTCGCGTCCACGCAGGGGTACGTGGCGTCGCCGGCCCACCCGAACCCGCTCCCTGCTCCCCAGGCGAACGCGATGGCCGCAGTCGCGCGCTCGATGATGGCGTCGGGCGAGGCACCGTGGTTCCTGTACGGGCTCGGGGCGGTCATCGCCGTCGTCGTCGAGCTGACCGGCGTCTCGGGGCTGGCGTTCGCGCTCGGCATGTACCTGCCGATGGATCTGAACACCCCGCTGCTGGTCGGTGCGATCGTGGCGTGGTTCGTGAAGCGCTCGGCCTCCGGCGAGCCGGCGCTCGAGAAGGCCAGGGGGGACCGCGGCACGCTGGTGGCGTCGGGCCTCATCGCCGGCGGGGCGCTGGCCGGCGTGTTCAAGGGGATCATGGACGCCGCGCAGGATCGGTGGAAGGTGCACCTCGTGCCCGACCTCGGCAACACGGCGGGCGCGGGGAACTGGCTCGGCCTGGCCGTGTTCCTCGCGCTCGGGCTCGGCATCTTCCTCGACGCGCGCCGCGCCCGCGTCAGCTGACGCCCTGTAGCCGGCGCCCGGGCCCCGGCGCCCGGTGCCCGGCCTCTACTCTAGAACTGGAACCCGATCCAGAACGACGTCTGGGACGTCTTGTCGAGCGTGTGCTTGAAGTCCCACTGCTTGGAGAAGTCCCAGTTCACCGGGAGTCCGAAGAGATCGAGCGAGATGCCGAACCCGTACGACGACAGGCAGTCCTGAAGCTGGCCGTTGTTGACGCAGCGGAACGGCTGCTTGTACCCCGGGAGGTCCCACCACGCCCCGCCGACGTCGAGGAAGAACCGGCCTCTCAACTCCTCGAGGTGGAGCCACGGGAGGTAGAGCCGGTCGATGAGCGGGAAGCGCCACTCCGAGTTGAGGTAGACGGCTCTGTTGCCGACGACCGAGTCGTAGTCGAACCCGCGGAGGGTGTCGAGGCCGCCGAAGTAGAAGACGTCGGGCTGCTTGCCGGACGCCGTCGCGGCGTGGAGCCGGAACGCGAACTCGTTGCGCTGCGAGATCGGCACGTACTGGCGCGCGTCGAACACGAGGTCGCGGGTGAGCGAACCCCCGCCGAAGCCGTCGAGCGCGTACGTGTAGCTGAGCTGGTACCGCCTCCCGCCGTGCGGGCCGTAGTCCTGCCAGAAGGTGGTGTCCCCCGTGAAGCTCGTCTGGACGAACGGGATCTTGTTCTGTAGCGATTGGAACGCGAGAAAGCCGTCCGCGTTCAGGTACGGGTAGTCCTGCGACTCGTCGATGTAGCCGACGGCGCCTTCCACACGGTGGTAGATCGACAGCGGGTAGGCGACGAAGAGGTCGCCGCCGGTCTGCCGGAACAACCGCTGCCGCTGGAGGTTGTCCTCGGCGAGCGTCGCGTAGACGTAGTACGAGCGGTTGTCGAACACGCTCACGCCCCACTGCAGGCGCTTCGAGAGGTTCGCGTACGACGCGAAGAAGTTGGAGTAGCCAGCCTCCGACGCCAGCAAGATGTCGAGCCGGCGGTCGCCGTAGTTGTCGGCGAACGTGAGGTACGTCTGGGAGATGACCGTGTTGTCGCTGTTGACGCCGACGAGCACCTGGGCGTTGTCGATGAAGAGCTTGTGCTTCTTCACCGGCTCGATCTTGTCCTTGTTGACCGCCACCGTCACGGACGGGACGTACGGCTGCCTCTCCTTGACCACCGCGGGCGCTTCCTCCTTGCCGGCGGGCTTGCCCTGGAGCGGGTCGGTGACGTAGAGCCACTCGCGTCCCTTGCTGAACCCCTGGTACACGACGCGCTCGCCGTCCCGTGTCGGGATCGCGACCGGGTTGAGAGCGGAGCCCACGACCCTCGTGAGCCGGGTGAGGTCCCGCGTCGCCAGCTCGAGCTCGTAGATGTCATAGATTCCCTGATCCCGGTCCGAGGCGAAGAACAGCTTCTTGCCGTCGCGGGAGAAGCACGCGCCCTCGTCGCTGCCGGCGCCGAACGTGACCTGGGAGCGCTTCGTCGGATCCGTCACCGAGATCTCGTAGAGCTTGGCGTTCTCGGCGCTCTCGGAGCTGTACACGATCGTCTTCCCGTCGGGCGTGAACACCGGGTCGGAGTCGTAGGCGTCGTCGTTCGTGAGGTTGGTGACCTTCTCCGAGGCGAGGTCGATCAGGAAGATGTCGGCGTGTCCGTTCTGGACGGCGTGGAACGCGATCGTCCTCCCGTCGGGTGAGTACGCCGGCTCCATCGCCTGGTCGATCCCGGCGGGGATCGTGATCGTGCGCGCGACGCCGCCCTTGAGGGCGTTCAGGAGGAGGAGGACCCGTCCGCGCTCGTGGCGGGCGAACACGGCCACACGGTCGCCGTCCGGCGAGAACCCGAGGTCGCGGCCCCTGTCCGGGCCGACCGAGAGCATCTGCGCGACCAGGTACTGGTAGCTGGTGGTCTCTCCGGGCGTCAGGTTGCGGTAGAGCGTCCGGTTGGGCACCCCGAGGAGGACGACGTCGATGTCGTCCTTCTCGGTGGAGAACGCGGCGAGGAGGTCGCCGGAGGGCGACGCGACCGGAGAGGTCTCGTACGGGCGCTTCCCCTCGGGAGCCCGGAACGCCGGGCCGAACTCGCGCGGCTCGCTGCGATCCCCGATGACTGGCTGGTAGTACTTGCGGAGCCAGGCGCGGAAGCGGCTGTCGAACTCGTCCACGTCGAGGTCGAACGCGCGCTTGATCGTCTTCTGGATCCCTCCGCCCAGCGTGTTCCGGAACTCGAAGACGAAGTCGCGCAGCCCCTCGGCGCCCCACTCCGCCTCGACGAACTGGAACACCATGTGCCCGAATCGGTACGCGAAGTAGCCCTCCACGTCGGCCGCCACCGACGGGACGCGGTCGGAAGCGACGGCGTCCCGCATGAACGCGCGTGCCCTCCCGTCCTCGTCGTTGCCCATGTACGACGCCATCCCTTCCATGAACCACTGCGGCCCGCCGCTGGAGAGCGCCTTTCCGAGCCTCCCCTGGAACAGGATCTCGAACTGGAACACGTGAGTGAGCTCGTGCTGGATCAACTTCTGCAGCCCCTCGTCGGGGAGGTCGACCGGCAGCACCATCCGGTTGCGGGACGGGACCGCGAACGCCCCCACGCCCTCCGGGATGAACTCGACGAGGACGTTGTTCTGCTCGAACTCGGCGTGGGTCGCGAACGCGATCAGGGGGATCGGGTTCTTGACCTGGTAGTTGAGCCGGCGCGCGAGCTCGTCGTACGCGCTCTCCGCGAACGAGGCGATCTTCGGGAGCGACGGCGTCACCCTGTCGTAGAAGGAGATCCGGAAGTGGGGCGTCGGGTACACCTTCCAGTTGAAGGTGTCGTAGCGGATCTTGTTCTTGCCGAAGAAGGTGTAGTCCTGGGCGTAGCCCACGGTGGCCACGAGGACCACCAGCAGGGGGACGACGTAACGAGGCCTCATCAGGCACTCCTCTACGGTGTGAAGAGCACTCTCTTCGTCTTCACGGTACGCGGGACGAACACGCCGATCAGCTGGTTCTCGAGCGCGAAGAGGTTCGAGAACATGCCGGTGAACTCGTCGAAGTTGCGCTCGGGCTTCTCCTGAAAGTCCTTGAGCGGCTGGCTGAACACGAGGGAGCCGGTGCGCGCGTCGTAGACGTTCAGGAGGATGTCGTACGAGAAGCCGGTCTGCTCGACCATCCGCTGCCGGTAGTACTTGCGTCCGTCGATCGGGGACTCGTACTCCTCGGTCTTCAACCCGCTCCGGTCCTGCACCTGAAAGTCGATGGAGCCCGCCACGATGTAGTCGGCGCCGCTCCTCGTGCCCACGTCCCGCCAGAACTCGTCGTCCTTCGCGAGGCGGAGCGGGTCGGTCGTCGGCAGGCGGATGCCGTCGATCGGTGCCAGCAGGACGTACTTCGTCTCCTTCCGCAGCAGCTTGCGGATGTAGCGTTCGAACTCCGCCGCGACGTCGAAGGCGAGCTCCTGAGCCTTCTCGTCGCCCTTGCGCTCCCTCACGAATGGCCCAACGTACAGTCTCTCGTGGCCCGTGAGCGCGAGCTTCGACCGCACCGGCAGCGCCAGTTCCACCTCACGGATGCCGGCGGAGGCCGAAGCCGCCGCGAGCACCGACACGATCGCGAACCTAATGTGACGCATCGCTGGGTTCCTTTGGTTTCACGCCCTTCGCGTAGCTGCTGTAGAACTCCGCGAACCTGGCGTAGTTGCGGCGCAACGCCGTGGGCTTCGACGACCCTTGGAGCGCCTGCTTGTAGGTGGCGAGCGCCTCGTCGTACCGTCCGAGCGCCTCGAGCGCGACCGCGAGGTTGTTGAGGATCTCGGGGTCGGAGGGCTTGAGGGCGTTGGCGTGCTGGAAACGGAACAGCGCCTCCTGCCAGTAACTCCGCTGGGCCGCGCGGACGCCCTCGCGCATCTCGCCGTGGGCCTGCCCGCTCGTCCCGCTACTCGCGCAACCGGCGGCGAGGACGATCGCCGCCAGAAGACCCATTACCGACCGCATAGCACCCCCGAAGAATGCACAGCTATTATAGGCCGCGGCGGAGGGTCTCATTCCCAACTCTCGTCTTGCTCTGGCCTATGTCGTGGCTCACCCGGACGGTGGTCGCGCCGCGCGCGACGCCGGGAGAAGAATGCTCGCGCTCGGGCAGGCCGGCGACGATCCGCTCGTCGCCGACGCCCTCGCCCACCAGGTGCCGGCGGTCGAAGCGACGCTCGCCCGCCTCGGATGGCGATGGGCGGCGTCGAGCGAGCCCGGGTTTCCCGCACGCCTCGCGACGGTCTCCGACCCGCCGCTCGGCGTGTTCGTGCGGGGCGATCTCCCGACCAGTCACGCGGTCGCCCTGGTCGGTGCGCGCCGCGCGACCTCGTACGGCCGGGAGGTCGGCGAGTACCTCGGACGGGAGCTCGCGGCCGCGGGTGTCGCGGTGGTGTCCGGGATGGCGCGCGGGGTCGACGCGTCCGCCCACCGCGGGGCGCTCGCGGCGGGCGGGCCGACTGTCGCCGTGTGGGGCGCCGGGCCGGACCGGGTGTACCCGCCCGAGCACGGCGCCCTCGCCGAGGAGATCGCGGCGCACGGTTGCCTGGTCACCGAGTACCCGCCGGGAGCACGGCCGGTGCCCCACCACTTCCCGGAGCGTAACCGGATCATCGCGGCGCTCGCGGACGCGATCGTGGTGATCGAGGCCGACGAGAAGTCGGGCGCCCTGATCACCGCGCGCCTCGCGCTCGACGAGGGGAGGGACGTCCTGGCGGTCCCGGGCTCCGTGTTCTCGCGGCTCTCGGCCGGTCCCAACGGGCTGCTCCGTGCAGGCGCGGCACCGGTGCTCGCGGCCGACGACGTCCTCAGCGTGCTCGGGCTGCCTCCGCGCAAGGGCGCGCCCGAAGGCGGGGAGTCCAACGTCGCGTCGCTGATCCCGCCGGGGGAGTCGGTGAGCGTCGACCGCCTCGCCGCCGTGAGCGGCAAACCGGTGGCCGAAGTGCTCCAATCTCTGCTCGTGCTTGAACTCGCCGGGCGGGTGGCCCGCGAGGCCGACGGTCGGTACCGCCGAAGCCACCGCGGGCCCTAGGTCTCCCCGAGCCGGAACGGGATCCGGACCTTGCTCTCCTGGAGGTCGATCAGGAGTTCGTACGGCCCGTTCTGGACGCCGCCCGGCACGAAGAAGCACAGCCGGCCGACCGCGACGTCGAGGTCGTTCACCCACACCGAGTCGAAGGAGATACCGGTCCCCGGAGCGACGAGGAAGTTCAGGCTCTTGGGCTTGCGGTTCACGAAGTAGTCGAGCGGCTCGGCGGCGACGTCGGCGCGCGCGAGCGCGGCCGTGAGCTGCGGGTACACCTCCCCGAACTCCCTCTGGGTGGCGAGCGGAACCACGTCGCCGCTCGGGATCCGGACCGAGATCTTCTCGCGCTTCAGCTCGACCGAGTCGCGCCCGGTACCCGTGATCGCGACGTCCAGGAAGAGCCAGTCCTCGCCCGGGCGCAACGTCGCCACCCGGTAGCTGAGGACGGTCTCGACCTCCGGTCCCTTGTAGTGCAAGACCGTCTTGCCGACGAGGTACAAGCCAGGGGTCTCGGTCGGTGTCGCGGTCGTGCACGCCGTGGAGGCGATCATACCGATCGCCCCGATGAGGGCGAGCGCGGGTTCGAGGGCTGACAGTCGCATGCTTCCTCCTTGCCGCCGGATCCGGCGCATCGCGTTCAGGGTACGCCTCCAGCAAACCGTGTGCCATACCTCGAGTTGCCACGGCACACGCCCCCGAGGCGGTGACCCGCCCCGAGCGGCTGCGTGGGGGACGACGTGTCACCGCGAACGGACACCGGTACCGCCCGCCCTTGACAGCGCTGCTAGAGTGCACCCCCGGAGGACGCGTGGCCGATTCGCTCGTCATCGTGGAGTCACCCGCCAAGGCGCGGACGTTGGGACGGTACCTCGGGCGGGGGTACTCCGTCGTGGCCTCGGTCGGGCACGTGCGCGACCTGCCCAAGAACGATCTCGGGATCGACGTCGAGCACGGCTTCGAGCCGATCTATCAAGCGCT
>DATKLI010000055.1:0-13256 GCA_035542455.1 Thermoanaerobaculaceae bacterium
CCGGCGTCGCCTCGGCCAGGAAGTCATCCACGCCGGCCTCCCGCGCGATCGCGGCGGAGGCGGGGGTGGACGACTTCCTCGCGGAGGCGACGCCGGAGACCAAGCTCCGCCTGATCCGCGAGCAGCAGACGGGCGGGCGCCTGGTGGCGATGACCGGCGACGGAACCAACGACGCGCCCGCGCTCGCGCAGGCCGACGTCGCGGTGGCGATGAACTCCGGCACCCAGGCCGCCAAGGAAGCCGGCAACATGGTCGACCTCGATTCCAACCCGACCAAACTCATCGAGGTGGTGGAGATCGGCAAGCAGCTCCTGATGACGAGGGGCTCGCTGACCACGTTCTCGATCGCGAACGACGTGGCGAAGTACTTCGCGATCATCCCGGCGATGTTCGTCGCCACGTACCCGCAACTGGGCGCGCTCAACGTCATGCACCTCGCGACCCCGGCGAGCGCCGTGATGTCGGCCGTGATCTTCAACGCCCTCATCATCATCGCCCTGATCCCCCTGGCATTGCGCGGGGTGGCGTACCGCCCGATCGGCGCTGCCGCGCTGCTGCGCCGCAACCTGCTCATGTACGGGCTCGGCGGGCTGGTCGCGCCGTTCGTGGGGATCAAGGCGATCGACCTGCTGCTCGAGCTGCTCCGGCTCGCCTGAGGAGGCGTGCGATGATCACCCAACTTCGTCCAGCCCTGGTCCTCCTGGCGGCCCTCCACGTCCTGACCGGCGTGATCTACCCGCTGGCGGTCACCGGCGTGGCGCAGACCTTCTGGCACGACAAGGCGAACGGCTCGCTGCTGGTCGAGCGAGGCGCGGTGCGCGGCTCGTCGCTCATCGGGCAGCCGTTCTCGTCGCCCGGGTATTTCTGGGGCCGTCCGTCCGCAACCTCGCCGGTGCCGTACGACGGGTCGGGCTCGACCGGATCCAACCTCGGGCCGACGAACCCGGCGTTGCCGGCGGCCGTCCGCGGCCGCGTCGCGGCGCTCCACGCGGCCGACCCCTCGCTCACGGGGCCGGTCCCCGTGGACCTCGTCACGACCTCAGGCAGCGGCCTCGACCCCGACATCAGCGTCGCGGCGGCGCTCGTCCAGGTCCCACGGGTCGCCCGCGCTCGAGGGCTGGCCGAGGACAAGGTCCGCGCCCTCGTCCTGCGCCGGGTCGAGGGGCGCACGCTTGGGTTCCTGGGCGAGCCGCGTGTGAACGTCCTCGGGCTCAACCTGGCCCTCGACAATATGAGATCCTGAACCGCGCTATCTTTGGTGGAGCATGAGCCACCGGCGGCCCGACCCCGACGAGCTGCTCGCCCGAGTGCAGCAGCAGGAGGCTCGCAGGTCGCGCGGGAAGCTGAAGATCTTCTTCGGCGCCGCGCCCGGCGTCGGAAAGACGTACGCGATGCTCGAGGCGGCCCGCGCGCGGAGGGCAGAGGGCCTCGACGTTGTGGTCGGGTGGGTCGAGACCCACGGCCGGAAGGAGACGGAGGTCCTGCTCCGGGGCCTGGAGGTCATGCCCCGCCGCCAACTCTCGTACCGTGGCACTCGCCTGGAGGAGTTCGACCTCGAGGGCGCGCTCGACCGGCATCCCGCCCTGATCCTCGTCGACGAACTCGCCCACACCAACGCCCCCGGCTCAGTTCACACGAAGCGGTTTCGCGACGTCGAGCAGCTCCTGGCGGCGGGGATCGACGTCTACACCACCCTCAACGTCCAGCACATCGAGAGCCTCAACGACGTCGTGGCCCAGATCACCGGTGTGACGGTGCGCGAGACGGTGCCCGACGCGGTGCTGGACCTGGCGGCGGAGATCGAGCTCGTCGATCTCCCGGCCGAGGAGCTGCGCAAGCGCCTCGCGGAGGGGAAGGTTTACGTCCCCGAGCTCGCCGGCAGGGCCGCGGAGAGCTTCTTCCGCGAGGGGAACCTCATCGCCCTGCGGGAGCTCGCGCTGCGCCGCACCGCCGACCGCGTGGACGCCCAGATGCGCCAGTACCGCCTCGACCACGCCGTGCGCGAGACGTGGCCGACCGCCGAGCGCGTCCTGGTGTGCGTCGGGCCGAGCCCGTACGCGGCGCGTCTGGTGCGGGCCGCCCGCCGGATGGCCGCGCGCCTCCAGGCCGAGTGGGTGGCGGTCTACGTCGAGACGCCGGGCCATGCGCGGATCTCGGACGCGGACCGCGAGCAGCTCGAGAGGACGCTCCGGCTCGCCGAGCAGCTCGGCGCCGAGACCGCCACGCTCACCGGCTCGGACGTCGCCGAGGAGCTGCTCTCGTACGCCCGGCGGCGCAACGTCACGAAGCTCGTCGTCGGGAAGCCCGCGGAGCCGCGCTGGCGCACGATCGTGCGCGGCTCGTTCGTCGAGCGCCTGATCCGGGGGAGCGGCGAGATCGACGTGTACGTGATCACCGGGACCGGCGACGAAGAGGCCGCACCCTCGCCGCGGACGGCGGCCGGGACGCGCGGGAAACGCCGGCTCGTCTACGCTGTGCTCGTGGTCGCGGCGAGCACGGCGGTCGCGGCACCGCTCGCCACCAGGTTCGCGCTCGCGAACCTGATCATGGTGTACCTGGCGGGCGTGATCGCGGTCGCCGCGCTGTGGGGCAGGTGGCCGGCGGTGCTGGCGTCGGTCCTGAGCGTCCTCACGTTCGACGTGGCGTTCGTGCCGCCGCGGCTCTCGTTCGCCGTGGCGGACACCCAGTACCTGCTCACGCTGATCGTGATGCTGGCGGTTGCGCTCGTCGTGTCGGGGCTGACCGCGCGCGTCCGCGACCAGGCAGAGGCCGCGAGGGCCCGCGAGCGCCGCACGGCAGCGCTGTACGCGGTGAGCCGGGCGTGCGCGAACGCCGGCGAGACGTACGACGTGGTCCGGATCGCCGGCCAGCGCGTCGCCGAGGTGTTCGACAGCGACGTGGCGGTGTTCCTGCCGCACCGCGACGGCCGCCTCGGACCGGCGTTCACTGGCCACGCCGGGTTCGCGGGCGACCCGAAGGAGCTCTCGGTCGCGCAGTGGGCGTTCGACCACGGCGAGCCGGCCGGCCTCGGTACCTCCACGCTCCCCGGTAGCTCTGCGCTCTACCTTCCGCTGCTCGTCTCGAAGGGCGCCGTCGGCGTCCTCGGAGCCAAGCCGGGGTCTGACGGCAAGCCGTTCGACTCCGAGCGCTTCCACCTCCTCGAGGCATTCGCGAGCCAGATCGCTCTGGCCGTCGAGCGCACCAACCTGGCGGCGGAGGCGCAGGCGGCCGTGCTGCAGGCCGAGACCGAGCGGATGCGCAGCGCGCTCCTGGCGTCCGTCTCGCACGACCTGCGCACGCCGCTCGCCGCCATCGGCGGCGCCGCGAGCACGCTTCTGCGCGGCGAAGACACGCTGCCGAGAGCTGGACGGCGGGAGCTCCTCCAGTCGATCAGCGACGAGGCCCAGAGGCTCAACCGGTTCGTCGCCAACCTCCTCGACATGACGAGGCTCGAAGCGGGAGCGATCACGGTGCGGAAGGAGTGGCAGCCCGTCGAGGAGGTCATCGGGGCCGCACTCGGGCAGGTCGAAGCCGCGCTCGCCGGCCGGGAGGTGAGAACGAGCGTCCCGGACGGGCTTCCGCTGGTTCCGATCGACACCGCCCTCGTCTCGCAGGCGCTCGCCAACCTCCTGGAGAACGCCGTCAAGTACACGCCGGCGGGATCCCCGATCGAGATCGGGGCCATCCTCGACCGGGACGCCGTCGTCATCAGCGTCGCCGACCGCGGCCCCGGGCTCGCGCCGGGCGAGGAGCGCAGGGTGTTCGAGAAGTTCTACCGGGTGGCGGGCGAGGGCGGACAGCCCGGAGCCGGGCTGGGGCTCGCGATCTGCCAGGCAGTCGCCGCCGCGCACGGCGGGAGCGCGAGCGCCGCCAACCGTCCCGGAGGCGGGTCGGTGTTCTCCCTGCGCCTGCCCGTCGCCGGCACACCGCCGGAGCTCCCGCCCGAGGATCATCCGGGATAACATCCCGACCGAGGACCGACGACGATGGTCTCCTCCCAGCCGCTCGTCCTGATCGTCGACGACGAGACGCCGATCCGGCGCTTCCTGCGGTTGAGCCTCGCCGGGGAAGGGTACCGGGTGGCGGAGGCGGGCACTGCGGCTGCGGCGCTGGAGCTCATCGCCAGCCAGCGCCCGGACGTCGTGCTCCTGGACCTCGGCCTGCCGGACAGGGACGGGCTCGAGCTCACGAAGGAGGTTCGTGAGTGGTCGCCCGTCCCGATCGTCGTGCTCTCCGCGCGCGGGAAGGAGGCCGACAAGGTCTCGGCGCTCGAGGCCGGCGCCGACGACTACGTGACGAAGCCGTTCGGCGTCGGCGAGCTGATCGCCCGCCTCAAGGTAGCGCTCCGCCACGCCTCGTCGGCGGGCGCGCAGGAGGGCGAAGCGGTGTTCACCGCAGGAGAGCTGAGGGTCGACCTCGCCCGGCGGCAGGTGTTCATCGCTGGCCGCGAGGTCCGTCTCACGCCGATCGAGTACCGGCTGCTCGCGGCGCTGGTCAAGCACGCCGGGAAGGTGCTCACGCATCGCCAGCTCCTCCACGAGGTGTGGGGACCCGAGTACGGCGACGAGAACCACTACGTCCGGGTCTACGTCGCGCAGCTCCGCCGGAAGCTCGAGGCGGACCCCGCGCGTCCGCGCTACCTCCGGACGGAGCCCGGCGTGGGCTATCGCCTGATCGCTGACTGAGGGGCGGCGCTCGCGCCTCGGGGACGGCTCGACGACGATCCAGTCGAGCGCGAAGCCGAACGTGCGCCGGTGGGCCGTCGAACATTTTGGAGCTGGGCCAGCGCGCCTCGGGCCGCAAGCGAGATCGCGCGGCTCGCGGCGGATCGGCGAGTGCGTCGACCGGCGGCCGGAGCGATCCGCGGCCGCGTGCGAGAATGGTGCCGGAGGCTACCGTGCCATTCACCGATCTTCGTGAGTACCTGGACGTGCTCGAGCGTGCCGGCGAGCTGCGGCGCATCGCGACCGAGGTCTCCCCTGTGCTGGAGATCACCGAGATCGCGGACCGTGTGGTCAAGCGCCAGGGGCCCGCGCTGGTGTTCGAGCACGTCGCGGGCTCGTCGATGCCGGTGGCGATCAACCTGTTCGGCTCGATCCCCAGGGTGATGCGTGCCCTCGGCGTCGAGTCGTGGGCGGAGTGGGCGGACCGCGTGAACTTCTTCCTGGAGCCCAAGGTCCCGACCTCTCTCCTCGACAAGGTGAAGACGCTCCCCAAGCTGGCGGAGGTCGCGGGGATCGTCCCCAAGGTCGTCAAGGACGGAGCGGTGCACGAGGTCGTGAAGCGCGGCGGGGAGGTCGACCTCAACGATCTGCCGGTGCTTCACTGCTGGCCGGAGGACGGAGGCCGGTTCTTCACGCTGACGAACGTGATCACGAAGGACCCGGCGACCGGCGGACGCAACTGCGGGATGTACCGGCTCCAGGTGTACGACCGCAACACGACGGGGATGCACTGGCACCTGCACCACGACTCCGCCCGGATCTTCCGGGACACCAGCGCGTCCGGCCGCCGCACGGAGGTCGCGGTCGCGTTCGGCGGCGACCCCGCGACGATGTTCGCCCCCGCCGTTCCGCTCCCGCCCGGGGTCGACGAGATGCTGTTCGCCGGCTTCGTGCGGCGCGAGGCGGTCGAGATGGTCCGCTGCGTGAGCGTGGACCTCGACGTTCCCGCGCACGCGGAGCTCGTCCTCGAGGGGTGGGTCGACCCGGAGGAACGCCGGCGCGAGGGGCCGTTCGGCGACCACACGGGGTTCTACTCGCTCGCCGACGACTACCCCGTGTTCCACGTCACCGCGGTCACCCACCGCAGGGACGCGATCTACCCGGCGACGATCGTCGGGCGCCCTCCGATGGAGGACTGCTACATGGGGTACGCGATCGAGCGCATGTTCCTGCCGCTGATGCAGAAGATGCTCCCCGAGGTCGTGGACTACCACATGCCGTTCGAGGGCGTGTTCCACAACCTGATGATCGTGGCGATCGACAAGCGGTACCCGCAGCACGCGCGCCGCGTGATGCACGGGATCTGGGGGCTCGGGCAGGCCGCATTCACCAAGGTGATCGTGGTCGTGGACGCGGACGTGGACGTCCACGACCCCGCCGAGGTGGCGTGGCGCGCGCTCGGGAACATCGACCCGCAGCGCGACACCGAGTTCGTGATCGGGCCGGCCGAAACGCTCGACCACGCCTCGCGGATGCCGTGGTGGGGGAGCAAGGTCGGGATCGACGCCACGCGCAAGTGGCCGAGCGAGGGGTTCACGCGGCCGTGGCCCGGCGACATCGTGATGTCTCCCGAGGTGAAGGCGAGGATCGACGCGATCTGGGACCGGCTCGGGCTCTGAGGTCCGGTCCCCGCCGTGCCGCGCCGCTGTATACTTTTTCCCGATGGGATCGGTGCGGAACGGGTCTTCGGCGCTCCTCGAGGTCCTGGACGGCGCCGGGTGGCGACCTTCCCGGATGGCGGCGAAGTTCAAGAGCCTTCCCGCGGACGACCTCGACACGGCGCTCCGGCTGGCGCTCGACCTCGCGGGAGAGGAGTGCGACGGCGACGTCGCCCGCTGGCGCGAGCGGCTCCTGATCGAGGCGAAGCGCCGTCTCTATCCCGAGACGTTCCCGGATCCGGCGCCCGAGGTCGCTCGCGTGGCCGGGTTCTTCTACCCGCTCGCCGCGGGAGCGCTGCGGGCCCAGACCGCCAACGCCGAGGATGGGATCGCGCAGCGCCTTCCCTTCGTGCCGCTCTCCGAGCCGGAAATCGCCCGCTCGCCGTCGGGCGGGGAGTACCGCCGCCTCGTCGAGCACGTCGAGCGCGAAGGGCTCCTCGTGTGCCTCGCGATGGTCCAGGCATGGGAGGGGTACTCGACGTACGAGCACATCCTCGGGGTGACCGGGCTCTCGCTCTGGATCGGTCGCCAGCTCGCGGGCGTGATCCCGGTGGACCTGCCGCTCCTCCACGGTGCGGCGATCGGTCACGACATCGGCAAGTTCGGGTGCGTCGGCGACGAGGTCCGCCGCATCCCTCGCCTCCACTACTACTACACGCACACGTGGTACCAGGACCGCGGCCTGCTGAGCCTGGGCCACATCGCGACCAACCACTCGTGCTGGGACCTGGAGAGCGTGCGGCTGCCGGTGGAGACGCTGCTTCTCATCTACGCCGACTTCCGGGTGAAGGAGTCGGTCGGCGCAAGCGAGCGGATGGGGATCATCTCGCTCTCCGACGCCTTCGCCACGATCCGCGACAAGCTCGAGAACCTGGACCGCGAGAAGATCCGGCGCTACCGCGGCGTCTACCGGAAGCTGCGCGACCTCGAGGAGTACCTGCAGTTCCTGGGCGTCGAGCTCGACCCGCCCGGCTTCGCGTGCCCGCAGCCGCCGAAGCCGCAGGTGCCGAAGGAGCTCGACCTCGTGGCGGTGTTGGCGGGGAAGGAGCGACCCGACGCGGTCGCGCTCGCGACCGGACGGAGCCTGGCGACGCTCCGCCGCCTGCTCGTGACGGCCCACAACCTCGGCGTGATGGAGAGGCTGCGCGACCTGCCCGCGCTGCGCGCCCTCCTCGAGGAGGCGCGATCGTTCGAGAGCTGGCGCGGTCTGCGGACGTACCTCGCGATCCTCGGCGAGTACGCCCCGGCGCTCTCGCGGGAGCAGAAGGCGCTCGCTCTCGACTTCTTCATCGAGCTCCTCGGCCACCGCGACGACGACATCCGGTATCACGCCGCCAACCGCATCGGCGACCTGCTCTCGGGGAGCGAGGACTTCTGGCGCAAGGACCTGCCGGAGGGTGTCGTCCTAAGGCCTGAGCGGACCGTCCTCGACGAGCTCGGACGGGTGCTCGCGCTCCTCGACCGTGCCAAGGCCGACCCCGAGGAGGACATGGCGCCGACGGAGCGGGTTCTGTACGCCGTCCCGATCGTGGTCCGGCGCCTCCTGCGCCGCGCCGACCCCGGCTTGAAGGCCCAGGCGTGGGGACGGATCAGGGCGAGCTTCGCGGAGAGGGTGGGGGATCGGCGTCCGCTCGTTGGACTGTACGTCTGCGAGGCGCTCGAGGCGAGCATGGAGCTCATCCCGCCCGAGGAGAGGCCGGACCTGCTCGCGTTCGCCGAGGCGTGGTGCGACCATCCGGTGGCGGCGACCAGGCTGATGGCGTGGCGCCTCCTGCTCAGGCTCGCCCGCGACGGCGGAGGCGCTTCGGAGTTCCGGGCTGCGCTCCGGGCGAGGGTCGAGGCGATCGCGGAGCGGATCGGCGACCGGTACCTGGTGGCCGAGCTCTTCCTGCTCCAAGAGCTCGCCACGGCGTGCGGCCTGGGGAAGATCGCGGAGAGGTGCCGGAAGCTGCGCGTCGAGGGGCGCGATCCGGTGCGCGAGGTTTTCCTCCGCAACCTCAAGAGCCGCGTGGACTGGGTCGAGAAGAAGGTGAACTGCGACTACCTCACGGTCTCGGCGCGGGCACGCCATGAGGAGGACCGCGACCCGGGGTCGTACTTCGCCAACGAGGTCGCCTCGCACTTCGCCAACCTCCTCAAGGTGAGCCGGGTGGAGGGCACCCGCTTCCACGCGGGGCGGTGCCTGCTCGAGCTCCTCCCGCTCCTGACCGTGCCCCAGCGCAACGACCTGACGGTCGAGCTGCTGCGCTCGCTGGAGCTCGACATCGAGGCCGTCACCAGGTACATCCCCCGCTTCCTCGGGTCGGTGCTGGCGAGCCTCCCCGACCAGGAGTTCCTCGAGGCGCTCGACGACATCGAGGGGAACGTCCGGCGCGGGACCGAGCCCCTGCAGCGCCTCCTCCTGCAGACCGTCGGCTGGATCCTCCTGTCCGTCCAGGTGACGCGTCTTCGGAGCGACGTCCTCCGCCGGCTCTCCGGGATGCTGTTGGGGGCGCTCGCCGAGTCGCGCACGGCCACGGCGGCGGAAGGGTTCGCGCAGGTCGCGATGGTGCTCGACCGGCTCTCGGGGGCGCGCCGGGACGACGGCCGGTTGCGCGCGTTCCTGGCGCTGTCCACCAAGAAGTTCCTCTCGCTCGTCACGCACAGGCCGGGCGACCGCGTCCGGTTCTTCCTCGTCGCCTCGGCTCTCAACCACCTGGACCGCGCCGTCGCCTCGCTGAGGCCCGCCCTCGCGTTTCCCGAGCATCCGTCCGTCGCGTTCATCCCGGGGACGTACGACCCGTTCACGGGCGCCCACCAGGCCGTCGTCACGAAGGCGCTCGAGAACGCCGACGAGGCGATGGTCCAGATGGACGACTACTCGTGGCGGAAGCACGCGCTGCCCCGCAAGCTGCGGGAGGACCTCGCGTGGATGGCGCTCGCGGCGGTGCCGGAGGCGTTCCTCGCTCCGTTCCGCCCGCCGGTCAACCTGGCCAGCCCAGCCGGTCTCGCGCACCTGCGGCGCGCGTTCCGCCAGAGGAAGCTGATCCTCGTCGTCGGGTCGGACGTGCTGGCCGGGGCGAGCGCGTACGCCGCGCCGGCGAGGGAGATCTGGGAGCTCCCGCACCTGCTCGTGATGAGAGACGACGCGCAGCCCGAGGGGCTCCTCGACAGGATCGGGCAGTTCCGCGGCGGCGTGGCGGTGGTCCCGGCCCCGGAACGCGTGCGCTCGCTGTCGTCCACGTCGCTGCGGGCGGCGCTCGACCGCCGCGACGACCTCGAGGCGCTCTGCCACCCGCTCGTGGCGCGCACGCTCGTGGAACGCCGGCTCTACGTGAACTACCCGGCCCAGAAGCAGCGGGTTCCGCCGCCGGAGTCCACGGTGTCGGTCGGCCCCGGGCGGGCGCGGCCACGACAGGGCGTGCGGCCGCTTCCGGGCGTCGGCAGCGGGGAGCCGCCGAACGCGGCGCCGGGCGAGAGGACCGAGCTCGTGCTCGAGACCCGAGTGGGCGGCACGCCGACGGCGTCGGCGCTGGCCTGGCGGAACGTGACGGCCGCCGCACTCCCGGTGATCCTGGGCGAGGAGAGGCTGGCGCTGCCCGTCGAGGGCCGACTGCTCGGCGAGGGCGCGCTCGTGGAGTCGGTGGGTCTGGCGGTCGAACTGCCCGGCGGCGAGCCGCTGCACGGTCTCCTCTCGGAGGCGTTGCTGAGGTGGCTCGACGCCGGCCTCCTGTTCGGCCTCGTCCCGCTCGGCCCGGAGGCGGGGGAGGTCGTGAGGGACGCGCTGCGGCAGGTCGGCGCGGCGCTGCCCGAGCCGGGGGCGGCGCCGCGCTCGCGGTCGCTCGCAGTCATCGGCCTCGCCAACCCGCTCGTCCTCCTGTGGGACGTCGAGAGCGTGCTGCAGCCTCCGTTCGCTACAGCCCCCGGGGTACGCGCGGCGCTCGCCGAGACGAGGCGGGCGCTGGCGGATTTCTTCTCGAGCGTCACGCCGGGCAGCGCCCTTCTGCACCTGCACGAGGAGCACCTCAAGCGCGTCCTGGTGGAGCGGGCCAAGGAGAGCCTCGGCGACCAGCCGAAGGGGCGGCGGTGGGTGACGCTGGGGCTCGGGCGCCAGTTCTCCCGCGACATCGTCGGGAACTGTCCGACCCTCGCCGTCGACCTCGAGAGGTTCCTGACGTGGCAGGGGTACGAGGCCGGCACGTTCCCGCTCGTGGGGAGCCCCGCGCTCGAGCTCCAGCTGGCGGTGGCCCGTGAGCTGGCCCGGAACGCGATCGTCCTCGCGCCCTTCCTCGACAGCGCCGAGGCGGTGGTCCAGGTCGTGGACGCCGCGGCGCGCGTCGGTCTCCAGGTGCGCGAGGTCCTCGTGGGTGTGACGAACGCGTCGGTGCGCGCCACGCTCGAGCTGCGCGGGATCCCGCACCGCTGCGTCGCAGTGCTGCCGGGTTGGCAGGGCGTCCTGCGGGAGAGCGCCGTCGCACCGTACGTCGGGGGGTGGAGCATCCTGGGGCGGGAGCCGCTCGAGACGGGGTCGCTCCTGCCGTCGCTCAACGACTGCCTGCCGTACCACCACCCCCATCACCTCGGCCTCGCGGGGACCGAGGCGCTCGACTTCTCGCGGCTCGCGCTGCGGCAGGCGCGTGCGCTGCTCGTCGCTCTTGAGGAGGCGTTCCGGGAACGCGAGGGCCGGCTCCTGTCGGTCCAGGACCTGGGCGCCGTGGTGCGGACGCCGCGCTGCCCGCCGCTGCCGCAGGGCTTCCTGCCGCCGCGGGACCGCTTCCCCAGCGAGCTGATCGGCGAGGACCTCGAGGCGCTCGCGCGCCTCCACCCCGAGACTCACGCAGCGCACCGCGACCGCTGGAGGGGGCGTTGAAGCTCTTCGGCCAGGGCGCCGCCGCGCTCGCCGGCGACCCCGTCACCGCGGAACGGCTGGGGTGGGGCGCTCGCCGCCGCTCTTGTCCCGACCCGGAGATCGTCCTCGAGCCCCGCCCGGGCGACCCGCGCGCCGAGGCGTGGATCACGCCGCCGTGGTTCGACGTGGGGCTCGGGGTCGAGTCGGTGCGGCGGGGGGCGCCGCGGCGGCGGAACTGGGGGTACCTGGCGGGCGCTCCCGGTGTCGCGCGGTATCTCGAGCGGCTTGCCGCGCCCGGAGAGCGGCGCGGGTGGCGCGTCGGGCTCGCGGGTCTCGGCCGGGTCGGGGGGGTTGCCGCAACCCTGCTCGCCGCCGCGCCGAGCGGGCGGTCTGGTGTTCGCGAGCTGCTCGTGCACGACGTGGACGCCGCCAACCAGCAGCGCTGGGTCCTCGAGTTGGGGTCGATCGCCGCCTGGCGGGCGCCGGGCGCGAGGCCGACCGTGAGCGCCGCGACGCCGCACGAGATGTTCGACCGGTGCGACGCCGTTCTGTTCGCGGCCACCGAGGGCGTCCCGCCGCTGGGCGCCCGCGGCGACGTCCGGATGGTCCAGTTCGAACCCAACCGCGCGATCCTGCGCGGCTTCCTGGCCGAGGCGCAGCGCGCCGGGTTCGCCGGACTCCTCCTGGTGGTGTCGGACCCGATCGAGTGGCTCGCCCACGCGGCGTTTCGCGACACCAACACCGACGCAGCGGGGCGCTTCTCCGGGGCCGGGATCGCCCCCGAGCGGATTGCGGGCCTCGGCCTCGGCGTGATGTGGGGGCGTGCGCTGTCCGCCGCGCGGCACGACGGCGTGGAGGACGCAGTCGCGCGCCGCGGCGCGGCGTACGGGCCGCACAGCACCGAGGTGGTCGCGTTCGACGACCTCGAGCGGCCCGACCGGACTCTCTGCCGCCGGTTGACCGAGTCGGCACGGCAGTGCAACTTCAAGGTCCGCGACCTCGGGCACCTGCCGTACGTCGGGCCGGGCGCGTCGTCGGTCGGGCTCATGTTGCCGTTGCTGCTCGCGGGGCGCGAGGCGCTCGCGAGCGCGTTCGTGGGCGGCATCTACTTCGGGGCGCCGGCGCGAATGGCGTGGGGGATCTACCCGACACACCGCCGCATGGACGACGAGGTGTTCGGGACGATCCGCGCGCTCCACGGGCGCCTGCGGGCGCGGGCCCGCTCGCTGGGCCTCGAGTGGCCGCTCGAGTGAGGCCCGCTCTCCCGCGGACGGCGCACCATCGCTGCGCACGCGGGGAGCGCGGGCGTCGAGGAGGTCGCGGTGCTGTGCCCAAACCGTGAGTGCCCAGACTTCGCCGAGGACGGCGTTCCCGGAGAGTACGTCGAGACGGTGACGGTGTGTCCCAAGTGCGGCACGCCGCTGGTCGCCGAGTGGCCTGCCGACGAGCCGGTCGCGGAGCCCGGGGTCCGCCCGCCGGCCGCCGAGGACCTCGAAGAGTGCCCTGCCGAGCCGCGGCCGCGCGGCCTGCTGGTCGCGCTCGCCGCGTTCGACTACCCGGACGAGACCGAGGCGTTCGTGGCGGCCCTCCGGGCCGCGGGGATCCAGGCGTTCCAGTTCCTCGACGACGCGAGGGACTTCCAGGACCGCGGAGGGATCGCGACGTGCACCAGGATCCTGGTTCCGGAGGACCGGGCTGCCGACGCCGCGGAGGTGGTGAGGCGTCTCGAGGAGAGCGTGTGAGCGGCGGGCGTCCTCGCCCCGCCGCCTCCGCGGTCGCGGCCGGCGGGCTCACGGTCGCGGCGCTGCTTGGTGCCGCGATCCCGGCGCTGGGTCGGGCCGAAGTCGAGCGGGCGAGCGTGGTCACCACGGACGGGCCGAGGAGCTATCTCATCGCGAGGCCGAACCGGCGGGCGTCCGGCCTGCGTCCCCTCGTGCTCGTCTTCCACGGTCACGGCGGGAGTGCCGAGCAGGCGCTCGGGCTCAACGGAAAGCCCTCGCCGCTCGCGGTGTGGCTGGAGATCGCGGAGCGCGAGGGCGTCGTCGT
>DATKLI010000056.1:0-2526 GCA_035542455.1 Thermoanaerobaculaceae bacterium
CGTCCTTACCAAGGACGTGCTCTACCGCCTGAGCTACCTGGGCCCACGGTTGAGCCTGCAAAGCATTGGAGCGGGAGACGGGATTCGAACCCGCGACCAACAGCTTGGAAGGCTGTGACTCTACCCCTGAGTTACTCCCGCGTAGTCGCAAGGAAGGTGGTGCGGGCGGATGGATTTGAACCACCGTAGGGCATTGCCCGGCAGATTTACAGTCTGCTGCCATTGACCGCTCGGCCACACCCGCACGCGCGAAACCGCCGTCGACGCTCCCCCGGCCGTGCGAACGCTGCGTCTGCTCACTGGAGCTGGCGATGGGACTCGAACCCGTAACCTGCGGATTACAAATCCGCTGCTCTACCAGTTGAGCTACGCCAGCCTGCGCGGGAACGAGCACCCGTCCGTCCTCTCTGCCAAAGATCTCCCCTCGGCGCACACCTACCCCGGAGGGGGACGGAGATGATATCACGAGTCGCCGGAAATGCAAGCGGCGCTTACGTCCCTCCCGCCCACCCGGTCGACAGTTGACAGTCTCCACCCACCCGACCTCCCAGTTGACAGCCGACAGCTTCAACCTGCCGCGCCGCAGCTCTGCCGCCGCGCCACACCTTCGGGTACCCCGCCGCTCGGCCCCGAAGTCTTTGACTGTCAACTGTTAACTGTCAACTTTCCCCGCGAGGGTGCCGCCGGCGCCACTCCCAGGCGAGGATCCCCGCCGCCACCGAGAGGTTGAGAGACTCGACCTCGCCGGCGATCGGGATCGACACGGTGCCGTCGAGCGCCTTGCGGGTCTTCGCCCGGAGTCCCCCCGCCTCCGCGCCCAGGCACAGGAGGAGCCGCTCCGGGAAGTCAAGTCGGTCGAGAGCCGTCCCGCCGGCCTCGGCCCCGTACACCCAGAACCCGGCGTCCTTCGCGGCCAGCGCGAAGTCGCCGAGCGAGCCCACGTGGGCGATCCGCACGAGAGGCAGCGTCCCGGCAGCGACCTTGGCGGCGGCCCCTCCCAGCGGCGGAGGGTGTGGGCCCGCCACCACGACCCCCGCAAGGTCGAACGCCGCGACGCTGCGCACAACGGCACCCAGGTTGTGGCCGTCCTCGACCCCGTCGAGGCCGAGCAGGCACGCGGGCCCACCAAGCACGAACAGCGACGACGGATCGGCGAACGGAGCCGGCGCGAGCCGTGCCGCGAACCCGTTGTGAGCGGCACCTCCCGCCACCTCGTCCAGCCGCCGCCTCGGCGTCGCTCTGAACCTGATCCCGGCGGCCCGCGCCGCGTCGAGCACTTGACGCGCTCTCGGACCACCGGTCCCCTCGGCGACCCATACCACCTCGACGCGTGCGGCCTCGCGCTCCACCGCCGCGAGAACCGCGTGGAAGCCGACGATCCATTCGGCACCGACGGCCGTGGGTCGTGGGTCGCGGATCGTGGCTCGCGAAGGCGGTGGCCGGCGCATCAGTGGTGCGTCGCGGGCTCGAGCGTGACGAGAGCGAAGGCGACGATTCCCTCCCTCCTCCCGACGAACCCCATCCCCTCGCACGTCGTCGCCTTGACGTTCACGTCCTCGGGCGCCAGGTCGAGCAGTTCGGCGAGGCGTGCCACCATCGCGGCGCGGTGCGGCGCGAGGCGCGGCGTGTCGGCGAGCACCGTCACATCGCACCCTGCCAGCTGCCACCCCCGCCGGGCGGCGAGCGCGACCGCGTGCCGGACGAACACCTTGGACGGGACATCGCGCCACCGCTCGTCCGTCGGCGGGAAGTGCTCGCCGATGTCGCCGCACCCGCACGCCCCCAGGATCGCGTCGGTGACGGCGTGGAGGGCGGCGTCGGCGTCGGAGTGGCCCGCCAGCCCGGTCTCGCCCGGGAGCTGGACACCGCACAGCCAGAGCGGACGCCCGGGAGCGAACGGGTGCACGTCCACCCCGTTCCCGACCCGCGTCCGGCGGGGTAGCACACCGGCGACCGCCGCGAGGTCGTCCGGGTGCGTGACCTTCACGTTCCGCGCGTCGCCGGAAACCGCCACGACGGGCTTCCCGTGCCGCTCGACCAGCGCCGCCTCGTCCGTCCAGAACGCATCGCCCGCCGCTTCCCAGGCACTCCGGAGGACACCGGCACGGAACGCCTGCGGCGTGAGCGCCCGCGCCAGCTTGTCGCGCGGTACCGTGGCCTCCACCGTGCCGTCCGGCCGCAGTCGCTTCACCGTGTCGACGACGGGCGCGACAAGGAGCGCCGCTCCGGTCTCGGCCGCTGCGGCGACCACCCGACCCACGTCGTCCGGGGGGACGAACGGCCGGGCGCCGTCGTGGATCACGACGACCGTGTCGTCGTCGGGGTCGAGGGCCACGAACCCGTTCCGGACGGAGTCCTGCCGCCGCTCGCCGCCCGCCGTGACCACGACGCCCGGCGCCTCCCATCGGGCCCTCGCCTGCTCGAGATGCTCGCCGCGCACCACGAGCGCGAGCGGTGCCGCGGGGAACGGCCCCCGGACCGCGGCCACGGCGCGCTCCAGCACGGAGTGCCCTCCGACCTGAGCTT
>DATKLI010000057.1:0-20295 GCA_035542455.1 Thermoanaerobaculaceae bacterium
CGGGTGCGCGGCAGCACGAGCAGCGACGCCCAGGCGCACTGCAGCGCCAGGCCGACGGCGGGGACGTGCCGGCGGTTGAGCCCGCCCGTCGCGCGGAAGAACAGGCCGTCGCGCGCCATCGCCCAGTACACCCGCGCGCCCGCGAGGATGAGCCCGTTGTTGCAGCCGAACGTCGAGATCACGATCGCGACGGCCATGATCACGGCGCCGGCGGGCCCGAACATCGTCTGGAGCGCGGCCGTGGCGACGCGGTCGTCGGCGGCGTGCTGGATCGCCTCGAGCGGCAGGGTGAGCACGTACGCCAGGTTGGCGAGCACGTACAGCGTCACGACCAGCGCCGTCCCCGCGGCCATCGAGAGCGCAAGGGTTCGGCGCGGGTCCTTCACCTCGCCGGCGGCGAACGTGATGTTGTTCCACGCGTCCGACGAGAACAGCGACCCGACCTGAGCGACGCACAGCGCGACGACGAGGCCGAACAGCCCCGACGCGGCGGTCACCACCGGCACGAACGAGAAGTCGGGAACGATCGGCGCTGCCGCGCGCGGTGTCCACGCGGCGCCGAAGTTGGCGCGGATCGCGGCGCCGTTCGACCCGAGCACGACGCCGACCACGATGAGCGCGAGCACCGCGAGCGTCTTGGTCGAGGTGAAGACGTTCTGGATCCACTTCGCGAGCGCGAGGCCGCGCGTGTTGCTCCACGTCAGCACGACCATCATCAGGATCCCCACGAGCTGCTGCGTGGAGAGGCTCACCGCGTAGCTCGTCGAGACGTCGATCGGGGGCACGATCCAGCTCGTCGGCGAGACGGCGGGCACCAGGACGCCGAGGTAGCGCGAGAACGCGACGGCGACCGCGGCGATCGTGCCTGTCTGGATCACCAGGCACAGCGTCCACCCGTACAGGAACCCCCAGAACGGCGAGTACGCCTCGCGCAGGAAGACGTACTGCCCCCCGGCCTCCGGCATCATCGCGGCGAGCTCTCCGTAGGAGAGCGCCGCGACCACGGTAAGCACGCCGCTCGCGATCCAGACGACGAGCAGCCACCCCGCGGAGCCGACCTGGCGGGCGATGTCCGCCGACACGATGAACACGCCCGAGCCGATCATCGAGCCGGCTACGACCATGGTGGCGTCCAGCAGACCGAGTCCGCGGACGAAGCCGGACGAGCGTTCCTGCGAGACGGCGGTGCGATCGGTCACTCCACCCTCCGGGACGGGAGCCGCGTGCATTCGACCCGACGTTGCGAAGCTGGCGCATCGTATCGGGCCGGTCGCCGCGCCGTCAACACGATCCCTCCGCGGCGAGCACCCGGGCGGCGGCACCGCGAATACGGCAGGGGGCCGGGACGAGCCCGGTCCCGACGTCGATGTACGCCGCGCCGCTCAGGAAGCGCGGACGAGGCGCCGGCGAACCACGCTGGCGGGACGCGTGATCGTGATCGTCCCGGTCGAGGTGACCGAGAAGTTGCTGAACGAGATCACCACCCGCCAGGTGTAGGTGCCGGCCTGCGCGTAGACGTGCGTGGGGTTCACCAACGACGATGTGCCCGTCCCATCGCCGAAGTCCCACAGGTACGTCGCTGTGCCTCCGCACGTGGAACTCGCGCTCACCTGGAACGACACCGGGTCGCCAGGCGCCGCGGAGGCCGGCACGGAGGCGCTCCCGGTCACGGTGCACGCCCCGAACTGGGTCGCGACCGTCTCCGCGTGGCTCCCGGCAGCGTTGTGGTGGTGGAGGAGCAGGATCCCGGTCGCCGCGTCAGCCGTGTAGTCTGGCTGGCTGTAGGTGACCTGGATCGACCCCGTCGGGAGGTCCGGGAAGATCGGCTGCCCCGAGCCGCTCACGGCAAACGGGCCGCCGAACGACAGCCCCGGGTGAGCCGGGTCGAACGTGTGCGTGACCTGGGTGCCGGTCGAGCGGTTGAAGTAGAAGGTGAACCGGCTCTTCGAGGCGGTGAGGCCGAGGTCGGAGGCCGCCACCGGCAGCACCATCACGTTCGTGCCGATCGGGACCGTGTCGAGCACGTCCGGCGTGACGCCGTTCATCGGCAGCAGGCTGCACGTCGAGGACGAGATCTTGCACAGCGAGGCGATGTAGACGTCGTCGTACACCGGGTTCCCCGAGAACACGCTGAGGTCCGTCACGGTGACGTCGTAGTCGGGCTTGCCGTCGCCGGTGGTGTCGATGTAGACGTCCGCGATCACAGGCACCGGACTCGACCACGGCTGCTGGAGCGCGATCCCGAAGTAGATCGTGGAGTCGGCCAGGGCCTTGCCGTTCGCGACCTCGTACTGGTAGTCGCTCGCGACCCCGAGGTACCGGGCGTCGCTGGTGGAGGGGTCCGGGTTGTCCTCGAACAGCTCGAACGCGCTCACGAGCGACAGGATGTCGGTTGGATACGCGGTGCCGGTCGCCAGCCCCCGGCCGGTGAGGTCCAGCGTCGCGGTACCCGAGGTGCCGGAGAGGCCGAGCGTCGGCTGCAGCGACGACATCGCCGAGACCGGCCGGACGGCCGCGTACACCGGCACTCTGAGCGCCGGGCCCGAGGCGGGCGTCAGCGTGAGGTAGCCGTCCTCCTCCGAGAGCCACGCCCGCGGATAGCCCTCGGACGTCGTGCTGATGCTCGGGTCCATCGAGTGCCTGAGCGCCGAGGCGTCCGCGTTGAGCTGCACCGCGAACGTCGCCGCGCCCCCCGCCGGGACTGTCACGCTCGTGCCGCCGGGGAACGAGAACGAGGCGCCGGGGATCGTCGAGAACGGTGTGAATCCTAGCGTGAACGTCTGGGAGTCCCCGGACTTGTTCTCCACCGTGACGTTCTTGGTCGCGGTAATGGGTCCCGAGGCCTCCAGCGCGCCGAACGAGACGCTCACGATCCCCGGGTCGTCCGCGTCGAACGCGACCGCCTGCGCGGTCGCCGCCGCGGCGACGTCGACGCGCCCGGCGCCGGTCCGGCCGGTGCCGACGTACGGCGGGGTCGCGTTCGCGTACACCGTGACGTCGTCAGCCGCCGTGTTCATCGCCAGCGCCTTGAGCTCCTCCGCGGTCCACGTCGGGTGGAGCTGCTTCAGCAGCGCCATCACGCCCGAGACGTGCGGCGTCGCCATCGAGGTGCCGTCCAGCGAGACGCCGGCGTTCCCGGTACCCGCCGCCACCGAGAAGATCTCGAGGCCGGGTGCCGCGATGTCGGGCTTGAGCAGCGCGTCCCCCGACCGCGGCCCGCGCGACGAGAAGTACGCCATCGTGTCGGCCATGTCCACCCTGATCAGCGTGGCGTTGACGCCCGGCGTCGGGAGCTCGCCCTCGATCGTCTGGCCGTCCGCGAGCGAGATGAAGAACGACGGGATCGTGATCGTCGGGTCGTCGCCGATCATCGAGACGAGGAACGATTCGGCCACGTCGTCGGCGACGATCACCGCGACCGCCCCGGCGTTCTGCGCGTTCTTCACCTTGACCGTGAAGTTGCACGGGTTCGCGGCGAGGTAGTTGCGGTCCACGATCGCGATGTTGCCCTTGACGGCGCTGGCGTTCGTGAACGCCGAGCAGCCGTTGGTCGGGTTCGCGTAGATCACCGGCCCGGTGATCGGCGTCACCGGCAGAGACGGGCCGAACGCCGCGGGCTGGCCCGAGTAGTCGCCGGCGATCGTGTCGGGTGAGTTGACGCGGAGGTCGGCGTAGATCACGCCCGGGTCGCCGGTCGCGCCGACCGCGATCGAGCGGCCGGAGTTGGCCGGCGAGTTCATGACGTAGTACGCGTCCCCCGAGTTCCCCGCCGCCGTGACGACGACCACACCGAGCTGGGCCGCGTTCTCGGCGGCCTGCGTGTCGGCGTCGTCCGGCTCGCCGTACTCGGAGCCGAGCGACATGCTGATGACGTCGAGGCGGTCGGCGAAGTTGCCGTCGGCGTTGGGGTCGATCGCCCAGTCGATGGCCTTCGTCACGAGGTCGGTCGAGCCGCTGCACCCGAACACCCTGAGGGCGTACAGCTGCGCCTGAGGCGCGACCCCCGGCCCGATCCCGAACGTCGAGATCGGCGTCGCCGTGTTCCACGGCCCGGCGAACGTCGAGCCGTCCGCGTTCTCGCCGTAGCCGGCCAGCGTGCCGGCGACATGGCTCCCGTGGCCGTTGCAGTCCATCGGGTCCGGGTCGGGCGTGGGGGTCGCCGACGCGCTCGTCCCGGAGGCGTCGTAGTTGTCGCCGGCGAAGTCGTAGCCCCCCACGACCTTGGCGTTCTTGGGCCAGCTCGAGCTCGTGTACGTGTTGTCGCTGCGGTAGTTGCCGGAGCCCCCGAAGTCGGCGTGCAGGTAGTCGATGCCGCTGTCGATCACGCCGACTCTGACCCCTGTCCCGGTCGCTCCGCCGCCGAGGCCGCCCCACACCTGCGGCGCCCCGATGAACGGCACCGACGTGAAGTTCTCCATCCGCTTGGGCACCAGCGGGTGGACGGCCTTGACGCCGGGCAGCGCCCGGATCAGGTCGAGCGACGCCGGGCTCACGTGCACGGCGATCCCGTTGTAGACGCGCTGGACGCGGTAGATCGGGTCGGCGCCGATCTCCGGCCCCGTCAGCGTGGCCAGCATGTCCTGCTGGAGCTGGTCGAGCCGCGCGATGTGCGCCTGGACCGCCGCAACGGTCGCCGCCGCCTGCTGCGACGCGGCGCCGCCTCCTGCCGCCGCGGCGCTCGCCTGCCGGCTCCGCAGGAACACTTCCACCGCTGGCGGGTCCGCCAGCTCGACCATGGCGCCGACACGCCCGTCGGGCTCGACGGTGTACCCCTGCCGGACGAGCGAGGCGTAGGCGTCGCCGGCGGGGGCTCCCGTGACGGCGGAGGCCCGCGCCCGCTTCGGAGTGAGAGTCCTGTTCACCAGGTGGAAACCGCCGGCCGCGCCGCGCGCGCTCTCGCCGCCCAGGAGGAGCGCCGCTGCAGTCAGGACCGGACCAGTCCAACGCGTTCGAATCGACATCGTGGAACCCTCCCAACCAATGCCACGGACTCACGCCGGGACCGCGGGCCCGGCTGCTGCATCCGTCACCCCAGTGCCTCCACGACGATCGATCCGCTACAACGAGCCCTCGAGCAGCCAGCAGCGCGAATCTAACCAACTTCCCTAGGCCTGTCAAAGCGAAGTGGACCCAGTCCATTCCCGCGCGATGGCCGGCCCCGCTTCCCTTGACCGCACCCGTGCGGGCGGCCTAGCGTATGCGGCGGGGGGTGCGACCCGTGACGCGACCGCGAGCCTGGCACGCGCTGCTGCTCCTGCCGCTGGCAGGTATCGCCGTCTGGCTCGTGGTGCGGGGGCGGGCGGTCCGCGACGACCCCGCCGCCGTGCTCGCGGCGCTCCGCGCGACGGCCGGGCCGACGCTTCCGGACGCCGGCGCGGCCGGCGCGACCGGCCGCTCCGAACCCTCCTCGTACGACCGCGACACGCTGTACGAGTACATCGACGGCGCCGCCGAGGCGTACCTGTCGCGGGGGTTCGAGCGCTGCGTGGTCGCGACGTACACGTTCGCGCCCGCGGGCACCGAGGCGCTCGACATCACGGCGGAGGTCTACCGCTTCAGCGCCGTCGGCGGCGCCACGGGCCAGATGGACGCCGAGCGCCCCGCCGCGGCCCAGCCGGTGGGCGGCGTTCCCGGCGCCCTCTCCGACTCGACGACGCTGCTCTCGGTCCGCGGGTGCGACTACCTCAAGCTGACCTCTCTCGGATCGGGGCGCGACGCCGGGAAGGCGCTCGCCGGGCTCGCCGCAGCGTGGCACCGGGTGCAGCCGTGAGCGACCCTGGCGTCCCGCGCGTCACGCGGCGCGAGGCGCTGCTCCGTCTCTCCTCGACGGCGGCCGCGGCCGCCGCGGTGGGCGTGGGCGCAGCGGTGTTCCACGACCGCCGGACCGCGACGGCCGGAGCCGCGACCGTCCCGGACTGGCGCGTGCCGTCGGCCGCGGGCGTCCCGGCCGCCGCCGCCCGCGGCGGCGACCCCGCCGGCAACGTGCGGCGCGCCGTGGCGGCTCTCGGCGGGATGGAGCGGTTCGTCCGCCCCGGGAAGACCGTGCTGATCAAGCCCAACATCGGGTGGGACCGCCTCCCCGAGCAGGCGGCCGACACCGACCCCGCCGTCGTCGCCGAGCTCGTGCGGCTGTGCCGCGCGGCCGGCGCCCGCCGCGTCGTCGTCACGGACGTCTCCTGCAACGACCCCCGGCGCTGCTTCGCACGCTCCGGGATCGCCGCCGCAGCCGGTGCGGCCGGCGCCGACGTCCTCGAGGGAACGGCGCTCCGCATGGTCCCTGCGGGACTGCCGGGCCTCTCGGCGGGGCTCGAGGTCGCGGAGGAGGTGCTGCGCGCCGACCGCGTGATCAACGTCCCGGTCGTGAAGCACCACAGCCTCTCGCGCGCGACGCTCGGGATGAAGAACTGGCTCGGCGTCCTCGGACGGGGGCGCAACCGCCTGCACCAGGACATCGACCGCGCCGTGGCCGAGCTCGGCGCGACGTTCCGGCCGTCGCTGACGGTGGTGGACGCGACCCGCGTCCTCGCCGCCAACGGCCCGGTCGGCGGGAGCCTGGGCGACGTCCGCGCCGTCGGCGCCGTGTTGGCGGGCACGGACGCCGTCCTCGCGGACGCGTGGGGCGCCGCGATCCTGGGCCTGAACCCCTCGACTCTCGGGTTCATCGCCGAGGCCGAGCGGCGCGGTCTCGGCCGCTCCGACCTCGCGCTCGTCAAGGAGCTGGGCACCGCATGAAGAGAGTGGATCGTGGATCGTGGATGGTGGGTCGAGACGACGGACCGCGGCGAGTCGGCCGACGCGGGCGACAACCCGGCGGGAGAGGACGGCCGATCTCGGGCCTCGACGCACAACCCACGACCCACGATCCACAACCCACGATCCACGACCAACGGTCATGAGGTGGACGATCCGCATCCGCGTGCTGTACCAGGCCGTCTTCCTGGCGGCGTTCCTCTGGCTCCTCGCCCGGCTCGCCGCGGGCGACGCGCGCGACCTCCCGTTCTCCGCGTTCCACCACGCGGACCCGCTCTCCGCGATCGGCGTGACGTTCGGGGCGGGGACGCTGCCGGGCGCGCTCGGCTGGGCGATGGTGCTGATCGCGCTGACGCTCCTTTTCGGGCGCGTGTTCTGCGGGTGGATCTGCCCGCTCGGCACCCTGCAGCAGCTCGCGAGCCGCATCCTGTCGCCGCGCTCGCGGCGCGAGAGCCTCCAGGTGAACCGGTACCGGCGCTGGTACGCGATCAAGTACTACGTGCTCGCGGCGCTGCTCACCGGCGCCCTCGCCGGCACGCTGCAGACCGGCCTGCTCGACCCGCTCTCGCTGGCCGCGCGCGGGCTCGCCTCGGGGGTGTGGCCGCTGCTCCCGGGCGGAAAGCCCGCGCCGGGGGGGTGGCTCGCCGGCTTCCTCCTGCTCGCGATCGTGGTGGCGAGCCGCTGGATCCCGCGCCTATTCTGCCGGGCGTTCTGCCCGCTCGGCGCGCTGCTCGGGGTGTTCGCGCGCTTCGCGGTCTTCCGCATCCACCGCACGAGCGACGCCTGCACCTCGTGCACGCTGTGCGCGTTCGCGTGCCAGGGAGCGGACGAGCCGCTCGGGAACCACCGCGTCGGCGAGTGCATGGTGTGCCTGAACTGCCTCCCGGGGTGCCCCGAGCACGCGATGACGTACAGGGCCCTCCCGATGCTGCCGGCCGCGCCCGAGAAGCCCGACCTCTCGCGGAGGTACCTGTTCGGCTCCGTGCTCGGGTCGCTCGCCGTCGCTCCGCTCCTGCGCGCCACGGGAGGCGGCCGGGGCGCGGCCCACTCCCGGCTGCTCCGGCCGCCCGGCGCGCTCGGCGAGACCGAGTTCCTCCAGCGCTGCGTCAAGTGCTCGCTGTGCCAGCAGGCGTGTCCGACCGGCGCGATCCAGTCGGCGATCGCCGAGGCCGGGGTCGAGGGGTTCTGGACGCCGGTCGTGGTGCCGCGGCGCGGGTGGTGCGAGTTCGCGTGCACCCGCTGCGGCGAGGTGTGCCCGACCGGCGCGATCTCGCGCCTCGCCCCGGCCCGCAAGACCGGGTACGACGGCAGGCCGCCGGTGAGCATCGGCACCGCGTTCGTGGACCGCGGGCGCTGCCTGCCGTGGGCGATGGGGACGCCGTGCATCGTGTGCGAGGAGATGTGCCCCACCGACCCCAAGGCGATCTGGCTCGAGAGCGTCGAGGAGGCCGGGCGGGACGGGGGGGCGCGGAGGCTCCAGCGCCCGCGCGTGGACGCGGCCAAGTGCGTCGGCTGCGGGATTTGCGAGAACAAGTGCCCGGTCGGCGAGGAGGCGGCGATCCGCGTCTTCTCCGTCGGCGAGACGCGCGACCCGCTCAACCGACTGCTCGCCGGAGGTCCGCAGAACTGATCCGATGTTGCGCTTTTGCCCTCGCGGGCTTATCAATTCTGGTATGCACCGTCGCGCGCTGATCCTGGGGGTGGCCATGATCGCCAACGTGCTGCGAGCCGAGGTCCGTCCGCCCGCGGTCGCGGGCGCCTTCTACCCGGGCGACGCCCGAGCCCTCGAAAGCGAGGTGCGCGGCTTCCTGGCGAACGGGAAGGGCGCGGGGCAGCCTCCGGTCGCGGTGATCGCCCCGCACGCCGGTTACGTCTTCTCGGGAGCCGCGGCCGGTAAGGCGTTCGCCCCGCTCGCGGGCGCGAAGCCGACGCGCGTGATCCTGCTGGGGCCGTCGCACTACGAGGGTTTCGCGGGCGGCGCGCTTCCGGACCGCAGCGTCACCGCGTTCGCGACGCCGCTCGGCGAGATGCCCGTGGACCGCGACGCGGTCGCGCGTCTCGCCGGCACCCGGGAGTTTCAGGGCCCTTCGAGCGCCCACGCGCGCGAGCATTGCCTCGAGGTCGAGCTGCCGTTCCTGCAGGCGACGGTCGGGCCGGTCCCGATCGTGCCGATCATCGTGGGCCACGCGACCGACCGGGCGCTGGCCGTCGCGATGGCGCGGCGCCTCGCGGACTTGGTCGGACCCGGCACGATCGTCGTGGCGTCGTCCGATTTCACGCACCACGGCGCGCCGTACGGGTACAGGCCGTTCGCGACCGATCGCACGCTCGGGCCGACGCTCGTGGCGCTCGCCCGCTCGACCGCCGGCAGGGCGGCGGCGATCGACCCCCACGGCTTCGCGCAGCAGATCGAGACGAGCGGCGACACGGTCTGCGGTGCGCGGCCGATCACCGTCCTCCTGGAGCTGCTCAGCCACGCGCTGTACGGGTCCGGCACCGTCGCCGACGTCACGACGTCCGCGGACGTGAGCGGGGACCTCAACCAGGTCGTCGCGTACGCGGGGGTCGACTTCACCGGGACGTGGGGTTCGTGGCGCGAGGACGCGCCGGCGCCGCATCCCACCGCGCTCAGCAAGACCGAGGAGAAGTCCGTGGTCGAGCTGGCACGCGCCACGCTGGAGACCCACCTCACGCACCGCGGGCAGCTCGCCGACTGGTTCGCCGCGCACCCGATCGTGGGGAACCTCGCCGCGCCGGCCGGCGTGTTCGTGACCGTCAACAACAAGGGGCTGAAGGCGCGCAAGGAGGGGAAGCTGCGCGGCTGCATCGGGACGATGGAGGCGCGCGAGCCGCTGGTGGACGCCGTGATCGAGGCCGCCGTCTCGGCGGCCCACGACCCGCGCTTCCCCGAGCTCGACGAGGCCGAGCTCCCGGACGTCTCGGTCGAGGTCTCGGTGCTGTCCCCGATGCGCCCGGTGGCCGGGCCGTCGGAGATCGTCCTCGGCACGCACGGCGTGCTCCTGACCAAGTCCGGGAGGCGGGCGGTGTTCCTCCCCCAGGTCGCCACCGAGACCGGGTGGGACCTCGACACGTTCCTGTCCGCGCTCTCGCAGAAGGCCGGCCTCTCACCTGAGGCGTGGCGCAGCGGCGCGCGCTTCGAGGTGTTCACCGCGCAGGTTTTCGGCGAGCACGAGTAGGCCGGCGATCCGCCGACGATGGGGCTTCCCAGTCTCGGACGTGAGGTGCCTTTGCTGATCGCCTGAGGCGAGCCCGTTGTCGACCTTGCCCTAGGTCGCGCGGCCGCCGGTCCGACAACGGACGGATTCTCAGTTCGCATGCGGCCGCAGAGATCTCCGGCAGGGCGTATGCTGGCAGGGGGAGACTCGATGGCCCGCACGATCACGCGACGCGAGCTCGCGCGCCTGGCGGCGGTGGGGCTCGCCGCTTCGTCGCGGAGAGGCAGCGCAGCCCAGGCCGCACCGCGGCCGCAGGGGCGCGTCGGGCTCGCGACTCTCGCACCGCCGGCCGACGGCAGGCCGCTCGACCCCGCGGCGGCGCGGCGAGCCGTCGAGGCGGCGCTCGCGGCGTGCACGGGCCTCCCGACCGCGGCCGCCGCGGTCGAGTCGCTGTTCGCGGCCGGCGACACGGTCGGCGTCAAGGTGAACGCCCTCGGCGGCCGCATGCTCTCGCCCCGCGTCGAGGTCGTCTCGGCGCTCGCGGCGCTGCTGCGCGAGCGCGGGATCCCGCCGCACCGCATCGTCGTGTTCGACCGCTCGAGCCGCGAGCTCGCCCGCGCGGGCTTCCCGGTCCGCCGCGACGGCGGCGACTTCCTGTGCTACGGGATCGACAACGACTATGAGCGCGAGCCCTCGACCTCGGGGGAGATCGGTTCGTGCTTCGCACGGCTGGTCTCGAGCACCTGCTCCGCCCTGATCTCGCTCGGTGTCGTGAAGGACCACGACCTCGCCGGCGTCTCGGCCGGCCTCAAGAACCTGTACGGCCTGATCCACAACCCGAACAAGTACCACGACCACAACTGCGACCCGTACGTGGCCGACGTCCTCAACCACCCCTTTGTCAAGGGGAAGCTGCGGCTGGTCGTGCTCGACGGTGTGACGGCGCAGTGCCACGGCGGGCCGGCGTATCGGCCCGACGCGGTGTGGCCGCTCGGCACGATCGCTGCGTCGGCGGACGTGCTGGCGGCGGACGCGTGGGCGTGGAAGGCGATCGACGCGGAGCGCGCACGACGAGGCCTGCCGAGCCTCGAGAGAGCGGGGCGGCCGCCGCGCTTCCTCGCCACCGCCGAGCGCTACGGCCTCGGCGTCGGCGACCCGCGCGCGATCGCGGAGGCTCGGGCGTGAGCGGGCCGCTGACCCGCCGCGAGCTCGCCGCGGCCGCGTGCGCGGGCGCGGCGGCCGCGCTCATCGCGCGGCGCGCGGACACCGCGCCGCCGCAGCCGGGCGAGCCGATCGCGGCCGAGGAGCTCCCGGCGCGCGAGGCGTCGTGGTACCGGAAGCTCCCCGAGAGCCGGGTCGAGTGCCAGCTCTGCCCGCGCGGGTGTCAGGTCGCCGACGCCGAGCGCGGCGGGTGCGGGGTGCGCGAGAACCGCGGCGGCACGTACCACACGCTCGTGCACGGGGTGGCGTGCACCGTCCACCTCGACCCGATCGAGAAGAAGCCGTTCTTCCACGTGCTCCCGGGCGCGCAGGCGCTGTCGTACGCGACCGCGGGGTGCAACGTCGAGTGCAAGTTCTGCCAGAACTGGGAGATCTCGCAGTTCCGCCCGGAGCAGGTGGCGGCGCGGTACCTGCCGCCGGAGACGCTCGCGCAGGTCGCCCGCAACAACAACGTCCCGCTCCTCTCGGCGACGTACTCGGAGCCGGTCGTGTTCTGGGAGTACGTGCGCGACACCGCCGCGGCGGGGCGCCGCGTGGGCGTGCGCTCGACGGTCGTGTCGAACGGGTACATCCAGGAGCAGCCGCTCAAGGACGTGCTCCCGCATCTCGCCGCGATGAAGGTGGACCTCAAGGCGTTCTCGGAGCGGTTCTACCGGGAGGTCGTGCGCGGCGAGCTGAAGCCCGTGCTCAAGGCGATCGAGGTGATCCGGGCGAGCGGCACGTGGCTCGAGATCGTGGTGCTCCTCCTCCCCGGCCTCAACGACTCGGAGGACGAGGTCCGCAGCCTCGCGCGGTGGGTCAAGACGACGCTCGGGCCCGAGGTGCCGGTGCACTTCACGCGCTTCCACCCGACGTACCGGCTCACGAACCTCCCGCCGACGCCGATCCCCTCGCTCGAGCGCGCCTGGCAGGTCGCGAAGGCGGAAGGGCTCGCGTTCGCCTACCTCGGCAACGTCCCCGGCCACCCGGGCGAGAACACCGTCTGCCCCGGGTGCGGCAAGCAGCTCGTGCGGCGCGTCGGGTTCGAGGTGATGGAGAACGCCCTGACCCGCGGCCGGTGTCCCCAGTGCGCGCGCACGATCCCCGGGGTGTGGGCGTAGGGACGGTCGAAAGTCTAAAGTCGAAAGCTGACAGCTCTCCGCCGGACACCCGACCAGCTGACAGCTCCCCCTCCCACCCTAGAACCGGCACGCCCTGGGGGGAGGGAGGCTGTGAGCTGTGAGCTGTGAGCTGTGAGCTGTGAGCTGTGAGCTGTGAGCTGTGAGCTGTGAGCTGTGAGCTGTGAGCTTCTCGCCTCTCACTTTTGACTTTCGACTGTCGACTTTCGACCTTCTTGCCTTTCGACTTTCGACTTTCGACTCTTACTTGCGGCCCGACAGCACCGTCCGCGTCTTGACGTCGTACGACTCGCCCGGGAGGAGGATGTCCACCCGGAGGCCGTGGACGCCGAGGCGGTCCTGCCCCTTCTCACCGGTGTTGCGCTCGACCTTCGCCTTCGCGGCGTCGATGACCACGACCGCGCTCTCGCCCATCACCGTGAACGTCCGGTCGGGGCGCACCCACACCGCGGTCCCCTCGTCCACCGCCACGCCGAGGAGGTCGGGGTGCTCGAGGATCACGGCGAGGAGGCGGTTCTCGCGCTGGCGCTTGATGAAGTGCTGGTCGAGAATGACGCCGCGGAAGAAGCCGAACCCCGGCTTGAGCTCCACGGTGTTCGCCCTGATCACCGTGAAGTCGCCCTCGCCGGTGATCATCGGGTCGCTCTGGCACGCCAGCCCGGCCGACGTGCCGCCGACGACGGCGCCGCGCTCGAACGCCTGCGTGATCGCGGCGCCGACCGGCGTGCCGAGGATCGCGTTCGTGATCCGGACCTGGTCGCCGCCGCCGAAGAAGATCCCGCCCGCCGCGGCGGCGCGCTGCGCGAACTCGGGGCGCATCGCGTCCGCCTTCGTCTTGATCGGGAGCGCCACGACGTTCGTGCAGCCGTACTCGTCTCGGAACAGCTTCTCGTAGTACGAGCCCGCGTCGGCCTCCTCGGATGCGGTCGGGATCGCCACGATCGGTGCGCTCGGCCCGCCCGCGAGCTCGACGAACTTGGCCATCGCCTCCTTCGGCTTCTCGCCGCCGCCGATCAGGATCAGGTTACCCTTGGGCGCCGGGCCCTCGGCGTACGCCGCCGCCGCAAGCAACGCCGAGACGAAGAGAGCCGAGATTCGCCGCATCGGAGATCCTCCAGTCGAGACGCGCCGAGCCCGTGCCGTTCGCGGCCGCGCGGCGCCCATCGTCGTAGTCAGGTTCACTGCTGCGCCTTCAGCGCCGTGAGGAGCGCGTTGCCCGCCGAGTCGATGTGGTGGTGGACCGCCCGCTCGGCCCCCCTCGCATCGTGGGCTGCGAGCGCGGTGATGATCGCGGCGTGCTCCTCCACGTCGGGCTCGTCGCGCTCCGGCACGGACGCGGTCGCGACGTGCGGGATGTTGCTCCACAACATCGTCGGGAACGCGGACCACAGCTGCGCGAGCGTCCGAACGAGGTATGAGCGGCCGCACGCCGCGAAGATCAGGCCGTGGAACTGCCGGTTGAGTTCGCGGTACTCGGGGAGCTCCACGGGCATCTTGCACTTCGCCATCCGGGTGGCGAGCGCCTTCAGGTCGGCGACCTCCGCATCGGAGATGTTGGTCGCGGCGAACCGCGCCGCCATCCCCTCGATGAACGAGCGGCAGGCGTACAGGTCCTCCACGTCGGCCGCCGAGAACTCGACCACGCGCACGCCCCTGTACGGGACGTGCTCGACCAGTCCCTCGGAGGCGAGCCTCTTGAGCGCCTCGCGGACCGGCATCTGGCTCACGCCGTTCTCCTGCGCGAGGCGCTCCTGGCGGAGCCACTCGCCCGGCTTGATCCGCCCGTCCAGGATCGCGCTTCGGATGCGCTCGGCAACCCACTGAGGCAGCTGCTTGTGCGGGGGGAGCTCGGCTTCGTCTGGCATCGCGGTTCTCCGGGATTAGATATTAAATCCAATCCGTACCGACGCTACTCCACCATTCGACTCCCGTCAAGCCAGCCCGTGTGACCTGCCGCGCCGCGACGACGCTGCTCGGCGTTCCCATGCGGCCACCCCGCATGGGAAACGGCGGTTTCGACGCGCGGCTTCCACCCCGGCGGCGCGCGGCGCCCCGAACCCGGCTCACCCCGCGCGCAGGGGTCCAGGGACCGGAGGGTGGCCTGCGTCACACGCTCCGCGAATCCCGGCCGCGCCGCAGGCGTTACGGTGAGGTGGATCCGGCGGAGTCCGCTCGCCCCGCACCGGGGCTCTGACGCGGAGCACGCCGGGGGAGGTTTCCATGACCCGCAAGATCACGCTTCTCGTGGCCGCGGCCGGCCTCGCGCTCTGCCCTTCGATCGCCGCCGCCCGCGAGCCCGCGCTCGTCAAGTGCTCCATGACGTTCACGCTCAAGGGGTGGTCCGCGATCTACAAGACGGCGAGCGGGCACGGCAAGGTGACGTGCGACAACGGCGAGTGGCTTCCCGTCCACCTCACCGTCCACGGCGGAGGGGTGACGTTCGGCAAGATGGACATCCTCGAGGGCAAGGGCGAGTTCTCCGGGGTGAAGTCGATCGACGAGGTGTTCGGGAGCTTCGCGGCCGCCGAGGCCGCCGCCGGCGCCGTCAAGGCGGGCCAGGCCGCCGCTTACACGAAGGGCGAGGTCTCGCTCGCGCTCACCGGGACGGGGCGCGGGGTCGCCATCGGGTTCGACTTCGGCAAGCTCGATATCGACCGCGTGAAGAAGTGACCGGTACGGGGCAGTAGGAACCGGGACGAGGAACGTCGGCGGACGGCGCGCGCCGGGCACCCCTTCGAACCCACTTCCGCCTCCCGGCCTCGATCTCCCCACTTCCTCGTGCCCTGCCGCCCGGCCGGGCGGGTGCCGGCTCGTGCGTTCTCGCGACGTGCCGTCGTTATCCAGATTGAACACGAGAGCGCCGCCGGCGCTCGGCGCAGCGGCACGACCGGCGTGGGTGACCCTCCCCGCCCCGCAAAGGATGTCCGTGCGCGCGACGGCGAGGAGGAACGATGGGGTGCCCCAGCCTTCGTCTCGCGATCGTTCTCGTGACTGTGGCGTGGACGGCGTCCGCGGCTCCGCCGCCCAAGGCGCCGGTGGCGCAGCCGACGGCCACGCCCACTGCCGGGCCGGTGATTCCGGTACCGCCCGGGGCGCGATTCGAACCTCCCTGCGGCATCGAGAGCGAGGGGCTGCGGGGGTTCAGACCCGTGTCCCCCGCCGCCGAGCCGGGCCCCCAGCTGCTCGCGGTGAAATCGATGAAGCGGGGTACGCAGCTCGACCTCCTCAGCCAGAGCGGCGCGCTCGGCCAGACGGTCCCGATCCAGGCGAGGCTCAAGCTCAAGCCAGAGGGGACCGCTGTGCCGAACCACACGGTCCATTTCTGGGTGGACGACCAGTACCTCGGGAATGCCAGGAGCGATGGAACGGGCACCGCCCTGGTCCAGTACTACGTCAAGGCGTTCGGGACAAAGAACGTCGTGGCGCGGTATTTCGGCAGCGATGTCTGCGCCGACTCGAAGGACCGGAACGAGCTCACTATGGTGAGGGCGCCCACGAAGTTCTCCATCCTCCTGAACGGAGGCGAAACCGCGCGCGTGCCGGTCGGGGAAACCCTGTATGTGCTGGGTAGGCTGATGAGGGTGACCGACGGCCTCGACGTCGAAGGGGCCGCCGTTGTGATCACCCTCGACGGCCAGCCTCAGGGTACAGTGACGCCTCCAGTCGGCGGCTTCAGGTGGTCCTGGACCGCCCAACCCGGTACCGCCGGGAATCACACCCTGGTAGCCACCTTCGATGGCGACTCAATGTACCTCGGCACCGCGGCCAGTAACGGCTTTACCGTCGTTTCGGCGCCGCTGCCGGCGAAACTCACGTTGGGCGACGTGACTGTGGCGGTGGGGGAAACCAAAACAGCGGTGGCACGCCTCACGGTGGAGAATCCGGTTCTCCCGGGCGTCTCAACCGGCAAGGGTGTACCGGGGGTCTCGATCCGTCTGCGCCTCGGCGAATGGGTCTACAGCAAGTGGCAAGAGGGGCCCTTCGGAAGCGCGACGACGGATGGCGACGGTGTCGCGACGTTCAACTTCAAGATGACCGACCAACCCGGGCACTACTACCTCAGCGCCATCGCGGACGGTGTCGAGGGACTCCTTGAGGTCCACCCCAAGGAGGTGACGGCCAATCTCTTGGTCCAGAAGGCGCCAGTCGTCGTCGGCGTGGCCGGACCAACGAGCGCACGTGTCGGGGACACGGTCACGTTCACCGTGGGGGTGCTGCGAGCCACCGACGGCACTCCGCTTCCCTCCATGGATGTCACGCTGGAAACCCCGCCATACTGGTTAAAGACCACGGCGGCCAACGGTCAGGCAGTCTTCCCTATCGTCGTCCTTGCAGACGGTCCGATCGGCGTCCGGACGGTTACCGCGAAATCCTCCGCCACCTCCTGGTATCTGGAAGGGACCGGAAGCACGACGATCAACGTGCTGCCCAAGACCAACTAGAACCGCACGTGGGAGGCAGGCGTCCGGGGCCCCGCCGGCACGGCAGCAACGATCGGGCCGCTCTGCCGCCTTTGCTCTTCGGCTTCCCGTCCTCCCTCCTCCGCTTGGCGTCTCCCATCTTCCCGCCTCTGTCAGTTCCACTGCGTCAGCGCGGGCCACACGAGCGCGAGCAGCGAGAACGCGAACAGCACCGCCTGGAGCGGCCAGTTCCAACGCACCCACCGCTCGTACGGGATCTTCGCGAGGGCGAGCGTGCCGACCGTGACGGCCGACGTCGGCAGGATCATGCTGTTGAACCCCGCGCCGAGCTGGTAGGCGAGCACGAGCGTCTGCCGGGTGATCCCCGAGAGGTCCGCAAGCGGCGCGAGCAGCGGCATCGTCAGCACCGCCTTGGTCGAGCCGGAGGGGATGAAGAAGTTCAGGATCATCTGGAGCACGTACATCGACTGCGCCGCCAGGATCCCGCCGAAGTGCGAGGTCACCGAGGCCATCCCGTACAGGATCGTGTCGAGGATGTGGCCGTCCTCCAGGATCACGACGATCCCGCCGGCGAACGCGACGATCAGCGCCGCGCTCGCGATGTCCTTCGCGCCCGCGATGAACGACTTCGCGAGCTTGTTCGGGCCGATCCCGGCGGCGACCCCGGAGAGCACGCCCATCGCGAAGAACAGCCCCGCGAACTCCACCATGTACCAGCTGTAGACCGTCGAACCCACGATCAGGCCGACCACGGTGGCCGCGAGCACGAGAAGGCAGAGCGCGTGGCGCCAGGTGAAGTCGACCTTCTCGGCCTGGGCGCCGGCGAGCTCCTCGCGGCGGGCGCGGTCGAACTCGTACATGACCGACCGGGTCGGGTCGGCCTTCACTCGCGCGGCGTACACCATCACCCACGCGATCGCGAGGAGCGTCGCGAGCGCCCAGATCACGAGGCGGTACTTCATCCCCGAGCCGAGCGGCACGCCTGCGATCCCCTGCGAGATCTGGACCGTGAACGGGTTCAGGAACCCGGCCGAGAAGCCGACGCCCGCGGCGACGAACGAGAGGCAAACCCCGACGATCGAGTCGTACCCGAGAGCCAGGGCGAGCGGGACGAAGATGAGGGCGAACGGGATCGCCTCCTCCGCCATCCCGTACGCTCCTCCGAAGAACGAGAACACCGTCATCACGATCGGGATGATCAGGAAGCTGCGCTTCCCGAGCAGTCGGACGAGGAGGTGGATCCCTGCCGCGATCGCCCCCGTGTCGTTGAGGATGTTGAAAGCGCCGCCGACGATGAAGATCAGCCCCACGATCGCGCCCATGCGCAGGAAGCCGCGCATCGGCGCGAGCGCGATCGCCGTCACCTGCGGCTTGCTCGGCTCGACCTTGAAGGTGCCGGGGACGACCACCTCCCTCGCCGTCCCATTCACGATCTCCTTCTGCCGCGTGTACGAGCCTCCCGGGAGGATCCACGTCGCAGCCGCCGCCAGCAGGATCAACGTGAACGCGATGACGAAGACGTCGGGGCTCTTCTTGGCCATAGGGGCTCTCCCTGTCGCAATGTATATTATATCTAATCTGTCGTTCCGCCCACACCCTTATTTGACCCCGGCAGTTCTCACCTTGCGGATGCCGCGGCTGTCGGTGCGCCAGCCGTCAGGGGGACAGCTCAGGCGCGAACGAGATCGCGCGGAAGGCAACGGCCAGCTGCCGCCTGTCGTCGGCGCCTGCGAGTTCGTGGGGAGAGCGTACCAGCGAGTAGCGGAACGCGACGAGGTTGCGAGCCCGCACAAGATCAGCGGGGATCGCGAAAGCGTAGGCTGCCCTGCCCCGGCTCATCGGGACCGTCGCGATCGGCACCCCGTTGACCGACACCCTCATCTCCTGGTGCTGGTCAGGGACCTCGAACGGAGACGCGGTCACTTCGAGTCGGTGCGGCGTCCCCGGCGTTCCCGGGAGGACGATCACGGACTCCGGTCCGGAGGACCAGCGGAATCCTCCGTCCGGGGTGCTCTCGGCGCTCGAGAACCCGGTTCGGACGTACAGCTCGGCCTCGGGATCCCCGAGATTCAGTTCACCTCGCAGCCGGCGATCACCCGGGACCAAGAACACTGACGAGTCGCCCGCCGTCGCGACCGCCTCCACGCCGCGGATCGCTGCGAATTTGGTCGCGACGGCGCGATCCGCGACCAGTAGTGTGCCGTCGTCGGCGACCCGAAGGCGGCACGGCTCGCCGAACATGAAGAGCCACGCGTCGTCGACCGTTGGCAGCTGGCCCGCCTTCGTGCACTGCAGCACGATCCCCGCAGCCGGATCCCAGGAGTGATCCCCGAAGATCCTAACGTGCGGGCGGCGAACGCTGTGTGCCGCGAGCGCCACGAGCGTCGCGTCCGACAGGCGGTCGGCCCGCGCCGTCCATGCGGCCTCCCCAGTCGCCGGGAAGCGAACGACGCTCCGCACACCGAGCGCCGCCGTCGCCACGATCAGTGCCGAGGAAACACCAAGCTGCCACGCAGCGACCGGCGGAGCAGCCGCCGAAGATGGAATGACCGCGGTCGCGACCGCAATCACGCCAAGGACGCCGAGGGCCGAGACCCAGCGCACGAGGTACGGATGGAGGTTCCCGGGGATCCCGTGCGCTGCGACCACCGCGGCGGTGGCCAGGAAGAGACAAGCCAGGCACAGTCCCGACGTGCCCGGACTATCTCTCCAGCCGCGCACCGCCGCCAACAGCAGCAGCGTGAGCAGGATGGCCGCCGCACCGACAAGGGCGAGTGTAGCCCGGGGTGACGCGTCGGCGCGCGCCGCCAGGCCGAACGGAGAGCCCAGGAAGCTGCACATCTGCACGGCGAGGGGGCGCAGCGTCGCGCCCCATGCCTGTCCGTCCCGCCGCTCTGCGACGGACCGCAGGATTAACGTCACGTTCCCCGGCCGCCCGAGGCCCTGTTCGATGAGCACCGGCAACCAGACGAGAGCGCCGAGTCCAGCCGCAAGAGCGACGGGCCGTCGCCATCGCAATGGCGGCGACTCGGAGTTCCGCCGCAATCGGCGCATTCGGGCCCCAGCAGCAACAGCGGCCAGCGCTGCGGCAACCGCCACAGGGACCGCGCAACCGATGTGCGACTGGACCGCGAATGACCCCGCGACCACCGCCACGGGCAGCCACGCGAGACTTCCGGCGGCCGTCGCCGCGAACGCGACGAGCGCCAAGCACAAAGGCAGCACCACGATGTCGGGGTTCCACACCGAGACGAGGAACGCAGGCTGCAGCCAGAGCAGGTAGAGCCCGAGCGCAGCGAGCGCCGGCGGCCAGCGTTCCTCCCCAAGCAGCCGTCTCAGGCCGACTGCGATGCCGATCAGCGCGGCCAGGTTGACCGCGACGGCGCCGGTGGCCTGGGCGGCGTGGCTCCGACCGAGCGCCGCCCAGAACGGGGCGAGGCAGTAGAACATCAGCGGCCCGGGGTGGTGAAAGCCAAAGCGGGAGTACGGTCCGAGAAGCTGCGCCCCGGATGCGGCCCGCATCGTGCTCAGCTCGATCAGCGCCCGGTCGCCGGTCGTCTTGGCGCCGTCGCGCAGCGTCGAGGTCTGATGCGCAAACAGCGCAAGGAC
>DATKLI010000058.1:0-16420 GCA_035542455.1 Thermoanaerobaculaceae bacterium
TGGCACGAGCTCGTCGACGGCTTCGCGGCGCGTCTCATTCTGGAAAGCCACCTTGCGGCGCGGCGTGCGGCCTCGCGCGGCCGTTGACCTGCCCAGGGGCGGATGCTAGCGTTTGTGGAGGTCGGGAGGGCCTGCCATGGCCGACACGTACTCCAGTTTCGGCAAGTACCTTCTCCTCAAACAGCGCACCCAGGACGGCGTCGGAACGCTGTGGCGGGCCGGGGAGATGGAGCGCAACAGCTTCAAGAGGATCGTGTGGCTGCGGCGCTTCGACCAGGCTGGCCTCGATCGCGGCGCCCTGACCGCGGAGATCGGGCCCTCGAACCAGATCAGCCAGGTCCTCAAGGCCAGCAACGTCGTGAGGAACGCAACGCACGGGAGCGAGGGCGGGGTGCCGTTCGTGGCGTGGGACTACGTGCCGGCCCAGCCCCTCGACCAGCTCCTGGCTCGCGCCGCACAGGAGCAGTTCCCGATCGCGATCGACAACGCGCTGCTCATCGCGGAGAAGCTCGCGTCCGCCCTGGCGGCGGCGTCGGCGGTCGCCGTGCAGGGCGAGCCGCTCGTCCACGGGTTCCTCGTCCCGCACCTGGTGATGGTCGGGAACGACGGCGAGGCCCAGGTCGCGGGGTTCGGGATCGCCCGCGGGTTGGGGGCGAACCTCGATCGCGTCTCGATCAAGAGGCTCGCGGCCCCGTACCTCGCCCCGGAGGTCCTCGCGAACGCGGCACCGACGCCGCGCTCGGACGTCTACTCGCTCGGAGCGATCCTGTTCCAGCTCCTCTCCGGACATCCGCTCCCCGCCGAGCCGCCTGCGCGCGCCGCCGCGCTCGAGCACCCGACGCTCGCCTTCGAGGAGGGGCCGATCCCGCAGGACGTCCTCGCGATCCTCAGGAAGACGATGGCCGCGCGCCCCGAGGATCGCTACGCGTCGGCCGCCGACTTCAAGAAGGAACTCGAGAAGCTCCTGTACGGCGGTGCCTACTCCCCGACGACGTTCAACCTCGCGCTGTTCATGGACAGGCTGTACCGCAACGAGATCGAGCAGGAGGACCGCGAGCTCCAGCAGGAGAGGGCGCTCGACATCGCGGCGCACTACCAGCCGCCCAAGGTGGAGGCTCCGCCGGCCCCAGAGCCGCCCCCGAGCCCGAACCGGATCCCGCTGATCGCCGCGATCGCCGGCGCGGTCGTGCTGCTCCTGGTCATCGGCTACCTGCTCATCAGCCGGTCATCCGCCCCCCCCGTAGTGGACCAGGAAGCCCAGAAGAAGATGCTGCAGGAGCTCGTGAACGCCCAGGTCGCGCAGGCTCTGCGGGAGAAGGAGGACCAGCTCAGGAAGGAGCTCGAGGCGGAGAAGGCGCGGACCGAGGAGCTTCGGAAGCAGCTCGAGAAACAGAAGCCCGGGACCTCCGGAGGGAAGCAGATCTCGGCCGAGGAGCAGCAGAACCTCCAACGCGAGCTGGCGGCGCGCGAGGCCGAGCAGCGCCGCAAGGAGGACGAGCTCGCCAAAGTGAAGCAGCAGCAGGAGGCGGAGGCGGCGAAGGCGCGCCAGAAGGCCGCCCAGGCCGAGACGAAGCTGGCGCTCCAGACGGCACCGACGGTCCCGGTCCCGACCGCCGCCCCGCCGACGATCCCGGCCCCGCAGGCCACCCCGACCCAGCCCCCGGTCGCGCCCAGCGCGGTAGCTGCGGCTCCGGCCGCGGCCCAGCCGCAGGAGCAGGCGCCGGTGACGACCGGCCTCGGCACGGCCGTGAGCGAGGGCGACCTCGTGGACTTCTCGCAGGTGGACGTCCAGCCCCAGAGCCTGGTCGAAGGCAAGGTCATGATCCCGCACACCGCGATGATCCTCCAGAGCGCGGTGAGCGGGTACGTGATCCTCCGCGTGCTCGTCAACGAGAAGGGCGGCGTGGACGACGTCAGACTCTTGCGGGGGTTCCAGCCGCCCCGCCCCGGGATCGACGACGCGTGCGTCGACGCCGTCAAGCAGAGCCGGTACCGTCCCGCGATGAAGGACGGCAAGAAGGTCAAGACCTGGATCACCGTCACGAAGAAGATCTCGATCCAACCCCCGCGCTGAGCCGCACGGGGTCGGTCGCGCGGTCCGCTCACCCGGCGGCAGTGGCGGGTGTCGGTGCCGCCCAGGAGACCGCGATCAGCGCGGCGCGGGCCCGGCCGCCGGGGTGAGCCACCCGGTCGCCCGCGCGCACCTCGATGGGGTCAGCGGACGTTCGCCTGGATGTTGGCGAGGAACTCGGCGTTGGTGCGGAACTGCTTCAGCTTCGAGAGGAGCACCTGCATCGCCTCGTGGGGGGGCAGCGCCGCCAGCGCGCGCCGGAGCAGGTAGATCCGCTCGACCTCCTCGCGAGGGTAGAGCTTCTCCTCCTTGCGCGTGCCGGACTGCGGGATGTTCATGCACGGGAAGATGCGACGCTCGAACAGGTCGCGCGTCAGCACGATCTCCATGTTCCCCGTGCCCTTGAACTCCTGGAAGATGACCTCGTCCATCCGGGAACCGGTGTCGACGAGGCACGTGGCCACGATGGTGAGCGAGCCGCCGTGCTCGATGTTGCGCGCCGACCCGAAGAACCGGCGCGGCTTCTCCATCGTTCGGGCGTCGATGCCGCCGGAGAGGATCCGGCCGGAGCTCTTCTGGTTGTTGTTGTAGGCCCGCGACATCCGCGTGAGCGAGTCCATGAACACCACGACGTCCTGCCCGAGCTCGACGAGGCGCCGCGACCTCTCCAGCACCATCTCCGAGACCTCGATGTGGCTCTGGACCGACTCGTCGGACGACGAGGCGTACACGTCGCCCTTGATGATGTTGCGCTTCCAGTCGGTGACCTCTTCCGGGCGCTCGTCCACGAGCAGGACGAAGATCTGCACCTCGGGGTGGTTGACGGCGATCGCGTGCGCCAACTGCTGGAGCAGCGTCGTCTTGCCCGCTTTCGGGGGCGCCACGATCAGGCACCTCTGTCCCTTGCCGATCGGCGCCATGAGGTCGATGACGCGCGGCTCGAGGATCTCCGGCTCGGTCTCCAGGTGAAAGCGCGGCGTGGGGTCGATGGAGGTCAGGTCGGAGAACGGCATCGCCTGCTGGCGGTACTCGTCCGGGCTCAGCCCTTCAATCGCGCTGATCTCCACGACGGATGGGCGCTGGTTGCCGTTCGGGGGCTGCACGGAGGCGCCCACGCGGAGGCCGCTCTCGAGGTGCCAGCGCGACAGCAGGTTCGGGTCGACGACCGGGTCCTCCCCCGTGGGGTGGAACTTGCTCCCGAGCGGGAGGAGGAACGCCCTGCCGTCGTCGCGCCGCCAGAGGAAGCCGTCGAAAGGCGCCGGCGGCGCGGTGTTCGCATTGGAGTGGCGGCGGCTCCGGCGCCGGCGGGGGCGGCGGCGCCGTCCGGAGGCCGCGGCCTCCTTCGGCTCCGGGGCAGGATGCGAGGGAGCGTCGTTGTACTCTTCTGCCATGCTTGTCAAACTCCTTGGCCCACCGCGCCGCCGCCTGCGCAAGGTCGCGACAGCGGTGCGTGCGAGCAGGTGCGCACGGTGCGGGGAGCTACCGGGAAAGCACACCGGCTCCGCGGCCGCGCGCGGACGCCAGTCTAGCGCACAAGCCGCCGTGTGCCAAACCCGAGCTCCTGTCAACCCCCCCGGCGGCCCTTACGGCCGCCCGATCATCGAGGAGAACGCCCCCACCACGTCGGGATTCCACCACCCCCGCCTGGTCTCCTCGGAGAGGATGGCGAGCGCCTCGTCCTTCGGCAGCGCACGGCGGTACGGCCGGTCGTTGGTGAGCGCGTCGAAGACGTCCACGACCTGGAACACCTGGGCCAGCTCCGGGATCGCTTCCCCGGCGAGGCCGTCGGGGTAGCCGCTGCCGTCCCTCCTCTCGTGGTGGTGACGGATGACCGGGAGCACCGAGCGGAGCGTCCGCAGGGGCGTGCAGATCGAGACGCCGATCTCGACGTGCGAGCGCATGACCGCCCACTCGCCCTCGTCGAGGTCGGCGGGCTTCAAGAGGATCGCGTCGGGGATCGCGATCTTGCCGATGTCGTGCAGGTAGCCGGCGCGCCGCAGCGTCTTCTCGGCCTCGGCGTCGAACCCCATGTGCCGGGCCAGCCTCGCCGCGAGCTGTGAGAGCCGATCGCAGTGCTCGCCCGTCGCCTCGTCGCGCGCCTCGACCGCGCGCGCGACGGCGAACAGCATCTTCTCGGCGTCGTCGAGGTCCTGAGTGAGTCGGCGGAAGCTCACCAGGTTCCGTACGCGGACCTCGAGCTCGACGAGGCTGAACGGCTTGGTGAGGAAGTCGGTCGCGCCCGCCTCGAGGCCGCGGAGCCTCGCGTCGCGCGAGTCGAGCCCCGTGAGGAAGACCACCGGGAGCAACCTCGTCTCCTCGTCCGCCTTGAGCCGGTGGCACACCTCGTATCCGTCGATACCGGGCATCACGACGTCGAGCAGGATCACGTCGGGCAGTCGCTCGCGCGCGAGTGCGAGGCCGGTCTCGCCGTCCCTCGCCTCGAGGACCTCGAACCCGAGCGGAAGGAGAGCGTCCCTCATCGCTGCGAGGCTCTCGGGCTGGTCGTCAATGGCGAGTACGGTACCTGCCACGCTCATACCTGGGGCAATTCTACACGTGCGGAACCGGTGACCGGACCGACGGCGCGAAAAGAGGGAACGGGCCGCCACGAGGGGCGGCCCGTCCCAATCGGCTGCGACTCGGCTACGGCATCCGCACGAACACGAAGCTCTTCTGATCCGTCTGGGCGCGGTAGACGTACAGCCGGACCATGGTGCCCGAGTGCACGCCGGCGATCGCGTCGCTGAACTCCTGCTGCGACGAGACGTCGTGCGAGTTCACCCGCATGATCACGTCGCCCGCCCGCAGGCCGGCCTCGTCAGCCGGGGAGAGATCCGTGACGTCGGTGATCACCACCCCCTGGATGTCGTTCGGGAGCTCGAACTGCCGCCGCGCGCGGGCCGAGATGTCGTCGACGTCGATTCCCAGCTTGGAGGACGGCGTGTCCTCCTTTGCGGGCGACGAAGCCTCGTCGCCTTCGGTCGTCGGGCGCTCGCCCAGGACCACAGGGACCGTGACGTGCTTGCCGTCGCGGACGACCTCGAGGTCGATCTTCTGGCCGGGTGCGGTGGCGGAGACCCGGTCGATCAGCTGCCTCGTCTCCTTGATCGGCACACCGCCCACCGCGACGACCACGTCGCCGGCTTTGAGGTCGCTCTTGTCGGCGGGGCCGCCCTTGTTCACGCTCTCCACCAACGCGCCGTCTCGGGAGGGGAGCTTGAACGCCTCCTGCGCCTTCTGGTCCACGTTGGTGATCGTGACGCCGAGGAACCCGCGCACGACCTTCCCCTTCGTCTTGAGCTGGGGCAGCACCGCCTTGATCGTGTTCACCGGCACCGCGAATCCGAGGTTCTGGCCGGCGGCGTTGATGGCGGTGTTCATGCCGACCACGTCGCCCCGAAGGTTCACGAGCGGGCCGCCCGAGTTGCCGAGGTTGATCGCGGCGTCGGTCTGGATGAAGTTCTCGAACGAGCGGGTCGCCTCCGAAAGGCCGAGCGCCCGCCCCTTGGCCGACACCACGCCGACGGTGACGGTGTGCTCCATCGCGAGCGGGTTTCCCACCGCCATCACCCACTCCCCGACGCGGAGAGCGTCGGAGTCACCGAGGGCGAGCGGCGTGGTCGGGCTCTTGGTGTCGACCTTGATGAGGGCCACGTCTGTGGCCGGATCCCGGCCGACGACCTTCGCGGCGAGCTCCGTGTTGTCGGCGAGGCGGACCTTGATCTTGTCCGCGTTCTCGACGACGTGGTTGTTCGTGACGATCAGGCCGTCCGTCGAGATGAAGAAGCCACTCCCGGCGCCCGTGCGCTTCTGCTGCCGCCGCATGTCGGGCCGCGGGAACCCCGGGCCGAAGAAGAACTCGAACGGGTCCATGTCTTGGTGGAACCGCCGCATGTCCTGCGGTTTGACGATGTCCTCGGTGTACACCGAGACGACGGCGGGGGTCACGCGCTCCGCGAGCGTGGCGAAGTCGGGGTACCCCGCGGGAGGCGGAAGCGGAGCTGCGGAAGCGACAGCCGGGGCCCCGCGCTCGGCGTGGCCGCTGGGCGTGAGGCCGAGCCCGCCGGCGAGAACGACGCCGAGCACCATCGCGCCGACGGCAACGGCGCTCATCGAGAGCATCCTCTGACGATTGGTCGTGTCCATGTGACTGCACCCTCCAGAGGCCGGGATCCCGGCCCGTCTCGGGAACCGAGCAATATCCGTGCCATATTTCGGCAGAACTCGAGGATCGGCCCGCTGCGGGCGACGTCATTTTGGCGTGACGGTCTCGGGCTCGGCGATGACGACCCGGTCCTTCCCGGCCGCCTTGGCCGCGTACATCGCCTGGTCGGAGGCGCGCAGCAGTTGGTTGCGGCGGTGGTCGGAGGTGCCGACGCGGGGCACGTGGTCGGGGTACACCGCGACGCCGATCGAGCAGGTGAGCGGACCCGCGAACTCGACCGGACCGCTCGCCCACGAGAACCTGCCGCGGAGGAACGCCTGCGCGCTGATCGCGCTGCGGATCTCCTCGGCCACGTGGGTGGCCGCCTCGAGGTCGAACCCCGGAAGGATGATCACGAACTCGTCGCCGCCGTAGCGGGCGAGCGTGACCCTCGGCGAGCGCACGGCCCTGCGGAGGAGGTATCCCACCTCCTTGAGGACCTGCGAGCCCGCCAGGTGGCCGTGCCGGTCGTTGACGCTCTTGAAGTTGTCGAGGTCCATGAAGAGGAGCGCGACGCGCCCGGAGGCGGCGTCGGCGTGGTCGAGGTCCTCCGCGAGGCGCCGGTGGAAGAAGCGGTCGTTCGCGAGCCCGGTCAGGTCGTCGCTCCGCGCCGCGGCCCCGGCCCGCCGCGCGTCGAGCAGGTTCTGGATCGAGACCGACGTGTACGACGCGAAGATCTCGAGCAGCGCCCGGTCGCGCTCGTCGAACGGCTTCCCGTCGAGACGGTTCACCATCTCGAGCACGCCGCACACGCTGTTCTCGATCCGGATCGGGACCGCGAGGAGGCTCTCGGTTCGGAACGCGTGCGTCTCGTCGAACCTGGGGTAGAAGAACGGGTCCTTGCGCGGTTCCGCGCCGAGGTGCGACTCGCCGTTGCGGTACACGTGGCCGACGACGCCTTCCGAGGTCGGGATGCTCGCGCCGAGCAGCGACTCCGCGGACGGTCCGAACGCCGCGATGAAGTACAGGGCGGCCCCGACCGGGTCGCCGGCGCGCTCGAACGGGTGGTCGAGGAGCACGGAGCCGGCCTCCGACGGCACGAACGCGTTCGCCCGGTGGAGCACCTCTTCGATGAAGCTCCCCGGGTCCATCGTCTCCGGTACACCCGTGTCGTGCCGGTACCGCTCGAGGAACACCTCGAGCTCCGTCGCCGGCAGGACGCAGATCCTCGGCCCGGGAGCGCTCACGGCGTCAGTTTAGTCGAGTTGAGCCGTCCCGAGGCAGGTTGCTCACCCTGAGGCGCAGGTCGGCAACGGCGTCGGCCGGGCTCGCCAGGCCGGGGGCGAAGCGCAGGCGCTCGCACGCCCGGATCAGGGCCGCGGCCTCCTCGGCGTCGCGCGCCGGGCACCCCGCCGCCACCAGCCGCTCCGGCCCTTCGCCGACGGCGACGCCCCACGAGGAGCGCGCCCACTCCTCCACCGTCAGCTGAAGGGCGCGCAGCTCCGCCGCGGGGTCCTCGAACGCGAGGGCCGCCGGCGCGGGATGGGCTCTCCGCGAACCGAGTCGGCGCACCGCCAGGACCGCGCCCGCACCCGCGACGAACGCGAGCACCACGAAGACGGCCGGCACCGTCCCGGAGCTCGCCGGCCGTGCCGCCTCCGAGGGCGCGCTTTCTCGGGGAGGTGCGGGCGTCACGACCAGGTCGAGCGCCGGCAGCACGTGCGTCGCGTAGCTCCGGCCGGGCCGGTAGCTGCAAAACGTGAGCGCCGGCAACTCGTAGCGGCCGGGCTGCGAGGCCTCGAGGGGGATCCGCCAGCGCCGCCACCCCTCCAGACCGTGCCGGGAGGGCTGCCACGAGTGCGACTCCTCGGGAGGGAACGCCCGCACCCCGGCGGGGAGCGCGAGCGGAGGCGGGTCGAGAAGGGGCAGGTTGCCGGTGCCGCGCACCTCGATCTCGAGCGATGCGAGCTCGCCGCTGCGCGGCTCGGCGCCGATCAACCGGCGCGCGAACTCGAGCTCGCCGACGGCCCCGAAGTACGGTGCCGGAGCCGGCGGCGGCGCCACCACGTCGACCGAGGCCGGCCGCGACGTGACCGTGCGTCCGGGCAACCCCGGGCCCTCCTCCTCGCTGCCGGGTTCCGAGGCGCGCGCCACGGCCGCGGGGATCTCGAGCCGGCCGGCGCGCACGGGGATCACCAGCCACCCTCCGAGCGGGACCTCGCCGGGCGGTCCGGGGTGCGGGGTCTTCGGCTGCCCCTCGCCGGCAGGGAGGCGCTCGCTCCAGCTGTCGGGAAACGAGGCTTGCACCTCCCACCCGCCGCCGGCGAAGCCGGTCGGGCCTTCCAGCGAGAAGCGGACGACGAGCGGCTCGCCGATCGCGAGGGTGGACGCGGAGAGGTCGACGCGCAACCCGGGCTCGCCACCCTCGCTGCGCGCCCGCCCTCCCGCGAGCGCGACCCCGGAGACGGCGTTCGTGGTGAGCTCCGACTCGCCGAGCCGCACGGTGGTGGGCCCGACCGCGATCGGTCCGAGCGCCCGTGCGCGCAGGACCCACGTGAGCGCCGTGACGGCGACGGGTTGCGCGCCGCGCCACGCGACTTCCTGTGCCAGGATCGGACCGGTGAGTACCTCGAGGTTCGTGAGGTCGCCGAGGGTGCCGCTGATCTCGCCGCGTCCCGCGCCCTCGATGACGACCTGGTACCGAAGCGTGCCCGGGATCGTGCCCTTCGCGAAGTAGGCGACCGGCTGGGACGCGGCGGCCGCCGACGCGAGCGCGACGAGGATCACGCATGCTGCCGCGTGTCTCACCAGCTCCTCCCGGTCTGCGGGGCGGCGTGCGCGGCCGGCGCAACCGGCAGCGGCGCGAGCGCGGCGCGCGCCGCGGCCTCCACGAGGCGAGCGCGGGCGCCTGCAGCCGCCTCCGATCCCGCGTTTCGGTCCCCGGCGCGGCGGCTGCCCGCGAGCGCCAGCTCCAGATTGTGCCACGCCTCTTCGCGATCCGGGTCGGACTTCACCGCGTGAAGGAGCGGCTCGACCGCGCCCGCGGCGTCGCCCCGCGCCAGCCGCACGGTTCCGAGGTTGTACCACGCCTCCCATGCGACCTCGGGGAGCTCCGTGAGTTGGAGGAGCGCGTCCTCTCCGCCGGGCTCGCCCGCCAGCGCGGCGGCCGTGGCCCATCCGAGACGCAGGCTCTCGTCGTCCGGCCTGAGCGCCGATGCCGCCGCGTACGCGCGATTCGCCTCCGGCCACTCGCCGCGCTCCATCGCGGCGGTCGCGCGCCGGGCGAGGCACGTCGCAGAGCCGGGGAGCGCGCGCTCGAGTGCGCTCGGCGTCGGTCGCGGCAGCGGCTGAGCGGCAAGGAGCTCCGGGACGAGAACGGCCACGGCGAACGCCCGCAGGCGCCAGGGCCAGAGCAGGAACGACGCCGTCGCCAGCGCCGCCGACGCGAGGCTGAACGGGAGCGAGCGCACCGGCGCCGTTGCACGCGTCGTCGCCGCGACGGCTCCCCGGAGCACGTCGGCGAGGCGGCGGGACGCGCCCGGCGACGATGCGTCCACCAGGTCGGCCGGGCTCGCGCACAGCCCCGCGAGCAGCTCCGGGTGCGCCCGCGTCGTGACCAGCGAACCGTCCCCCTGCCTGAGGTACCCAATCGCACCCCGTCCGGTCCCGCTCGGGACGGGCCCGCCGGCGGCGGTCCCGCTCACGAGGGCGACCACCGCGACGCCGCTCCTCCGCAGCGCCTCGGCGACGCGCGCCGCGTCGCCCTCGAGCTGCTCCCCGTCCGAGATGAGCACGACCGCGCGGCCGGGTCCCCCCGTCTCGAGGAGCGACGCGGCGGTGGAGAGCAGGACGGCGAGGTTGGAGCCCGGCTCCACCCCGCGGTCGATGTCGGGTTCGGCCACGGCCGCGGCGGCGGAACGCGCGTCCGAGGTGAGCGGCACCCACGCGCGGGCCGTCCCCGCTCCCGCGGCGACGGCCCAGTTCGCCGTCCCCACACGCGTCATCGCCTGGCGCAACACCGCGACGGCGCGGCCGAGCCTGTCCGGTGGAACGTCCGCGCAGCGCATCGAGGCCGAGACGTCGAGCGCGATCGCGACGTTCAGCTCGGAGACCGCGGCCATGCCGTGCCCCCACCGCGGACCGGCGGCGACGACCGCTGCCGCCGCCGCCGCGAGGAGCCAGAGCGCGAGACGCGCGGCCCCTGTCGCCGGGACGCCCCCCAGCCAGCGGACCCAGAGGCGGGTCCCCGCGAGGCGGGCTTGCTGGAGCGAGCGCCACCGGGCGACCCACGGAGTCGCGAGGAGGGCGAGGACGGCGGTGCCCGCGAGCCACAGCCAGCGCGGGTCGGTCCACGTCATGCCCACGCCCTCCTCCCGAGCGCTTCGACGAGCGCCGCTGCGAGCAGGAGCGCGGCGGCCCACCGCGCCGGCACGGCGCTGCGGTCGTCCAGGACGACGTCGACGCCGGAGCGGCGCTCGGTCGGCTCGAGGCGTGCGAGGTCCGCGAACGCACCCTCGAGGGACCCCTCCTCACGTGCGCGCACGAAGTGGCCGTGCGTGGTATCCGCGATACGCCGCAGGAGCGGTTCGTTGACGCGGCCCGGTCCGTCGTCGCCGCCGCCGCCCCTGACCGCCACGGTGTCCACGGCGACGCCCCGTTCGGCGGCGACCTCGGCGGCGGTGAGCGGCTCCACGGCACCGGCGTTGCTCTCCCCGTCGCTGACGAGGACGACCCCCGCGCTTCCGGGGGCGCTCGAGCGGAGAAGGTCGAGCGCCACGGCGAGCCCGTCGCCGATCGCGGTGCGCGGCCCGAGCACGGAGGGCTCGAGCCGGGAGGCCAGCGCCACCATCGTCGCGTGGTCGCGGGTGAGCGGCGAGACGACCGCTGCCCTGGTGCCGAAACCCACCAGCCCGATGCGGTCGCCGCGGCGCGCCTCCGCGAGGCGCTCGACGGCACGCCGGGCGTCGCTCAGCGCGTCGCGCCCCGGTCCGCCGACCGCCATCGAGGACGAGAGGTCGAGGAGCACCACGATGTCGCGCCCGGTCGAGGGGAGGTTGCGCACGGCGGCGCGCTGCGGGCCGGCCGCAACGAGCCACGCGGCCGCGACTCCGACGAGCGCGACCCACGGTGCGACGGCTGCGCCTGCGCGCCGGCCGGCGATCACGAGCGCGGGGACGCGCTGCGACCGCAAACGGCGGGCCGTGAGCCACGCCAGTACGAGCGGAACCGCTACTGCGAAGACGAGGAGCCATGGCCGAGCGAACGACGTCACCGTGGGCCTCCCCTGGCGGCTGCCAGCGCCGGCGCCGCCGTCAACACGTCACGCACGAGCAGTGCGGCGTCGTCGGACGGGGCCGCGGTGGACGTGTACCGCACCTCGTCGGCGAGGACGAGCGCGAGCCCGAACGGCCGCGCGACCGAGGTCTCCACGCGACACGCCATCAGGCGGGTGAGCTCGCGCGTCGTCATCGCGCCGCACGGCGCCCCGGTGACGTGCGCGAGGAACGTCCGGCAGTGCCGCGCGAGCGAGTCGGCCGCACCCGCCTCGGACCACGCGGCCTCGGCGGAGAGGGGGCGCAGCCGCGCCTCGAGCTCCGCGAGGGGGTCCGCACGCCGCCTCCGCCTGAGCGCGGCCGCGCCGACTGCCGCGAGGCCGAGCGCGACGACGACCGCGGCCGCGAGTGGCCACGGCGCGGCCGGCGCCGGAGGCACGAACACCGGAGACGCCGGCGCGCCCGGCGCGAGTGTGGGTTCGACCTCGATTCGGGAGGGCTCTGGCCGCCCCGGGAGCGGCACCTCGAGCGTGCCGAAGGCGAGCGGGCGAAGGACGACGAGCGTCGTGCCGTCAGCCTCCCGCCGCGGCGGGGCGGCGACGAGGAACTGCCCGACGGCCGCCCCGGGAGCGAGGTGTGGGAGGTCGCCGGCGACGCGTACCGACACCGGCGTGCCGAACCCGGCGGCGACGCTCGCGGCCAGCAGGGCGGCGGCCGGACTAGGCACCGCGCCTCCGCCCGCGCGCGAGGAACGAGCGCGTGAGGACGGGCGCCAGGAGCGTCTCGGGTCCCGCGGTCACGACGTCCGCCCGGACCGTCGCGAGCTCCTCGGGGAGGGCGGGCTCGGACGCCGCACCCCACCCGGCGGTGCCGCGAGGGTCGCGCGCCGGCACCCGGGCGTGCGACGTGCCGATCCCGGCGCGCCCGTCCCACAGCCTCACCACGAGCAGTTCGTGACGGGCCGCGAGGGCGGCGAGCCGGCTGCCGTACCCCGAGGTGAGGAACGGCGAGATGACGACGAGGACGCCGGCTCGCCGCATCATCGCGGGGACCGAGGCGAGCGCCCGGGCGAGGTCGCCGGCGCGCCCCGAGGGTCGCAACGACAGCAGTTCGCGCACCACCCGGAGCAACGCGGCGCGGTCGCGCCGCGGCGTGACGAGCAGCTCCCGGCGATCGCTCCACGCCGCGAGGTTGACGACGTCGCCGCCGGCGATGGCGGCGCTTCCGACGAGCGCGACGACGTCGGCCGCCACGTCGAGGAGACAGCGATCGCCGCTGCCGGACGCCAGCTCGGGCCCGACGTCCAGGAGGAATAGCACGGTGCGGTTGCGCTCCTCCGCATACCGCCGCACCGCGAGGTGGCCGGTCCGCGCGGTGACCCGCCAGTCGATCGTGCGCACGTCGTCGCCGGGCGTGTACTCCCGCACGCCGGCGAACTCGATCCCCTCGCCCTTGAACGCAGAGCGGTACGCCCCGGACCACGACGCGGCGAGGCGGCGCGAGGCCTGCAGCTGCACGCGGGCCAGCCGGCGCCCCAGGTCCGGCGGCGGCTCGATCCGAGGGTCGCCCTCGCCGAGGTACCGCCGCCAGAGGCTCGCCGCCGTCACGGCAGCTCCACGGCGAGCAGGAGCTCGTGTACGAGGTGCTCGACGTCGACCTGCTCGGCCTGCGCCTCGAGCGAGAGGATGAGGCGATGCCTCAGGACGGCCGGCGCGACCTCCTTAACGTCCTCGGGGATCACGTAGCTCCGACCCCGGACGAGCGCGAGCGCCTGCGATGCCTTCGCGAGCGCGATCGCCGCACGCGGCGACGCGCCGTACCTGACCCACGCGGCGAGGGTGCCCCCTCCGCCGCGCCCGCCGTCGCGCGTCGCGCGGGTGAGCCGGACGGCGTACTCGCGGATGCGCTCGTCGACGTGCACGGCGCGCGCGCCGGCCGCCACCTCGCAGATCTCGGCGGCCTCGAGCACGGGCCGCACCGCGGGGAGCTCGCCGTCCAGGTGCGCGTCCACGACGGCGAGCTCGTCGGCGTGTCCGGGGTAGTCGACGAGCACCTTGAACAGGAACCGGTCGACCTGCGCCTCGGGGAGCGGGTACGTCCCCTCCTGCTCGATCGGGTTCTGGGTCGCGAGGACGAGGAACGGGCGCGGGAGCGGGAACGTCTGCCCGCCGACCGTGACCTGCCGCTCCTCCATCGCCTCGAGGAGGGCGGCCTGCACCTTGGCCGGCGCCCTGTTGATCTCGTCGGCGAGCAGGATGTTGGTCACGACCGGGCCGAGCCGGGGCACGAACCTCCGGCCGTCGGGGTCGAACACCTCGGTTCCGGTGAGGTCGCCCGGGAGCAGGTCCGGCGTGAACTGGATGCGGGTGAACGAACCGCGGATCGCGGCCGCGAACGTCCGGGCCGCGAGCGTCTTGCCCAGCCCGGGCACGCCCTCGAGGAGGACGTGCCCCTCGCAGAGCGCGCCGAGGAGCATGTGCTCCACGAGCGTCCGCTGCCCGACGACCACCCGTTCGACCTCGGCGAGGAGCGCCTGACACCGGGCACTGTCCCGCGCGATCATCTCTCGCACTTCGGTAGCCTCGGCCATCGGGCGCCTCCGGCGTGGCTCCAAGCAAGGCGCGTGCCCGTCTCCTGCCTGAGCGGCGCGGTGTTTTCGCCGTTCCTCCCTGCCGAATTGGCGCGGCGCCCCTTGACTTCGCTCGGCCGGAGACTACAATTCACGGCCTGGAGCGACGCGGGGTGGAGCAGTCCGGTAGCTCGTTGGGCTCATAACCCAAAGGTCGCAGGTTCAAATCCTGCCCCCGCAACCAGTCAATTCAAATGGCGCCAATGCCTCAGGTTGGCGCCGTTCTTCTTTTGTTGACGCACGTTCGGGTGAACCATGGGGTTACGCTCCGGGCATGGGTCATGTCCTGTCAAGCGGTGTACGAGGGGCACTGAGCGGGTGAAGGTCCATGCGGAAGCAGGGGCCTCCCTTCGTTGGGGTGGGAGCAGGGCGGGATGAGCGGAGCAGGAGCGGGGTGGTGGGAAGGGATCTAGACTCGGGTGTGGGAAACGCGGACACGACCGACGAGCTCGCGACCGCCCACGGGTCACTGCGCCGTATAGCCCCCGTCGATCACGAGCTCCGCGCCCGTGACGAACTTCGACTCATCCGACGCGAGATACAACACTCCGTACGCGATGTCGTTGGGTTCTCCCAGGTGCCCCACAGGATGTAGCGACTCCAATCGCTTCCGCCCAGCTTCGAGATCCCCCGATGCGCGTAGCGAACCCTCGACCATTGGCGTCCAGATGTAGCCAGGGTGCACCGAATTCACCCGGATCCCGTAGCCCGAGTGCGCGCAGTAGAGCGCCGCGGACTTGGTGAGTAGGCGGACACCTCCCTTGCTTGCATTGTACGCGGCGAGTGTTGGATCGCCTACCAACCCCTCGATCGACGAGAGGTTGATAATCGACCCGCCCCCCGTGCGACACATCGCCGGGATGACGTGCTTGATGCCCAGGAAAACACCGGTGAGGTTGACCCGCAGCGTACGCTCCCAGTCGCCGAGCGACGCATGTTCGACCTCACCTGCTACGCCAATGCCGGCGTTGTTGACGAGGATGTCGAGCCGACCGTACGCGACGATGGTCTCACTCACCACTCGTTGCCACGCTTTCTCGTCGCCGACGTCGTGCTCACAGAAGATCGCTTGCCCAAGTGCCTTTTCAATAGCAGTCGCGGCATCTTTCCCGGTCGCCACGTTCACATCGCTGAGCACCACGGCGGCCCCTTCGGTGGCGAGGACCTCCGCGCACGCCTGTCCGATCCCCATGGCGGCGCCGGTGATCAGTGCGACCTTGCCTTTGACTCTGTTCATGTTGCCTCCTTTACCACCGCACCCTTCTCGCCGAATGGGGCGTTCAGCAGACGGCGAGAGGCTGTTGCATGGCCGAACGCACAAGTCTGAGGACTCCCTCGCTGACTGTTCAGCTCGGGACGACCAAGACCGGACACGGTCCGAGTTGAATCACTCTGTGGGTCGTGGAGCCAAACACCGCAGGGTCCCTCACGCCTTCGCCGCGGGCGCTCATGACCACCACGTCGAACTCGCCTTCCGTGGCGAGAGCGATGATCTGCTCATACGGCTTGCCGATCCGGACGGCGACGTGCGGGGAAGGGACCTGGGGCGCACCCTCTGGAGCCAGGTTCTCGAGTCGATCCCTAGCGTCCGAGACCGACGCCTCGAGCGACGAGGGACTCGCGAGGGTCTCCAGGACATGCGCCAGGGTGAGCTCGGCGTTGTACGCGGCCGCCAGCGACCACGCGTAGTCGAGCGCTCGACGTGACCGCTCAGAAAAGTCCGTGCACAGGAGGATCTTGCCGCCGCATGTCGTCGGCAGGCGCCCCGCTTCGGCAAACTCGGCGGCACGACCGTGCACGGTCAGGACGGGGCAGGCTGCCTTCCGGACGACTCGTTCGGTGACCGACCCGAGCATGAAGCGGTCCAGACCCCGCCTGCCATGAGTGCCCATGACGATGAGGTCGATCTGCTTTTCTTGTTGTACCCGTACGATTTCCTGATAGGGACTCCCTTCGCGAACATCTGTTTCCGTAGCGATGCCAGGAAGATGTGCGCGGGATAATTCTTGTTGTATTTTTTCCTTGGCACCGCGAATACTGTCTTCCTCGATTTGCCTTAAGATGGACAGATCGATACAGTACTGATCCGCACATTGTTGCGGCAGCGAATCAACCACATGTAAAAGGAAAATTTTAGATTGAAACCGCTTTGCCAATTCCACAGCCGCAGATAAAGCCTTGTCCGAAAACTCGGAAAAATCGGTAGGTACCAGTATGTTTTTGGGATCAAACATAATTGACCTCCTGTCAATGCAACTATGATTTATGCCTTGCGTTTATAAAAGAAATTGAACAGAAAATCG
>DATKLI010000059.1:0-51305 GCA_035542455.1 Thermoanaerobaculaceae bacterium
CGCTCGGGTGCGGCCCGGGTGGGTACGGCGACGCGGCGGTCGCCCGCAACTTCCCGCGAGAGGGGGAGTTCGCGCGGTACGCGCGGATCCCCGACCTCCCGGAGAGCGACGTCCTCGCGGCCGCTGCGTGTCTCGGTGCGCCGGGTGGGGCCCTCGTCGCCGGGTTGCTCCTCTCGGTGGCGGGCCGCCTTCGGGGCGGGGGCGCCGCGGGGTGGGGCGTGCTCACGGCCATCGTCGCGACCTCGGCGGTCAACTCGCAGGCGATGGTCGCCGGCGTGACGTGGACCGCCGCGCTGGCGCTGGGGGGAGTGTTGCCGCGCGGCCGCGGCATGCGGCGGGCGGGCGCGCATGCGGCCGAGTGGGCGGTGGCCGGTGCGCTGTCGGTGCTGGCGGCGGCGGTGCTCGTCCTCCCGGAGTGGGGCGCCGGACCCGACCCTGAGCGGGCCGTCGCCGGGGCGGAGCACACGCTCCGGGCGCATCCGCTCGACGACGCGGCGCTGGCGGACGCGGAGGCGCGCGCGGCGCTCGCGTGCGCGGCGCGGCCGCGGTTCGCACGCGGGTGGCGGATCCTCGGCCACGTCCGGCTCACGAGGGCCGGGGTTCGGAACGAGGAGGCGCTCGCGGTCGCGGCGTCCGAGGCGTACGCCCGGTGCCGCGAGGTCGACCCGCTCGACGAATGGGCGGCGGTCGGCGAGGCGCGGGCCCGGCGCGCGCTCGGTGACCGGCGGGGGGCGCTGCGGGCGCTCGGCGCCGCGGTGCTGCTCGAGCCCAACAGCGCGCCCGCGTGGCTCGAGCTCGCCTCGCTCCACCTCGACGCGGGAGAGGTCGAGGCCGCCCGCGCGGCGTTGCTCACGGCGGAGGACATCGTGCGCCACGCCCACGGCGTCTCGTTCGTGACCGACTACGAGCGGGAGCTCGCCCGATTCGACCCGTCGGCGGCAGCCCGCGTGCGCGCCGCGGTGGGGGGCGCCCGGTGAGACCCCGAGTCCGTCTCCTGTTGGCCGCGGTCCCCGGAATCGCGGTGGCGGTCGCGGCGCTCCTCGGGTGGGTGCCGACCGGCCAGGACCTGCCGAGCTACTTCGTGCCGCTGCGGCACCGCACCGCGGAGGTGTTCGCCGGGTCGCGCAGCGCGTTCTGGAACCCGGACGTAGGGTGCGGCGAGCCGTTCTTCTCGAACCCGCAGAGCGGGCTCCTGTACCCGCTCGTGTGGCCTGCGATCGTGCTCCCGCCGCAGGTCGCGGTCGGGCTCGAGGCGGGCGTTCACCTGGCGATCCTCGCGGTCGGGTGCACGCTCCTCGCCCGCAGGCTAGGGGCCAAACAGTGGCTCGACCTCGTGGCCGGGTGGGGCGTCGTGGTCGCCGGGCCGGTGCTCGGCTCCGCCGGCGTGCTCAACAACCTCGACTCGCTCGCGTGGACGCCGTGGATCTGGTGGGCCGCGCTCGGAGGGAGTCTCCCCGCGACCGCGGGGTTTGTCGCCCTCGCCTACCTGGCGGCTGAGCCGCAGCTCGCGGCGATCGCGGGCGTCGTCGCGCTCACGCTCGCGCCGAGGCGACGGACGGTCGCCGCGGTCGTGCTCGCGATGGGGCTCGTCGCCGTGCAGGCGCTGCCGTTCGCGGCGTGGGTGCGCGGCGGCGATCGCGGGCCGCGTGACGAACCGCAGATCGGGATGGCGGGGGTCGTCATGCCGGGGGAGCTGGTCGCGATGGCGGTGCCGGGCGCACCGATGCCGGACCGCATCGGCGCCCGGTTCGTCGAGCACTTCGCCGTACCCCTCTGGGCCCTCGTCCTCGGGGCGGTGGCCGCGCTCGACAAGCGACGGGCCGTGCGACACCTGGCGTGGTGGGCGTGGGCGCTAATCGCGTGGAGCGTGCTGCCGTCGCTCCCGTGGGGGCTGGCGGCATGGAACTTCGGGACGGCCGGGTTGGTCCGGTACCCGGGCAGGTTGCTGTTCCCGGCGGTCGTGGCGCTCGTCCCGGCAGCCGCGGCGGCTATCGGCACGCGGAGGCCTAAGGCGTGGGTGGGTGCGGCGGTCGCACTCACCGCCGCCATCGCCGGGACGGTGCTGAGCAGGTCGTACATCGACGTCGTGCTCGGGGCGGTTGCCGCGGGGGGCGCGCTCGTGGCGCCGGTCGCCGCCCCCGCCGCGCTGGTGGGGACGCTCGCGACCGGGTGGCGCGCGCCCGAGGCGCTCTCGGTCCAGCCCGTGGACTACTCCGAGCGCGCGATGTGCCTCGACGCCCAGCGCGGGGCGGCCAGGGTGTACCCGGTCGGCCCGTCGTGGCAGCAGCTCAACTGGATCCAGGAGCGCCGGCAGGTCAGGCTGCGCTCGCTGTGCCTCGGGTATACCGCCGTGATGGACGGGCGTCGCAGCGCGAGGACGTTCGGTCCGCTGGCATCGCGCGCTCTCGACGCCCATCTCAAGGAGGCCGACCGCGGACCTGGGGGGCGGTGGTGGCTCGACGCCCTGGGCGCGGACCGCATCGTGTCCCAGCACCGGGTCCCCGGGTTCTCGGAGGTGTGTCGCGACGGCGACCTGGTGGTCTACGAGAACCGGCAGGCGTGGCCGATCGTGTCGCTGGCGTGCGGCGTTCCTCGGCCCGGGGAGGCGCTCCGACTCTGCGGCGACGTCCGCACTGAGGCCGACGGCGACGACCGGCACACGTGGAATGTCACGGCCGGCCCCGGCGGCGGCGTTCTCCTCTGGCTCGAGACGCCGGACCCCGGATGGCAGTTCCGAGTCGACGGGCGCTTGGGCCGGGAGGTGAAGGGCATGGGGATCCTGCACGGCGTCGAGGTGCCGGCGGGGGCGCACACCGTCACCGCCCGGTACCGCCCGACGTGGTTGCTGCCGGGCGCGGCCGTCTCACTGCTCAGCCTGGGCCTTCTCGCGGGGGCGGTGTGGCGGCGCTGGTAACGGTCCTCTTCGTCGTCTCGGGGATGGTCGCCCTCGCGTACGAGGTCGTGTGGGTCCGCGCCCTCGGCCTGGTGGTCGGGAACTCGCTCTGGGCTGCGGTCTCGGTGGTGGCCGCGTACATGGCCGGGATGGCGCTCGGCGGGGTGCTCGTCGCCCGCCTGGCGCGGCGGGTCCGGTCGCACCTGCGCTGGTACGGAGCGGCCGAGGCGGTGGCCGCCGGCGTCGCGCTCGCGACACCGTTCGCGATCCCGGTCCTCGAGAAGGTCGCGGCCGGGTTCGGCCCGGCGCCGCTCGCCGGATGGGGAGTGCCGCTGATCGCCAGGTTCGGGATCGCCTGGACGTTCCTGGCGCTCCCGACCGTCGCCATGGGGGCGACGCTGCCGTTGCTCGTGGCGCGCATCGGCGCCGGGGATCCGACGGCGTGGCGGGTCGGGCGCCTGTACTCCGCGAACACGCTCGGTGCGGTGGCGGGCGTGGTGCTGGCCGGGTTCGTCGCGCTGCCCGCGCTGGGAGAGCGAGGGACGCTCTCGGCGTTCGCGATCGCCGGACTCCTCGTGGCGGGCGTCGCGTGGGTGGCGGAGCCTCATCTTCCGCGCGGCACCGCACAGGCCGACCAGAGCGCCGCGCCCGCGCGCCGGATGTGGCTCGCGGTCCCCGCGTGGTTCGGGTTCGTCGCGCTCGCGAGCGAGCTTGTGTGGACCCGCGTCCTGCTGCTGAACCTGGGCTCCCGCGTCTACGCGTTCGCCATCATCCTCGCGGTGTACCTCGCGGGCGTCGCCGGAGGGGCGTCGCTCGCTCGCTTCGTGAGGAGCGACGCCCGACGGGCCCTCGCCGCCTGCCAGGTGCTCCTGGCGGTCTCGATGGCGGTGCAGGTGCCGGTGCTCGGACACCTCGGCGACGTCCTGGCGTGGCTGGCGGCGCGCGGGCGGTTCTCGTCGTTCGCGGCGCTGCAGTGCGTGCTGGCGGCGGCGGTGGCGGCGGCGATCGTTCTCCCCACGCTCGCGTTCGGCGCGAGCTTCCCGCTCTCCGTCGCCGCGTACCCTTCCGATGCGGCGGCGGAGGCTCGCACGGGGGAGGTGGCGGCGGCCAACACCGCGGGGGCCATCCTCGGATCGATCGCGGGTCCGCTGCTGCTGGTGCCGGCGTTCGGCAGCCAGAACCTGATCCTCGGCCTGGGGGCGGCGGCGGCCCTGGTGGGCGGCGCGCTCGCCCGGACGCGCCCGGGCCGGGTGGCGGCGTGCGGCGTCGCGGCGCTGGTGGTCGCCGAGGGGTTCGCGACCCCGCCGGGGACCGTCCTTCGCGGGGCGGCGGCCGTCACCGAGGGTGTCGTCGAGACGCTCCGCGAGAGCGCCTCGGCGACGGTCGTCGTCCGCAGGATCACGGATCAGCGCGGCACGTGGCGCTCGCTGGAGCTCAACGGCGTGAACGTCGCGGGCACCTCGCCCGAGCTGCGCGCGATCCAACGCCTCCAGGGGCACCTGCCGCTGCTTCTCTGCCCTCGCCCTGAGAAGGTCCTCCATATCGGGTTCGGATCCGGGGGTACCGCCCTGGCCGTGACGCGGCACCCCGTCCGCGCGATCGTCGTCGCCGAGATCTCCCCCGAGGTGCTCGAGGTCTCCGACAAGGTGTTCGGGGACGTCAACCGGGGGGCGCTGCACGACCCGCGCGTACGGGTCGTGCTCAACGACGGGCGCAACGTGCTGCTCGCGACCCGCGAGACGTTCGACGTGATCCTTTCCGACTCGATCCACCCCGTCTACGCCGGGAACTCGACGCTCTACACGCGGGAGTACTTCGAGCTGTGCCGGAGCCGCCTACGCCCGGGCGGCGTGGTCTCGATGTGGCTCCCCATGTACTCGCTGACAAGCGAGTCGTACCTGGCGATCGTGCGCGCGTTCTGGGAGGTGTTCCCGGGAACGTGCATCTGGTACGACCCCGTCGTCCTCAACGAGTTCACCGTCGTGACGGGGGTCGCCGCGCCGGGGCCGGTCAGGGTGCGCTGGGATGCGCTCGACGACCCCGCGCTGCGCGAGACGCTCGCCGAGGCGGGCGTCCGCGGCCCTGCGAGCCTCGCGGCGATGCTCCTGCTCGGACCGCGCGAGGTCGCCGCCCTCGTCGCCGACGTGCCCGCGCACGTGGACGACTTCCCCGAGGTCGAGTATCGCTCCGGGCGCCTCCTGGACCGCGATGGATCGTGGCTGGAGAACATGCGGGTCCTGTGGGCGGCGCGAACGACGGCGAGCCCGTTCGCTGCCCTCCCCGGAGGGTTCGACGGGCCGCGGGACGCGCGCGACCTCGCCGTCAGGCGTCAGCTTCGCGAGCTCTCGGCGCGGATCGCCCACCGGTAGAGCTCGACGAGCGACGCTGCGGTGCGCTCCCAGGTGAACGACCGGGCGCGGGCGAGGCCCGCTTCCCGGAGTGCGCCTCGCCGGCGCGGGTCGCCCGCGAGCGAGAGGATCGCGTCGAGCCACGCGGCGCGGTCGTCGGGGTCGAGGAGGACGGCGGCGTCGCCGCACACCTCGGGGAGGGCGCCGGCATCGGCCGCGATCACCGGGCACCCACACGCCATCGCCTCGAGTGCGGGGAGACCGAACCCCTCGTTACGGGAGGGGACGAGGAGAGCGAGCGCGCCGCGGTACAGCTCGACGAGCTGCGCGTCCGTCGGACGCGGCACGGCGAGTGCCGGGGGGCCGGCCCGACGGCGGGGGGGCGCGGACGGCCCGGCGACCACCAGCGGCGGAAGGGTACGGGCCTCCGGTCGCGAGAGGACGTCGAGCAGCAGATCGAGGTTCTTGTGCGGGTCGGTGCCGCCTACGAACAGCAGGTGCGCCGGTGCGACGGGGTTGAGCGCCGGCGAGAACGCCTGGTCGACGCCGAGATGGATCGCCGCGACCCTCGGCTCCTCGACATTCGTCACGGCGAGCAACTCCGCCTTCGCGTGGCGCGAGATCGCGTGGACCGCGGCCGCCCGCACGAGCGAGCGGGCCGCGCTCCGGGCGCGCCAGCGCTTCCACCGCTGGGGCGGAGACGGGAATCGGAACGGCGTCGCGTCGTAGAACGTGGCGACGGTCGGAACGGGAACGCCGCGCGGGACGCCCCAGGTGGGCAGGTGGAGGACGTCCACCGGGTGGCGCCGGATCGTGCGCGGCCACGCGATCGGATCCACGAGGAACGCGCCTCGGCGCGGGCGAGTGAGTTGGACGACGGACGCGGCGCGTGAGTACCATGAGGACGGTACACGAGCGCCATGGCTCACGAAGACGACCGTCTCGCCGGGCACCGCGTCGAGCAGCGCGTCGGCAAGGGAGCGCGCGACGCGTCCGAACCCCCTGTGGGGGTCGAGGAACGCCGCCCTGGTGTCGAGACCGATGCGCACCGCGTGGAGCATCGTACCGCGTCCGTGCGGTGGAGCGTCGTGATCCCGACGAGGGCCGGGAGGCCGCACCTCGATCTCTCCCTCCCGCCCCTGCTGGCGGCGCTGGGTCGCGGCGACGAGGTCGTGGTCGCCGGCGACAACCGCGACCCGGGCCTTCCGCCGGACGCCGACCCGCGCTGCCGTGCCGTCGTGCACCGCGGACCGCCGGGTTTCGGCCCGGTCTGCAACCGGGGCGCCGCGGAGGCACGCGGCCGGATGCTCCTCTTCCTCAACGACGACGTCGTCGTCGCACCCGGGCTGCTCGAGGTCCTCGAGCGCGAGCTCGCCGCCGAGGGTGCGGGCGCGGTCGCGCCCGACGTCGTGAGCGAAGCGCTCGGCCGGAGCGAGAGCGGGACCTCCCTGCGGTGGCGGCACGGCGTCCTCGAGGCGCGGCAGCACCCTCTCGAGCGGGCGGGGCGGGTCGAGGTGCCGTACCTGTGCGGGGCGGCGGTCGCGATGCGTCGCGACGACTTCCGCCTCCTCGGGGGGTTCGACGGCCGCCTCGCGCCGTACTACTGGGAGGACGTGGACCTCTCGCTCCGCACGCGCGAGCGGGTCGGGTCAACGATCGTGGTGGGGGCCGCCTCCGTGCGCCATCGCCACGGCGCCACCGTCAACTCGGAGCCCGAGACGCTCCGGCGGGTGGTGTACGAGCGCAACCGTTTTCTCGTGACGTGGAGGAACCTGCACGGCGCGAGGTGGCTGTGGCACCTCGCGTGGTTCCCCCTCCGGTTGGCGGCGAGCGCGGTGCGCGACCGGTCGGTGGCGCGCGGCTTCGTGCGCGCACTCAGGTCGGTGCTCGGAGCGGGGCGGTGATGCGCGTCGGGATCGACGGCAAGGCGCTCCTCCCGCCGCGGGCCGGGATCTCCCGCTACCTCGAGGGCCTGCTCGGGGGGTTGGCGCACGCCGGGCATCCCGGCGTTGAGCTCGCGGTCGTCTCGCCGGAACGGCCGCGCCGAACGCTCCCGTGGGTGCTCTGGGACCTCCAGCGCGCCACCGGGCGAGGCTTCGAGGTCTTCCACTTCCCGTTCTACTACCCGTCGCTCCGCCCGCGCTGCCCGGTGACGGTGGCGATCCACGACGTCCTCGTGCTCGAGCACCCCGAGTGGTTCCCGAGGGGTCTGACGAACACACTGCGGCTGCTCGTCCCGGGCGGCGCCCGCAGGGCAGCGGCGATCTGCACAGGCTCGGCCAGCGTGGCGGACGCGATCGCGGAGCGCTGCCGGGTGCCCCGCGAGCGGATCCACCTCACGGGGTACGGCGTCGACCGTTCCCGCTTCGCGCCGCCGGCGCCTGCGGCCGCCGCGGAGGCCCGGGCCCGCATCGGTCTCGGGCGCCCGTACCTGCTTCAGCTCGGCGCGCTCGAGCCCAGGCGCGGCAGCGACCTCGCGCTCGCGGCGTGCGCCGAGACCCGGCGCGCGCACCCCGACCTCGAGCTGGCCGTGGTCGGCGAGGTGCGGGCCCGGGTGGCGGCGTTGCGCGAGCCCCCGCCGTGGCTCCGGCTCGTCGGTCGCGTCGCGGACGAGACGCTCCCTGCGCTGTTCGCCGGAGCGGCCGCGGTCGTAGCGCCGTCGCGCGGCGAGGGGTTCGACCTCCCCGTCCTGGAGGCGCTCTCGTGCGGCGCGGTCGTCGTGGCGTCCGACATCGCGGTCCACCGCGAGCACTTCGCTCCTGCGGTCGAGCTGTTCGAGGCCGGCAACGCCGGCGCGCTCGCCGCCGCGATCGCGCACGTCCTCGAGGACAGCGCGTCCCGGCGTAGGCTGAGCGCCGCAGGGTCCGCGCTGGCGGAGCGCTACTCCTGGGAGGACGTCGCGCGGAGGCACGTCGGGGTGTGGCGGAGCGTGGAGGGCGGATGAAGGCCGGCGCCGTGGTCGTCAACTTCAACGGGGGCGCCGACCTCTCGGCCTGCGTGGAGGCGTTGCTGGCGCAGAGCGTGCCGGTCGACGTCGTGGTGGTGGATTGCGCCTCGACCGATGGGTCGCGCGCCGTGGCGGAGCACCCGCCCGCGGGTGTCCGGGGGGTGCCGCTGAGCGAGAACGCCGGGTACGCGGGTGGCTGCACCGCCGGCCTCGCCGCGCTCGCGGCCGACGTCGATGTGGTCGGGTTCCTCAACCCCGATTGCTTCCCCGCACCCGGCTTTTTCGCGGCGTGCTGCGCCGTCCTGGCCGGCAACCCGCGCGCCGGCGGCGTCGCCGGCCGACTGCTCCGCCCGGGAGAGGCGGCGCTCGACTCGTGCGGCCAGGAGCTGACGCCGCTCCTCCTGCGCGTGCGGGACCGCGGCTACGGCGCGCCCGCCGAGGGGAGGTTCACCGAGCCCGGGCGCGTGCTCGCCGCGTGCGGCGCGGCGATGGTGTACCGGCGGGCCGCGCTCGCGAACGCGGCGGTCGACGGCGAGCCGATCCCCGCCGAGTACTTCGCGTTCTGGGAGGACCTCGACCTGGGGTGGCGCGTCAACAACGCCGGCTGGGAGGTCCGCTACGAACCGCGGGCGGTCGCGGTGCACCGCCGCAGCGCCACGGCCCGGCCCGGCGGCGGCAGGCTCATCTTCCGCCGGCCCGCGGAGCTGGCGGCCGCGATCCTCGTGAACCGGTGGGCGACGATGGTCCGGAACCTGCACCCGGTTGATTTCTGGTTGCGCTTCCCCGTACTTTTGCCGGGGGAGGTGGCGATGCTGGCCGTCGTGCTGCTCCGCCGTCCGGCGGTCGTGCCGGCGCTCCGCCGCGCGTGGCCGCGCCTGAAGGCCGCGGCCGCACAGCGCCCGCGGATTCCGAGGCGGCGGCTGAGGGAGCTGCGGTGACCCCGGCGCTGACGCTCCTCGGCTTCGCCCTCGCGTTCCTGCTGGGGCTCTACTTCACGCCGCTCGCGCGGCAGGCGGCGCTGCGGTTCGGGATCGTGGACCGGCCCGACGGCCGCCTCAAGACCCAGGCCGAACCCGTGCCGTACCTCGGCGGGCTCGCGGTCTTCCTGGCGTACCTGGTCGCGCTCGGCCTCGTCTACTCGTTCAACACGCTGCTCCTCGGGCTGCTGCTCGCGGGCACGCTGACGCTTCTCGTGGGCCTGGTGGACGACTTCGGCGTGCTGACCCCCGCCGCGAAGATCGCGGGCCAGGCCGTCGCCGTGTTCGTGCTGCTGCGCAGCGGCGCAGTGATCGAGCTCGCCGAGGTGCCGCAGGGGCTGAGGTGGCCGCTCGCCGCGCTGTGGCTGTTCGCGGTGTGCAACGCGTTCAACCTCCTCGACGTGATGGACGGCCTCGCGGCGGGTGTCGGCGCCGTGGCGGCGGTCGCGTTCGGCGTCGTGGCCCTCTCGACCGGCGAGTACCCCGAGGCCGCGGCGTCGCTCGCGCTCGCCGGCGCCCTCTGCGGCTTCCTGGTGTTCAATCTCCCGCCTGCCCGCATCTATCTCGGTGACGCGGGCTCGCTCGCGGTCGGGCTCACCCTCGGCGCTCTTGCGGTCGCGATCCGCTGGAGCGAGCGGAGCCCGGCCGGCTTCCTGGCGCCGCTCGCGATCCTCGGCGTGCCGCTTGCCGACACGGTGTACGTGACCCTGCTGCGCGCACGGGCCGGAAAGCCGTTCTGGCACGGGAGCCCCGACCACTTCCCCCTGCGGCTGCGGGCCGCGATGAACGGGAACACCGGCAAGGCCGTGACGGTCGTGGTTGCGGTCGCCGCCGCCGGGGCCGTGGCCGGGATCGGGACGGCCGCGGTGTGGTCGTGGCAGGTCGGCGTATGGGTGCTCGGCGCCTACGCCCTCGGGCTCGCGGTGCTCCTCGGGGCCCTCGCCCGCGTCCGGATGGAGGTCCCCGAGTGAGCCGCGCGGTCGTGATCGGGGCGGGGCTGACGGGCCTCTCGGCCGCATACCACCTGCGGGAGACGGCCATCGGGGCGACGGTCCTCGAGAGGGCGGCCGACCCGGGCGGGGCGTGTCGCACGTCGTCACGCGACGGCTTCCACTTCGACCTCACCGGACACCTGCTGCACCTCGCGCGGCCCGAGAGCGAGGCGCTACTGAGCGAGCTCGGGGTGCGCAGTGCCCTGCGCTCGCACCGCAGGCGGGCGGGGATCGCCCTCGCAGGCACGGTCACGCCGTACCCGATCCAGATCAACACGTACCGGCTCCCCCGCGAGATCCGCCGCGACTGCCTGCTCGGGTTCGTCGAGGCGCGGCTCGCCGGGGCCGGCGCCGAGAGCCAGCCACGCACGTTTCTGGAGTGGGTGCTGGCGCGCTTCGGGGAGGGGTTCGCCCGTCACTTCTTCGTGCCGTACAACCGGAAGCTGTTCTGCACGGACCCGGCCGAGCTCACGACGGAGTGGGTGGGGCGGTACGTTCCGCGCCCGGAGCTCGCGGACGTCGTCGAGGGATCGCTAGGGCTGTACAAGGGGAAGGTCGGCTACAACGCGACGTTCCTGTACCCGCGCGAGGGCGGGATCCGCCTTCTCGCCGACGCCCTGGCGTCCCGGCTCGAACACGTGAGGCTCCGGTGCGCCGTCCGCTCGGTGTCGCTCGCGACGAGGGAGGTGGCGCTCGCGTCGGGCGAGGCCGTGCCGTGGGACTCCCTCGTCGCGACCGCGCCGCTCCCGCACCTCGTGGCGATCACCTCCGACCTCCCCGCCGCGGCCCGCGAGGCGGCCGGCCGGCTCCGCGCCGTGGCGGTGGTGAACCTCAACCTCGGCGTCCGCGGCCGCGCACCGCGCCGCGAGCATTGGCTGTACGTCCCCGAGGAGCGGTTCCCGTTCTACCGTGTCGGGATCCCCTCGAACCACGGCTCGGTCGCGCCGGTGGGGTGTCACACGCTCTCGGTCGAGGTGAGCGTCCCTTCCGGCTCGTCGCCACCGCCAGGACTGAGGCGGCGCTGCCTCGACGGCCTCGTGGAGCTCGGCCTGCTGCGGGACAAGGGCGAGGTCGTCGCCGTCAACCAGGTCCACCTCGACCCGGCGTACGTGATCTTCGACGGGGCGCGGCCCGCCGCGGTCGCCGCCGTCCGAGACGCCTACCGGTCCGCCGGCGTCGTGCTTGCGGGCCGGTGGGCCGAGTGGAAGTACTCGACGATGGAGGACGCGCTCTGGGACGGCGCCGCCGTCGCGCGTCGGCTGGCGCGATGAGTCGCCTGCGCGTGTTGCACGCGATCACGATGCTCGAGCTCGGTGGCGCGCAGCGCAACACGCTCGACACCGTGGCCGGGCTGGACCGGCGCGAGTTCGCCGCGGGCCTCGCGTGCGCCGACGCGGGCGAGCTGCTGCCCGAGGCGCGGGAGCTGCCGGACACCGAGCTGTTCGAGCTCGCCCACCTCCGGCGCGAGGTCAGACCGTGGGCGGACGCGCGCGCGTACGCCGAGCTCCGCAGCGCGATCCGGCGCTTCGGGCCGGACGTGGTACACACGCACTCCTCGAAGGCCGGGATCCTCGGCCGGCTCGCGGCGCGGCGCGAGCGCGTACCGATCGTGGTCCACTCGATCCACGGGTTCGGGTTCGGACCGCACCAGCCGCAGCCCGTGCGGTGGGCGTTCCTCTCCGCGGAGAGGGTCGCCGCCCGCTGGACCACGGCCTTCATCGCCGTGTCGCGGCGCAACCTCGACGACGGCGCCCGGATGGGCCTGTTCCGCAGGGAGCGGGCACGGGTGATCCGCTCAGGGATCGATCTCGCGGCGTTCCGCGCCCACAGCGGCGGGGAGCGCGTCCGCACGGAGCTCGGCATCCCGCCCAACGCCCCGCTCGTGGTCCAGATCGCGTGCTTCAAGAGCCAGAAGGCTCCCGAGCGGTTCGTCGAGCTCGCGGCGCGCCTCGCCGCCCGCGTCCCCGCCGCGCACTTCCTCCTGGTCGGCGACGGCGCGCTGCGCGGCGCGCTCGAGCGCGGTCGGCGCGAGGCGGGGCTCGAGCGCCGCCTCCACCTGCCCGGCTGGCGGCGCGACGTCCCGGCCATCCTCGACGCGGCCACGGTCGTGACGCTGACGTCGCGCTTCGAAGGGCTCCCGCGCGCGCTCGTCGAGGCGCTTGCCGCCGGCGTCCCCGTGGTCGCGATGGCCGTGGACGGCGTCTCGGAAGCGGTGCGCGACGGCAAGAACGGCTTCCTCGTCGCGGAGGGCGACGTCGAGGCGTTGGCCGCGCGCGTCGCGGAGCTCCTCTCGGACGAGCCGCTGCGCCGGCGGCTCGCCGGGGGGGCCGCGGCCGGCCTCGCGGAGTTCGAGCGCGACACGATGGTCCGGCAGCAGGAGGCCCTCTACCGGGAGCTCGCCGAGACGGCAGGCGTGGCGACCACAGCCAGCACGGCCCGGGACGGGTGAGCGCGTGGCCGGCAGCTACGTTCCCGCCTGGTTCGTTCCCGCCGTGGCCGCGGCGTACGGCCTCGTGTTCGGGAGCTTTCTCAACGTGGTGATCCACCGCCTGCCGCGCGGGATGTCGCTGGTGCGCCCGAGGTCGCACTGCCCGGCGTGCGGCGCGCCGGTGCGCTGGTTCGACAACATCCCGGTCGTCTCGTACGTGCTCCTCCTAGGCCGGTGCCGGGCGTGCCGGAGCCCGATCTCGCCCCGCTACCCCGCCGTCGAGCTCGCATGCGGCGCGCTCGCGGCCGGCGTCGCGGCGCGGTTCGGCTTGACCGTCGCGGGAGCGGAGGCGATGCTGCTGGTGATGCTCTTGCTCCCGCTGGCGTTCATCGACCTGGAGCACCACCTCCTGCCGGACGTGCTCACGCTGCCGGGTATCGGGCTCGGCCTCGCGTGCTCGGCGGCCGGCGGCCTGGCGACGATCGCCGACGCGCTCGTGGGGGCCGCGGTCGGCGCCGGCGTGCCGTACGCGGTCATGGTCGCCTACCGGCGCCTGCGCGGCGTCGAGGGGATGGGCCTCGGCGACGTCAAGCTGCTGGCGATGATCGGGGCGTTCCTCGGGTGGCGTCCGATGCTGCTCACGCTCGCCGTCGGGGCCGCGGGCGGCGCCCTCGTGGGTCTGACGCTCATTGCGGCCGGCAAGGGACGGCGCGACACCGAGCTGCCGTTCGGCACGTTCCTGTGCGCCGCAGCCGTGGTGGTTCTGTTCGCCGGGCCCGCGATGATGCGGCTGCTCGGATGGGCGCGGCCGTGAGCGGCGGACTCCCCTCCCGCCGTTTCCGCGAGGCGCAGCTGCTGATCGGCGCGACGCTCCTGATGCTGGTCGGCATGGTGATGGCGGAGATGGTGGGCGTGTTCGTCGTCACGCACCTCGTCGAGGAGGAGGCGCGGCGGGCGGCGCTGGCGGGGACGCAGCTGCTCGCGAACCAGGTGGCCGGGGGAGAGGCCGCGCGCTTCGGCGCCGCCCTCCGGGCGGAGGGGTGGGGGCTCACGATCCTGCGCGAGGGCAAGATCGTGGACCGTGTCGGAGTCGCCGCGCCGGACACGCCGGCGTGGTGGCCGTGGGGTTCGCGCGAGGAGTGGGAGCGGCGGGGAGAGCCGGTCGCCGGGCCGGTGGCGACCGCGGCGGGGAGCGTCCTGGTGGCGTACCAGCCGCTGGCGGACGGACGGGTCGTCCGCGCCGTCGTGCCGGTGTCGGGCGCCGGCGCGGTCGGGCGGTGGCGCAGCGTCGGTGCCGTCCTGGCGTTCGGCGTCGCGCTCGGAGGAGGCCTCGTCGCGTGGGGGTTGATCGCGAGGGTCCTGGCGCCGTACCGCGAGCTCCTCGCCGAAGCGATCCGCGTGACGGGCGAACCCCGGGGCGAGGCCGAGGATCGCTTCCTGGTGGACACGTTCCGCGACACCGTTCGGCGTCTGGAGGAGTCGGAGGCTGCACTGCGGCGGCGCGCGGACGAGCTCGAGGTCCTCGCGGGCGTTCTCACGCGCGGCTCGTCGGCCGGCGTCGTGATCACCGAGCCGGGGGGCGGCGTGCGCGCCGCCAACCCGGCGGCGCGCGAGATCGTGCCGTCGCTGACCGTTGGCCGCCCGATCCCACCGGTGCTCGCGGGCGGCGCGGGCGAGGCCCACCTCGGGGGGCGGGCGGTCGAGATCAGGCGGCTGCCGCTGCTGGCCGCCACCGGCGAGGAGCAGGGCGAGGTCGTCTTCCTCGCCGACCGCACCGGGCTCGAGTCGCTCGAGCGCGCGCTCGCCGAGCGCGAGCAGATGGCGGCGCTCGGCGAGCTCGCCGCAGGAATGGCACACGAGCTGCGCAACGCGCTCGCGACGATGCGGGGGTACGCCCGCCTGCTGCCGGGCGGTACGCCCGAGGAGAGCGCGCGGTTCGTCGCCGCCATCAACGAGGAGGCCGAAGGGCTCGCCGACCTGCTCGAGCGGTTCTTGCGCTTCGCCCAGCCGCGCGACCTGCGGCGCGAGCCGGTCGACCTCATGGACCTGGTGAACGAGACCGCGGCCAAGGTGCGGGCGGCGTTCCCCGGCGTTCCGGTGACGGTGACCGGGGCGCCCGCGGTCGTCGTCGGTGATGCGCTGGCGCTCGCCGTCGTGGTCGAGAACCTCCTCCGGAACGGCGTCGAGGCGGTTTCCCCCATCGGCGGCTCGGTCGCCATCCGGGTCGAGGAGACGCCGGTCGCCGCGAGGGTCGTGGTCGAGGACAACGGGCGCGGGGTTCCGGACGAGGTCCGGGAGCGGATCTTCCTGCCGTTCTTCTCCAGCAAGCCCTCGGGCGGGCTCGGCCTGGCGCTGGCGCGGCGCTTCGCCCGCCTGCACGGCGGCGACGTCGAGCACGAGCCGCGCGAGGGCGGCGGCGCCCGCTTCGTGGTGTGGCTGCCGCGCCAGGGTGTGGCGTGAACGCGCCGGTCCTGATCGTGGAGGACCGCCGCAGCCTGGCCGAGATGCTCGCGGAGACGCTGCGCAAGGAGGGGTACGAGGTCGAGATCGCCCTGCGCGGCGACGAGGCGGTCGAACGCGTCCGACAGGGAGGCCCGTACCTCGCCGTCGTCACCGACCTCAAGCTCCCGGGCGCCGACGGCCTCGACGTGCTGCGCGCGGCGCGCGGTGCGGACCCGCTGCTCCCGGTGTTCCTCATCACCGGGTACGCCACCGTCGCAACCGCGGTGGAGGCGCTGAAGCTGGGCGCCAGGGACTACTTTCCGAAACCGCTCGACATCGAGCGCGTCCTCGACGTCGTCCGTGCCGCGTGCGAGCCGCGGCGCGCTCTGCTCGCGACGCCACCGACCGGCGAGGGGATTCCCGAACTGGTGGGCTCGTCCCCGGTCTTCGCGGGAGCGGTCACGGCGCTCCGGCGGGTGGCGCCCACGGATGCCGCGGTGCTGCTGCTCGGTCCCTCCGGGAGCGGCAAGGAGCTGTTCGCCCGTGGGCTCCACCAGCTCTCCCGCCGGAGCGACGGCCCGTTCGTGGCGTTCAACTGCGCGGCCGTCCCGGAGAGCCTCGTGGAGTCGGAGCTGTTCGGGCACGAGCGGGGCGCGTTCACGGGCGCGACCGCACGTCACGTCGGTCGCTTCGAGCAGGCCCACCACGGCACGCTGTTCCTCGACGAGATCGGCGAGGTTCCGCTCGGGACGCAGGCCAAGCTCCTGAGATCGCTGGAGGAGCGCCGCATCACGCGGCTCGGCGGCGAGGGGGAGATTGCGGTCGATGCCCGCGTCGTCGCGGCGTCCAACCGCGATCTCGACGACGCGCTTGCCCGCGGCGCGTTTCGCCGCGACCTGTTCCACAGGTTGTCGGTGTTCCCGATCCGGCTGCCCGCGCTGGCAGAGCGCCGGGACGACATCCCCACGCTGACCCTGCACCTGCTCGCCCGCGCCGGCACCCGTCACTCCGTGGCGGTCCCCGCGTTGCGCCCCGCCGCGACGGCCGCCCTTGTGCTCGCCCCGTGGCCGGGGAACGTGCGCGAGCTCGCCAACCTCCTCGAGCGCGTGGTGATCCTCGCAGAGGGCCGCCCCGTCGGGGTGGGCGAGCTCGGGCTCGACGCGGGCGCGTGTCGCGCCGGCCTCGCCGACCCCGATGCGAGGCGCCTGGCGCTCCGCCTCAGCGCGGGCGAGCTCGCCGAGCTTGCCCGTTTCCTCGGGGTCCCTCCCGCGGTCGTTGGGAACGGCGACTAGGCACCGAGCGCCGAGAGCGCCGAGAGCGCCGCTGCGGCGAGAACGGAATCCTGTTCCGGGAACACCGACCTGAGGTCGAGCACGACGGCGTCGTCCTCGACGCGCCCGACCACCGGGGGGCGGGCGCGGCGGAGCCGCTGCGCGGCGACCGTTCCTCCCGGGAGGGCGACACCCCACGAGGCCAGCGTCTGGCCGGGCGTGGTGCCGCCCCCGAGGACCGCCTCCGTCGGGCGGACGGAGGCCTCGATCCCGCCCGACCGGAGCCGCCGGGCGATGCGGTGTGCGCGCGTGCGGACGGCGCTCTCCGGGGTCGCGAGAAGACGGTAGAGAGGGACCTCCTCCACCCTCCCGGCGAGGTATGCGTCGAGCGTCGCGGCAAGCGCCGCGAGCGAGGTCTTGTCGGGTCGGAGTGCCCGCCGCAACGGGTGAGTGCGCAACGGGGCGATCGTCGCGCCGGTGCCGACGACGATCCCGGCCTGAGGCCCCCCCAGGAGCTTGTCGCCCGAGAACATCACCGCGTCGGCGCCGGCCGCGAGGATCTCCCGCACGGTCGTCTCGTGCCGGAGCCCGTACCGCTCGAGCCCGACGTGGCAGCCGGAGCCCTGATCCACCCAGACCCCGACCCCCCGCCTCCGCCCGAGGGCGACGAGGTCGCGGAAATCCGGCGACGCGACGAACCCCCCGAGGGAGAAGTTCGAGCGGTGGACGACCAGAATCCCCGCGGTGGCGTCGCCCGCCGCACGTGCGTAGTCCTCGAGGTGGGTGCGGTTGGTGCACCCGACCTCGACGAGGCGCGCACCGCTCGCGGCCATGATCTCGGGCAGGCGGAACGACCCGCCGATCTCGATCAGCTCGCCCCGCGAGACGATCACCTCACGCCCAGAGGCGTGCGCCGCGAGCAGGAGCACCAACGCGGCCGCGTTGTTGGTCACGACGGTGGCCGTCTCCGCCTCGAAGTAGCGGACGAGCCGGTCCGCGACCGGCGCCAAGCGCTCGCCGCGCTCCCCCGACACGAGCTCGTACTCGAGGGCGAGGTAGCGTTGGACCGGGAGCTGGAGCTGCGGCGCCCGGCCGAGGTTCGTGTGGATGAGGACGCCGGTGGCGTTGACGACCCCGGGGTACGCGGCGGCCGCCCGGCGCTCCAGGAGCTCGCACGCCTCCGCTGCGACCTCGTCGAGCGTCGGGACCGGGGCGCCCCGCCCGACCCTCGCGCGAGCGGCGGCGAGCACCTCGCGCACGGCCTGGCGTGTCGCGGTCGCCCCGTGGCGGGAGCCCGCCTGCGCGACCGGTTCCGACGCGAGGATCCGGTGGACCGCGGGGAGAGCAGCGAGCGCGCTCGGCATGCCCCGATTCTACCCGCTCGCCGGCCCTCGCGTGATCGGGCAAGTGCAGGGATCCGCCGGTGTTCCAGTCCCGGCGTGGCGGAAGTTGTATCCTTCGGGTGGCATGAGCACCCCCGACCTGGTCGGCCAGCTCGAGCACTGGCTCGCGGAACTGGCTCGGAAGTGGGAGCGCTACTTTGCGGGCGACCGTCAGGTCCCGCTACCCCCCGAGCGGGAGCGGGCGGCTCTCGAGCGGCGGCTCCAGGAGCTGTCCCGAACCGAGGGCCGCTCCGCCTCCGAGAAGTTCCGGATGGAGCAGCTGCTGCACAGGTTCTCCACCTTCAACCAGCTGTGGCAGAGGATGCTCCGGGACAAGGAGGATGCCCGTGCGAGGCTCGGCGCGGCGCGGCGCGCACCCAACGAAACGGCGCGCCAGCCCGTACCAGATGGGAGCGAGGGGTACCGGGCCGTGTTCGAGAGCTACGTCGATGCGCTGAGGAGAGTCGGAAAGGACGCCCCCGTGGACGTCGACCGATTCGGGCGGACGCTCCGGGAGCAGCAGCGCCAGCTGGAGTCCCGCGGCTCGACGGTCGAGGGGTTCGAGGTGGTCGAGGAGGACGGGAACGTCCGGGTGCGCGCGCGAGTCAGGCGCGGGAGGCAGGAATGAGGCGAGTGGTGCTCGCAGTGGTGCTCGTGGTGGCGGCGGCAACGGCGCGCGGCTCGGTGTTCGAACGCTTCCTGTCGCCCGACCGGCCCGCGGACCGCGCGATCATGGGCTACCTCGAGCTGATCAAGGCCGGCAAGGCCACGTCGATGGACTACGCAAACGTCGGGGTGCTGATCCTCGAGAAGGGGTTCCCTGGCGACGCCGAGGACTACCTCGCAGCGGCGCTCAAGCTCGACAAACACAACTACGAGGCAGCGTACCGCCTCGGGCTCGTGCTCCAGCGCGAGGGGCGCGACCGCGAGGCGGTGCGCTACTACAAGAAGACGGTCAAGGAGCGGCCGGGGTACGCACAGGCGCTGTTCATGCTGGCGCTCGCCGAGGAACGCTGCGGCGAGCGCGAGGCGGCGATCCACCACTACGCAAAGGCGTACCGCCACGCCCCCGAGCTGGCGAACCCGAAGAAGAACCCGCTCGTGTACGACTCGGCGCTGCAGACCGAGGCGGCGCTCCGGCACTACCAGGAGGTGATGCGCACCTCCACGCTCAAGGTGACCGAGATCGACCCCGCGACGATCCGGCGGATGATGGAGATCAAGGCACCGGAGGCGGTAGAGAAACCGGAAGCGGCGAAGCCCGCCGCTCAGCCGGCGGCTGCGACGCCGGGGCCGGCTCCGACGGCGGCCGTCTCCGCGCCGCCGAGGAAGCCCCCGGCGCCGCCGCAGCCGGCAGCGACCGCCGGGGCCGGCTCGCCGGCCCAAGGCACGGCGACCCAGGTGCAGCCGGGCGGGAAGGTCCTCCCGGGCGGGCTCGGGGGCAACCAGCCGCTGGCTCCTCCGAAGCGAGCGACCCGGCCGCCGGCTCCGCCTCCGCCGGCGGCGACGCCCACACCGGAGCCCCCGACCGACGAGCAGGCGCCGCCCTCGGAGCCCGAGCCCGGATCCGAGCCCGGGTCCGAGCCCGAGCCGACGCCGACACCGACGCCTACACGTTGAACCTGAACGTGATCACGTCGCCGTCGCGGACCTCGTAGTCCTTGCCCTCGAGGCGCAGAGTGCCCCGCGGCCGGCACGCCGCGAACGAGCCGGCGTCGAGGAGATCGCCCCACGGCACGACCTCGGCGCGGATGAACCCGCGCTCGAAGTCGGAGTGAATGACGCCGGCCGCCTTGACGGCGGTCGTGCCGGCGGCGATCGACCAGGCCCGGCACTCGTCGTCGCCGGCGGTGAAGAACGAGATCAACCCGAGCAGCTCGTACGCCGCGCGCAGCAGCCGGTCGAGGGCGCGGTCGGGCAGGCCGAGGTCGGCCAGGAAGGCAGCCTGATCGGCCGGAGCCAGGAGGGAGATCTCCTGCTCGATCGTGGCGCACACCGCGCTCACCGTCACGCCGGGCTGGTCGCGCAGCCCGCCGAGGGCGCAGCGCTCGACCGCTCCGGCGAGGTCCGCGGCCTCCGCCTCGCCGGCGTTGAGGACCACGAGCAGCGGCTTGAGCGTCAGGAACGCGAACCCCTTGAGCAGCCGGCGCTCGTCCGGCGAAAGGGCCGCCCGGCGGAGGGGCGTCCCGGCCTCGAGCGCGGCGCGGCACCGCTCGAGCGCGTCGCTCTCCGCCTCGAGCTCGGCCGTCTTCCGCTTGGCGAGATCGCGGCCGAGGCGCTCGAGGCGGTTCGAGGCGACCGAGAGGTCGTTGAGGAGCAGCTCGGTCTCGACGAGTTCGAGGTCGCGTGCGGGGCCGAGCGTCCCCTCCGGGTGGGGCACGGCATCCGACGCGAACCCCCTCACCACGACGGCGAGCCCGTCCATGTTCCGCAGCTCGGGGAGGTTCAGGCTCGCGGCGCCGCCCTTCACGATCCCGGGGACGTCGACGAACCGTACCGTCGCAGGGGTATGCTTCTTCGGCTTGAACAGCGCCGAGAGGCGGTCGAGCCGCGGGTCGGGGACGTGCGCGATCCCGACGTGCACGCCCGGTTTCCCGTGGCCGGCCGCGGGCTCGTGACCCGTCAGCAGCGAGAAGAGCGTGGTCTTTCCCGAGAGCTCCAGACCGAGGATCCCGAACTCCATGTCCGCCTCCACCGGGATTCTAGCGGACGCCCGCGTCCGCGCTGGTAGACTGCCGAGAAGGAGCACGACCATGACGAGACGACCGACGATCGTTGCGGTGGCGATCTCCATCCTGTTCGCGGGCGCCGTGGCGGCGCAGGGCGCGCCGGCGGCGGGGCTCGCCAACGCCCGGGCGGCGTACGAGCAGCGCGGCGACCCGGAGCGCGCGAGGGCCGCGGTCGAGCTGTTCAAGGAGGCGGCGAAGGCCGACGCCACCTCGGTCGAGGCGCGGTGGGAGGGGGCGAGGGCGGCGTACTACTACGGAACGTACGCGAGGGCCGACGCGCCCGACAGCGAGAAAATGGCGATCTTCGACGGCGGCATCGAGCTCGCGAAGCAGGCGGTCGCACTCGCACCGAAGGACGTCGAGGCGCACTTCTGGCTCGGCGTCCTCTACGGCGTGTACGGCGAGGCGAAGGGCGTCTTCAAGTCGCTCTCGCTGGTCCCGTCGATCAAGCAGGAGATGAAGACGTGCCTCGAGATCGACCCGTCGGTGGAGGGATGGGGCCCCGACCGGGTGCTCGGGCGGATGTACTACAAGCTCCCGTTCTTCAAGGGAGGCGACAACAAGAAGTCGATCGAGCACCTCGAGAAATCGCTCGCCGGGGCGCCGACCGACGCGCTCACGAAGCTCTACCTCGCCGAGACCTACAAATCCGAGGGGATGAAGGGCAAGGCGATCGACCAGCTCAAGGGGATCGTCACGATGACGCCGGACCCGCGCTGGGCGCCGGAGCACCCCTCGATCAGGGCAAAGGCCGAAAAGCTCCTCGCGAAGCTGCAGTAGGGGCGCCGTCGCCCGCGCGCGCCGCCCATCGTGTCGGGATGCCCCACCCGCAAGGCACGCCGGGAGGCGCGCAACCTCCCGTCGAGCTTCGCCGTTCGGGCGCGGTCATGCCGGCGCGGTTTCGCTCTCGGCGCTGTGCTCGCGACCGCCGAGGAACCACAGCCAGCCGGTGAGCCGGCGCTGCAGGCCCTCCATGTAGGTGTAGATCACCGGCGTCACGAACAGCGTCAGCGACTGCGACACCACAATCCCGCCGACCACCGCGAGGCCGAGCGGCCGGCGCGCCTCGGCGCCGGCGCCGAACCCGAGCGCGATCGGGAGCGTGCCGAAGAACGCGGCCATCGTGGTCATCATGATCGGCCGGAAACGGATCACGCACGCCTCGAAGATCGCCTCCGCCGGGCTCTTGCCTTCCGTGCGCTGGGCCTCGATCGCGAAGTCGATCATCATGATCCCGTTCTTCTTGACGAGGCCGACCAGCATGATGATCCCGACGAACGCGTAGATGTTGAGGTCGACGCCGAACAGCATCAGGGTGAGGAGCGCGCCGAGTCCGGCGAGCGGGAGGGCGGAGAGGATCGTCAGGGGGTGGATGAAGCTCTCGTACAAGATCCCCAGCACCATGTAGATCACAAGGATCGCCAGGACCAGCAACAGTCCGAGACCCTTCATCGAGGATTGGAACGCCTGAGCGGTCCCCTGGAACGTCGCGTTCACGCCTGCCGGCAGCGTCTCACGCGCGAGCCGGTTGACCTCGGCGGTAGCCTGGCCGAGTGCGATCCCCGGCTTGAGGTTGAACGAGAGAGTCACCGACGGGATCTGGCCCGAGTGGTTGACCGTCAACGGACCGACGCCCGCCGTCATCCTCACCAGCGAGTCGAGCGGCACGAGCTGGCCGCTCGCCGACCGGACGTACAGCAGCGACAGGTCGACGATGTCGGTCTGGAAGTCGGGTTTCAGCTCCATGATGACCTGGTACTGGTTCTGCGGCGCGTAGATCGTGGAGATCTGGCGGGTCCCGTACGCGGTGTAGAGCGCGTCCTCGATCTGGGTCGCACTGACGCCGAGCGACGTCGCCTTGTCGCGGTCGATGTCGATGTTGATCTGCGGGTTCTTGAGGAGCAGGTCGGTGCCGACGTCGACGAGCAGTGGGTCGGCGCGGAGCTTGTCCTCGAGCAGCGGCGCCGCCCGGTAGAGCTCCGCGGTATCGGGCGCGGTGAGCGTGACCTGGTACTGGCTGCGGCTCACGCGCCCACCTACCTGGATCGCCGGAGGGCTCTGGACGTAGGCGCGAATGCCCGGCACGGCCGCCAGCTTTGGGCGGAGCTCATCGACCACCTCGTCGGCGGTCAGCTTGCGATCGCTGCGGTCCTTGAGCCGCACGAAGAACGAGCCGCTGTTCGCGGCCATCGAAGCGCCGCGCGCTCCGGCCGAGAGCATGAACGCCTCGATGTTCGGGTCGGCGCGCAAGATCTCCCCGACCTGTTTCTGGTGGGTGACCATGGCGTCGAACGAGATCCCCTGGATCGCTTCGGTCTGCCCGGAGATCATCCCGATGTCCTGCGAGGGGACGAACCCCTTCGGGAGAGCGACGAACAGCACGGCGGTGAGCATCGTGACCACCACCGTGACCACGACCATTACGCGCCGGTGCGCGAGCGACCACCTCAGGCCGGCCTTGTAGACGGAGATCATCCCCTGGAAGAACCGCTCGGACACGTTGTAGAGCGCGTGGTGGTGCACCTCCGCCGGCGGTCGCAGGAACCGGCTCGAGAGCATCGGCGTCAGCGTGAGCGATATGAACCCGGAGATCAGCACCGAGAACCCGATCACGACCGCGAACTCCCGGAACAAACGGCCGATGATCCCGCTCATGAACAGCACCGGGATGAACACCGCGGCGAGCGACAGCGTCATCGAGATGATCGTGAACCCGATCTCGCGCGAGCCGTCGAGCGCGGCCTGCAGCGTCTTCTTCCCCATCTCCATGTGGCGGACGATGTTCTCGAGCATGACGATGGCGTCGTCCACAACGAACCCGACGGAGAGCGTGAGCGCCATCAGCGACAGGTTGTCGAGCGAAAACCCGAGGAGCTGCATCGCGGCGAAACTGCCCACGATCGACATCGGCATCGCGAGCGAGGGGATCGCCGTCGCAGAGATGTTGCGCAGGAAAAGGAAGATCACGAGCACCACGAGGATCAGCGTGATCCCCAGGGTCGTCTTCACGTCGTTCACGGAGTCGTGGATCGACTCGGTGCGGTCGAACAACACCCTGAGGGCGACGCTCCCCGGCAGCTGGCGCTCGAACGTCGGCAGCAGCGCCTTCACTCGCTGGACGACCTCGACCGTGTTGGTGCCGGGCTGCCGGAGGATCGCGAGGATGATGCCGCGCTGGTTCACGTACCAGGCCGCGACCTTGTTGTTCTCGACGCTGTCCCACACCGAGCCGATCTCGTTCAGGCGGACAGGGCGTCCGTTCCGGTACGCGACTGCGAGCGGCCGGTACGCCGCGGCGCGCGTGAGCTGCCCCTGGGTGTTGATGGTGTAGGCCTTGTCGGGACCGTACAGGATGCCGGTCGGGAGGTTGACGTTCGCGTTGGCAACCGCGGCGTTTGCCTCGTCGATTCCGATACCGCGCGTGGCGAGCTCGCGCGGATCGAGCTGGATCCGCACCGCGTACTTCTGCGCTCCGTAGACCAGCACCTGTGCGACGCCGTCGACCGTCGAGATGCGCTGCCCGATCATCACCTCGCCGAACTCGTCGAGCTCGTACAGAGGCAGCGACGGCGACGTGAGCGCGAGGAATAGGATCGGCTGGTCGGCCGGGTTGACCTTCTGATACGACGGGGGGTAGGGCATGTTCTGGGGCAGCTGGCGGTTGGCCCGCGAGATCGCCGCCTGCACGTCCTGAGCGGCGGCGTCGATGTCGCGCGAGAGCACGAACTGGATCACGATGTTCGTGGCTCCGAGCGCGCTCGTCGAGCTCATCGAGTCGATCCCGGCGATCGTGGAGAACTCCTTCTCGAGCGGAGTCGCGACCGACGACGCCATCGTGTCCGGGTTCGCGCCGGGCAGCGAGGCCGACACTGAGATCGTGGGGAAGTCCACGTTCGGCAGATCGGAGACCGGCAGCATCGTGTACGCCATCGCACCGAATATCAGGATGCCCGCCATGACGATCGTCGTCATGACGGGTCGGCGGATGAAGAGCTCCGAGATGTTCATGACTGCTTCGTTCCCGGGGCGCCGCCTTGCTTGATCGTGATCTTGGCCCCCGCGGCGAGACGGAGCTGACCGTCGGTCACGACCGTCTCGCCCGCAGTGAGGCCCTGAGCGATGACCGCGTCGGTCTCGTCCATGCGGACCACCTTGACAGGCCGTAGCTCGACGGTGTCGTCGCTCCTCACCACATAGACGAACTGCCCCTGCTGGCCCGCCTGGACCGCGACCGCCGGCGCCACGACGCGGTCCGGTTCCATGCCCAGAACAACCGTGACGTCGGCGAACTGTCCTGGCCACAGCGACACGTCCTCGTTCGCGAAGGTGGCCTTGAGCAGGACGGTGCTCGTCCCGGTGTCCACGGCGTTGTCCACGAACGTCAAGATCCCTCCCGCGGGCGGCGCCCCGCTTCCCGAAACCGTCGCGGTGACACGAATTGGGTCCGCGCCCATTTTCAGGACGTCGGACAGGTACTGCGCCGGGACGGAGAAGCTCACGAAGATCGGCCGGATCTGGTTGATCGTCACCAGGGGGACGTCGTCGGCCTTGATCAGGTTGCCGGCCTTGACGTTGAGGGTACCGGTGCGGCCCTCGATGGGGGACGCGATCGAGCAGTAGGCGACCTGGAGCTTCGCGTTGTCGATTGTGGCGCGGTCCGATGCCACGGTGGCGCGCAGCGCCTCGGCGTTAGCCACGGCTTGGTCGTAGTCCTGCCTCGTGACGAAGTCCTGCCTGACGAGCTGGCCGTACCTCTGCACGTCGGCCTCGGCCTTCCTGAGCAGCGCCTCGTCCTTGACCAATTGCGCCTCGGCTTGGCGGAGCTCGGCCTCGTACTGGCGCGGGTCGATGGTGAGCAGGGTCTGCCCGGCGCGCACGGTCTGCCCCTCGACAAACCACACCTTCTGCAGCTCGCCACCGATGCGCGCCTTGACCGCGACCGTCGAGATGGGCTCGACGTGACCGATCGCGCGGAGCAGAACTGGCATCGTCCGCAGGGTGACCTTCGCGACCGCGACCGGGACCGGAGGCTGCGCGTGGCTCTGCTTGTCCCCGCTGCGGCACCCGGGCAAGGCGACGGCGATCGCGACGACTGCGACCGCCGTAAGGCGGCGGCGGAGTGGCGCGGCATGACGGGGTGGACATGTGCACATCGGGGTGTTTCTCCTCACTCCGGCTGGGGGGTTCACGGTGCGGACTCCTTGCTGAGGATCTCGACGGGCTGGTCGAGCGGAGCGGCGGCTCCGGTGTCGTGCGCGAGCTGTGCGAGAGCGACGTACCACCCGGCGCGTGCCTGGATCTCCTGGGCGCGCGCGCTCGCGAGGGCCGACTGAGCGGTCAAGAGATCGATGATCGTCCCGACGCCTTCCTTGTAGCGGCCGAGGGCGACCCGCTCCGACTGTTCGGCGCTCGCGAGGAGGTCGCGGCTGGTCCGGACCAGCTGGGTCGCGGTTTTCAGCGCGTAGTAGCTCTGCCAGACCTGGAGGACCACCTGCTGCTCGAGCAGGTCGGCCTGCGCCCGTGCGACGCCCGCGTCCTCCTTCGCCTTGCGGAGATCGTACGTGTTGGCGAACCCCGTGAAGAGTGGGAAGGTGACGACCGCGCCCGCCGCCCACGAGTTGACGGGGCTTATCACCGGCCGGGGGTCGAAGTAGGTGCGGGAGGCGGTGGCGCTCAGGGAGAGGTTCGGCAGGCCGTCCGAACGGACTGCCCTGACGTGTGCGTTCGCCTTCTCGGCGAACGCGCGGGCGGCGGCGAGGTCCGGCCGGTGCTTCTCGGCCGCACTGATCAACTCCTCGACGACGCCGGCGGCGCGCTCGACCGGCACCTCGGCCGGGAGCGTACCGACGTCATACGGCATGTTGGCTGGAAGACCCATCGAGGTGGCAAGCGCGCCGCGCAGGGCGAACGCGGCGCCGTCCGCGCTCTGGAGGCTGAGCTCAGCCTGCGAGAGCGCCGTCTTCGCCTGCAGGACCTCGGCAATCGTGGCCAAACCCGCGTCGTGCCGGGTTGTTGCGGCGTCGAAGGCCGCTTGCGCCTGCTTCAGGGTGACACCGGCGGCATCGAGTTCCGCCTTGGCGTCGAGGTAGCCGACGTACGCCGTCTCGACACCCAGCACGACGTTCTGGATCGTCGCATTGTGGCTCCAGTCTGCGGCGATCAGGCCGAGCTTCGCGTCCTCGACGTTGGCCGACCTTCCGCCGAGGTCGAGGAGGAGCCAGGAAACGGTCGCCTGCGGGCCGTACTCGTTCTCGACCACGCCCGCCGTCGGGTCCTGGGAGGTGTTCTTGCTCCTGTCGAAGCCGGCGGTCAGGTTGAGCGACGGGTAGTACGCGGCCCTCTTGTTGCCGAGTTGGTCTGCGGCGGACCGCGCCGCGAGGTACGAGGCCCGCGTCACCGGGTTGTTCTGGAGAGCGATATCGACGACCTCGGCGAGCGTGATCGCCGTCCCGGGCTTGAGGAGAGCCTCGGGGATGTTCGCCGGTGGTGTCGGTTGCGTCGTGCCGACGGCCGCGACGTCGACCGGGGTGTTCGGGTGGGCTGGAACCGGAGGGGTCTCCCACGCGGCCCCGGCGGCTGGTGCGAGGACCGCGGCCGCGGCGAGCGCGACGGCGAACGCTCGGCAGCGCGGCCACCCCCGGCCCGCGGAGGGGTGTCGGAACGGTGGCATCGGTGTCTCTCCTTGTGGGCGGTCGAGCGGGGCGCGGCCGTGGCCCACATCCGCGGCGGTTGCGCGGTGGAAGGCGCTCATGCGGTCCCCCTGGCGCAGGCACGCACGCCGGCGGCGGAGAAGCGGACGAGCTGGGCGACGGTCGCCTTCAGCGGCGGCAGCTCGGCGTCGACGCCGGGCTCGAGCCCCGCCCTCCGGAACCGCCGGGCGACCTGGATGAGCTGGCCGATCACGGAGACGGCGCACACGCGCGCCGGTGCCAGCGCGAGGCCGGGTGTCGCGGCCATCATCGCCGACACGAGCGCGCCCTGCACGGGTTCGACGAATTCGGACCGGTACATCTCCGGGGGCAGCTGCGGGTCGAGCATCTCGCGCAGGAGGAGGTCGAGGACCGACCGCCCGCGCCCGCGCGGTACCAGCGGGCGGAGGAACGCATCCGCGAACGCCGCGAGCACGGCCTCGAGCGAGTCCGCCCGCGCGCGCGCGGCCTCAATGCTCGCGACGCGCTGCCCACGCAGCGCCGCCAGCCGGCGCCCGAACACCTGCCGGTAGAGGTTGCGCTTCCCGCCGAAGTGGTAATTCACCGCTCCGAGGTTGCACCCCGCGGCGGACGTGATGTCGCGCACCGACGCAGCGGCGAACCCGCGCTCCGCGAACAGCGTCTCGGCGGTGTCCAGGAGGCGCTTCCGCGTGTCGGCCCCGTGCTCGGCCTGTGAGGTCTGACGTTGGACGGCGGCCACGTTGTCCCCGGTGCAGCGGCGTGGGAATGACGTACGACCCGACCGCTTATATCAAACGACTGTATGAAACGTCAAATCCACGAGGCCGGTCATGAGACTTGGCGGCGAAATGCGGCCACGCTCCCACGACATGCTTCGACGCGGGCACTCCACAGCTCACGCGATCTCGAGCCGGCGCACAAGCAGCGACGGCGTGGTGACGGCGCACGAGAGCGCGAAGCTCTCCCTGTCGTCGCCGGCGGCCAGGACGCCGGCGAGGAGCCGGCGGAACGACCCCCGCAGCTCCACGAGCGGGTGCGCCGCGACCGGTTTGCCGCTCCGGAGCGCAACCGCCGCGGCGTGGAGCTCGAACCGGCCCTCGGCCGGCGCGACCCGGATCGCACCGGCAGGTGCGGCGACGTAGTACCCGTCCTCGACCCGCGCGACCAGGTCCGGCTGCGAGAGGGGGTGGTCGTGACGGACGACGAGGTTCGCGGGGCCGGCCGCGGGCGGGTGGCGGTACGAGTGCCTGATGGCGCCGCCGGGACGGTCGCCCAGGCGCCCCGACTGCTCCCACGTCGCGAGTCGCTCCCCGACCCTGCCGTCGCCGACGAGCTCGATCCGCCGTGCCGGCAGCCCCTCGCCGTCCCACTGGAGCGGGAGCAGGCCGTCGGGGCCGAGGCGGTCGTCGGTCAGGCGCCACCCCCGCGACACCCTGAGCCCGCGGGCGGCCTCGTTCGGCGCGGTCATGAAGCGCGCCAGCGCCTCGACGATCGGCGCGGCGACCGCCGGCGCGATCACGACGTCCGCGAGCCGCCGCTCGGGTGCGGCGCCTCGCGTCGCCAAGAGCGCCGTCTCGCGGACGCGCTCGGCGATCGCGGCGGGGTCGAGGTCGGCGAGGGCGGAGGCGGCGAAGTGGAAGTGGCGCCAGGGCCCCTCGGGGGGCGCGACCAGGAGCTCCAGCACGGCGCCGCCGGCGGTCGCGCGCGCGTGGAACCCCTCGCCCGTGGCGAGGGCGGACCACGACACGCCCGCGAGCGCGCGCGCCTGAACCAGCGTCAAGCCGGTCCGGCCGCCCGACACGAGCGATGCCGTGGCGCCCACGAGCTCCTCGAGCGTTGCGACCTCGGGCAGGTCATGCCGGAGCGCCGTGCCGGTGGTCCCGAGCAGGGAGTGCGGCGGCAGGGGATCGGCCGCGGGCATCATCGCGGCACCCGCGATCCGGGCCGCCTCCCTTCCGGCGCGGGCCCCGCTTCCTGATGCGGCGCCGAACCCGGCGCTCCCGCGGCCGCTGACGCGGCAGCCGACTCCGAACTGCCGGCTCGACCGCCTCTCGGCGTCCCCCTCGACCCCGAGCGTCACGCTCACGCTCTCGCCGTGCCGGGCGAACACCTCGAAGCGGAGGCGCTTCCCGGTCAGCTCCTCCGCGGCGCTGTGGAGCGCCGCCGTCAGCAGGTCACCGGGGCTCCTCACCGCACCTCCAACCCTTCGAGGAGGAGCCACGGCGCCGCGCCGCCGGTCGCCACGACCTCTCCGTCCTTGGCGCACCACCCCGGCTCGGCCGAACTGGCCGCCGGCTCGGCGGCCGCCAGGAGCCCGCCGGTCAGAGCGTCCACCGTGCCGGCGAGCGTGAACGGGGCGAGCATCTGGCGGCGGGCGCCCCGGCGGAGCGAGAACGCGCGACGCACCCGGAGCAGGACCCGCCGGGAGGCGGGCTCGAGCGTCCCCGACACGAGCGCAACGACCTCGACCGACGCGTCCTCGCGGGGGGGCTGCGCCAGCGGCTCGCGAGCGGTCGCGACGAGGTTCGAGATGCGCGGCCTGGGCGGCTCGTGCACGCTGGCGCGGCGCGCGTTCCCGGGCGCGACGCCGAGGCCGAGGGCGGTGCGCCGGTCTGCGAGCGCGCCGGCGAGCACGCCGTCGACCAGGAGCGGGCGCGCCGCTCCGGCGACCCCCTCGTCGTCGGCGCTGAAACCGCCGGGGAGGTCGCCCCGAGTGGGGTCGTCTCTGACCGAGAGCGGGATCGGGACGATCCTCTCGCCGAACCGGCCGCACCACGGCGACCCCCTCCGGAGCAGAATGTCGCCCTCGAGCGGATGGCCGAACAGTTCGTGCAGGAGCACCGTGGCCGCGGCCGGGGAGAGGAGCGCCCGGATCCTACCGCCTTGGAGCGAAGCGCGCGCCGCGTCCTCGGATCCGCCGAAGCGGAGCCCGCGGTCCGGCGGCCACGAGAAGAGGGCGCGCTGGCCGTCGGCCGAGGTCACCTCCGCGAGCTGCGGCCGAGCGACAGCGACCGCCGTTCCGCCCGCGAGGACGGCCGCCCAGCTCCACCGCCAGCGCACGCCGGACCAATCCGCCGGGAGCACGTCGAGCGTCTCCTCGAGCGACGGTGGTGGCGCGAAGCGGGGCGGGGAGAACGCCGGCAGGCTCCGGTCTGCGATCCCGAGCAGCCCCGCCAGCACGGGGCGGTCGAGCCCGTCGCCGGACACGAGCACCCCGTCGCGGCGCACGGCGGCGCCCTCCGAGAGCGAGACCTCGCGTGCGACCACGCGCCCGCCGTCGAGCCGCCACGCGGCCTCGATGCGGCGCTCGAGGAAGACGTCGTCGAGGCCCCGGACGCGGGCTCGTGTGATGGCCGCCGCCAGCTCGGCGAGTCCGGTTGCGCGATCGGGCTCCATGGCGCCGTCGTGATAGCATAGTCCGCTTTCCGGCGCGGCCGGACAACGCTCGGGGGGGACGGCGTGGGCGAAGACGTCCGCAATCGTCTGAAGGAGTTGGAGTCGGCGAGCCTCGACGGCGGCGGCAAGGAGAGGATCGCCAAGCAGCATGCGGCGGGGAAGCTGACCGCGCGCGAGCGCCTCGAACTCCTCCTCGACCCGGGCAGCTTCGACGAGGTAGACCGCCTCGTCGCCCACCGCAGTCACGACTTCGGGATGGACCGCCAGCGCATCCCCGGCGACGGCGTGGTCACCGGGTTCGGCCGCATCGACGGGAGGCAGGTCGCCGTCTTCGCGCAGGACTTCACGGTGTTCGGCGGGTCGCTCTCCGAGGCGCACGCGGAGAAGATCTGCAAGGTCATGGACCTCGCCCTCAAGTTCGGAGTACCGATCGTCGGGCTGAACGACTCCGGCGGCGCGCGCATCCAGGAGGGTGTCGTCTCCCTCGCGGGGTACGCCGACATCTTCCTCCGCAACACGATCGCCTCGGGCGTCGTGCCGCAGATCTCGGCGATCCTCGGGCCGTGCGCGGGCGGCGCGGTGTACTCGCCCGCCATCACCGACTTCGTGTTCATGGCGAAGAACACGAGCTACATGTTCGTCACCGGTCCCGAGGTGATCCGCACGGTGACGCACGAGGACGTGACGATGGAGCGGCTGGGCGGTGCGGCGACGCACAGCCAGATCTCGGGTGTCGCCCATTTCGCGTGCGAGGACGACGTCGACACGCTGGCCGGGATCCGGCGGCTGGTGGGGTTCGTGCCCTCCAACAACGCGGCGGACCCTCCGGTGCGGTCCACGTCGGACTCGCCCGACCGCGAAGACGCCGCTCTCGACGCCCTCGTCCCGGACGATCCCAACAAGCCGTACGACATCAAGGAGCTGATCCGCGCCGTCGCGGACGAGGGCGAGTTCCTCGAGGTGCACGCCCACTACGCGCGCAACATCGTCGTCGGGTTCGTCCGGCTCGCCGGCCGGCCGGTCGGGGTGGTCGCGAACCAGCCGGCGCACCTCGCCGGCGTGCTCGACATCAACGCGTCGGTCAAGGGAGCGCGCTTCGTGCGCTTCTGCGACGCGTTCAACGTGCCCCTCGTGATCCTGGAGGACGTACCGGGGTTCCTGCCCGGCGTCGAGCAGGAGCACGGCGGGATCATCCGGCAGGGCGCGAAGCTCCTGTACGCGCTCGCCGAGGCGACGGTGCCGAAGCTCACGGTGATCACCCGCAAGGCGTACGGCGGCGCGTACTGCGTGATGGGGTCGAAACACATCCGCACCGACTTCAACTTCGCCTTCCCGTCGGCGGAGATCGCGGTGATGGGACCGCAGGGCGCCGTGAATATCCTGTACAAACGGGAGATCGAGCGAGCCGCCGACCCCGACTCGCGGAGGGCGGAGCTCGTGCGGGAGTACGTCGACAAGTTCGCCAACCCGCTGGTGGCCGCCGGACGCGGGTTCGTGGACGCGGTGATCGCGCCGCGCACGACGCGCCGCCGCCTCATCGCGGCGCTCCAGCTCGCGGCGAACAAGCGCGATTGGATGCCCGCGAAGAAGCACGGCAATATCCCGCTATGAAGGAGCCGACAGCCGACAGCCGACAGCTGACAGCTGACGACGTGACTGCCGGCCCGGCTGACGAGGACGTTGCGTCGTACGGCTCCCATTGTCGACGACGGTCGTCGCTGTCGGCTGTGAGCTGTCAGCTGTCAGCCGGGTGGGTGGGAGCGTGAGGATCCTCATCGCGAACCGGGGCGAGATCGCGGTACGCCTGATCCGCGCGTGCCACGAACTCGGCCACGAGAGCGTGGCGGTGTACTCCGACGTCGACCGCATCCAGCCGCACGTGCTCGCGGCCGACCTCGCGGTGCGCATCGGTCCCGCGCCCGCGCGTGCCTCGTACCTCGACCAGCACGCGATCCTGGAGGCCGCGCGCAGCGCGGGAGCCGGTGCCGTCCACCCCGGGTACGGGTTCCTGGCGGAGAACGCGGGGTTCGCGCGCGCCGTCGAGGCGGCGGGACTGGTGTGGATCGGACCGCCTCCCGACGTCATCGAGCTGCTTGGCTCCAAGACCGCCGCGCGCGACGTGGCTCGCCGGGTCGGGGTGCCGGTCGTCCCGGGGAGCGCGCCGCTCGCCGACGCCGGCGCTGCCCGCAGGACCGCGGCCGAGATCGGCTATCCGGTGCTGCTCAAGGCGGTGGGAGGGGGCGGCGGCAAGGGGATGCGGATCGTGCGGGCGGAGGGCGAGATCGGGGAGGCGTTCGCGCGCGCCTCCTCCGAGGGGAAGGCGTTCTTCGCGGACGAGCGGGTGTACGCCGAGAAGCTCATCGAGCGCCCCCGTCACGTGGAGGTGCAGATCCTCGGCGACCGCCACGGCACCCTCGTGCACCTCGGTGAGCGCGAGTGCTCGCTCCAGCGCCGCCACCAAAAGGTGTTCGAGGAGTGCCCCTCGGTGGCCGTCGAGCCGGAGCTGCGGCGGCGCCTCGGCGACGCCGCGCTCGCGATCGCGGGCGCCGTGGGGTACCGGTCGGCGGGCACGGTGGAGTTCCTGCTCGCGCCGACCGGGGAGTTCTATTTCCTCGAGGTCAACACCCGGCTGCAGGTCGAGCACCCGGTGACCGAGGTCGCGTACGGCGTGGACCTCGCCCAGCTCATGATCCGCGAGGCGTTCGGCGAGCGGTTGCCGATGCGCCAAGAGGAACTCACGCCGCGAGGCCACGCACTCGAGTGCCGGATCTACGCCGAGGACCCCCTCCGCGGGTTCGCGCCGTCACCGGGCGTGATCCACCAACTCGAGCGGCCGCACGGCCCTGGAGTCCGCGTCGACACCGGGGTGCGCGAGGGTTCCGTCGTGCCGCTCGACTACGACCCCATCCTCGCGAAGCTCGTCGTCTGGGCCGAGGACCGGCCGAGGGCGCTCGCCCGCCTCCGACAGGCGCTCACCGAGTACCGGATCTCGGGGATCGCCACGACGCTCCCGCTGTTCCGCCTCCTCCTCGACGTGCCCGCGTTCCGCGACGGCGCGTTGCACACGGGGCTCCTCGACGAGCTGCTCGCGCGGGGGCCGGTGCAGGCTCTCGAGGCGGCGGAGAACCCCGAGGTCGAGCGAGCCGCGATCGTGGCCGCCGCGGTGCTCTCGGCCCGCGAGGCGGAGCACCTGCCGAGCGACGGGTTCGAGGCCGCCGAGCGCTACGGGCGCGAGTGGCGGCTCGCCGGCCGGCGCGCCGCGCAGGCGAAGGACCCCCGATGACAGGGCACAGGGCACCGGGCCCCGGGCACCGAGCGACGCCTGCCTCGACGGCGCGACCGCAGGCGAAACGGGGGCCGCGAGCCGAACGTCTGCTGCTCTCGTGCGGTGCCCGGTACCCTGCACCCGGTGCCCGGGGTGGGGGGCGGCCGTGAGGTGGTGGATCGAGCGCGACGGGCGCAGGGTCGACGTCTCGGCGCGGCGCCTCGACGGCGCCTGGGAGGTCACCATCGACGGCACCTGGCACGTCGTCGAGATGGTGCCCGTGCACACCGGACTCGACGCTCTGTTCCTCGGCGACGGGCGCAATTACGCGGTCGCCTCCCAGCGCCTCGCGCGCGACCACTGGCGCGTCTCGCTCGCGCAGCTCCAGTTCGAGGTGCGCCTGCGGGGGCCGCTCGAGCGTGTGGCGGGCGCCGCCGCGGCACACGCGGGGCCGCACGAGGTGCGCGCCCCGATCCCGGGGAGGGTCGTGAGCATCGGCGTGCGCGAGGGCCAGGAGGTCAAGGCGGGCCAGGCGCTCGTCGTACTCGAGGCGATGAAGATGGAGAACCAGATCTGCGCCGAGGGCGCGGGGCGCGTCGAGCGGGTGGCGGTGGAGGCGGGGGCGACGGTGGAGAGCGGCCAGATCCTCGTCGTCATCCAATAGAGGCGCCAGCGGCGTCGGACCTCTGGCTTCGTTGCACTCGGCGGATGTACTCATGCGGGGGGTCCCACGTCCGCTCCACCACCCGCCCGGCCGCTCTCGACCCCCCGCGCCCCCCGCTCGCCGGGAGTGGATCCCGGCTCGCCCGTGCTCACGCAGCCTCCGGCTACGCTCCGCCTCTCCCGCCTCGTGCGCCTTGCCATACGCCCAACGGCGCTGGCGCGGCTACACGCGATACGCTACGGGCCTGCTTGTTTCGTTCTTGCTGACCCCTGACCCCTGACCCTAATCGCCTGCCGCGCCGCTTCAGGGCTGGTTGGTGCTTGCTCGCGGTTTGCCAGCGTTGCGGCCGGCGCGTACGCTGGGATCATGAAAAGGCAACGAGTCCTCCGGTGGGCGGTGTTGTGCTCGGCCGTCTTCTGGCTGGTCGCCGCGAGCGCCTCGGCGCAGCCCACGCCGAGCCGCTTCTCGCTCGAGCAGGTCGTGAGCTCGCCGTTTCCGAGCAACCTCGTGGCGGCGGAGCGTGCGCCCCGCGTCGCCTGGATCTTCTCGTGCAGGGGCGAGCACAACGTGTGGGTCGCCGAGCTACCCGGGCTCGCCGCCCGCCAGGTCACGCACTACACAGGCGACGACGGCCAGCCGCTCGCCGCGCTGAAGCTGACGCCGGACGGGAAGACGGCGGTGTACGCGCGGGGGTCCGAGTCGAACGGCGCTGGCGAGACCGCGGACCCGACCAGCGGAGTCCGGAAGCGGACGCAGCAGGTATGGGCCGTCCGGACCGACCGGGGCGAGCCGCGTCTTCTCGGCGAGATGGGGTGCAGCGAGGAGGGGTGCGAGGAGATCGAGATCTCGCCGGACGGGGAGTCCGTCGTGTGGTCGGCGAGGAAGCAGATCTGGATCGCGCCGATCTCCGGGAAGGAGAAGGCGAGGCCGCTGACGTTCGCGCGCGGCGACTGCCGGCAGCCGAGGTGGTCTCCGGACGGGAAGAGGCTTGCGTTCGTGAGCGACCGGGGCGACCACAGCTTCATCGTGATCTACGAGTTCGGCCGGAACACGCTGCGGTACGTCCCGCCCAGCGCCGACCGCGACCTGCTCCCCCGGTGGTCGCCCGACGGAAGGCAGTTGGCGTTCGTGCGCGTGGCCGGGAAGCAGGCGAAGCAGCCGCTCATCCCGCTCCTACCCTCGCCGTGGTCGGTTTGGCTCTACGACGTCGCGGGCGACTCGGCGCGCGAGCTGTGGAGGAGCGGCGACGGGCTCGACGACTCGTTCCCGGAGCTCACCGAGAGCGCGTCGTTCCAGTTCGCGGCCGACGGCCGGGTGATCTTCTCGTCGGAGCGGGACGGGTGGAACCACCTCTACTCGGTCGCGACCTCCGGAGGCCCGCCGGCGCTGCTCACGCCGGGCGCGTTCGAGACCGAGGACGTGGCGCTCGGCGCGGACCGCTCCTCCGTGGTCTTCTCCTCGAACCAGGGGGACGTGGATCGCCGCCACCTCTGGCGCGTGGGCGTCACGGGCGGCACCCCGGCGGCACTCACGGCGGGCGAGACGATGGAGTGGGCGCCGCTCGAGGTCGCCGGCACGGTCGTCTGCCTCGGCTCGACCGCGACCACGCCGGCGATGCCGTACGCGGTCACGGGCGCGCGGCGCGAGATGATCGCGAACTCCGCCATGCCGGCCGACTTTCCGTCGGCACAGCTCGTCGCGCCGCGACAGGTGATGTTCAGCTCCGAGGACGGCTGGGAGATCCACGGGCAGCTGTTCGAGCCAGCGCCGGGGCAGGGCGGACGCCGCCCAGCGGTCGTCTTCATCCACGGAGGCTCGATCCGCCAGATGATGCCTGGGTTCCACTACCTCGATTACTACCACAACGCGTACGGGATGAACCAGTACCTCGCGAGTCGCGGCTACGTCGTGCTGTCGGTCAACTACCGCACCGGGATCATGTACGGGCGGCACTTCCGCGAGGTCCCCGACGGCGGCCCGCGCGGCGCGGCGGAGTACAAGGACATCGTCGCGGCCGGCCGCTACCTGCAGTCGCTGCCCGAGGTGGATCCCCGACGCATCGGCGCGTGGGGCGGCTCGTACGGCGGGTACCTCACCGCGATGGCGCTGGCGCACGACTCCGAGCTCTTCGCCGCCGGCGTGGATCTCCACGGCGTGCACGACTGGGCGGTGTTCGACGACTTCCCCAAGGACGCGCCCGACCGCGAGGCGGCGCTCAAGCTCGCGTTCCAGTCCTCCCCGAACGCCGCGATTGCGACGTGGAGGTCGCCCGTGCTGCTGATCCACGGCGATGACGACCGCAACGTCGAGTTCGCCCAGACGGTGGACCTCCTGCAGCGGCTCCGGGCGCGAGAGGTGCACGTCGAGGAGGTGATCTTCCCCGACGAGATCCACGACTTCCTGCTGTGGAGCAACTGGGTCAAGGCGTACCGTGCCGCCGCCGAGTTCTTCGACCGGCAGCTCGCACCGCACTGAGAGCTGCGCTATTTGAGAGTTAAGAGTTGAGAGTTAAGAGTTGAGAATTAAGAGTGGAGAATTGAAGACCAGCGACCCGACAGATCTCACCTTGTCCCGGCTCGAACCCCCAACTCATAACTCTTGATTCTCAACTCTCAACTCCGAACTCTTAACTCTGAACTCTGAACTCTTAACTCTGAACTCTCAACTGTCGACCGCGGCGCCCGGTCGGGCGCCGGGAGCTGGCTAGAACCTGCCGGCCATCGACCCCGCATAGCCGGTGAGCTCGGCGTACCCCTCTCCGGTCGCCGACCCGGAGACCGCGACCGGCCCCTCCCAGTACACGGTCCCGGTGGAGCGCGTTCCGTCGAGCTCCGAGTCCGGGATCTCGGGACGGATCTCGAGATCCAGGCCTGACGCCGGCACGGCGACGCGCACGACGGCCGGGTATCGGGCATGAGTGCGGGGGCTCGTCCACCACGTCCGCGCCTCGACGGTGAAGTCGGCGGCGGCGAGGCGTCGCATCGATCCGTAACGCTCGACGAGCGTGCCGGACGACTCGCTCGTCGCTGTGCCGTCGGGCCGGCGCAGGCGGTACAGCATGAGGTCGCGCCCGTCGGCCAGGCGCAGCCCGAACCAGTCCCACCCTTCCACGTCGACCCCGAGCTGACTCGACCCCCACTCGTGGTCGAACCACGCCTCACCGGAGACGGGAGCGGAGCGCCCGTCGAGCTCGACGGTGCCGCGGGCGGCGAGGCGCGTCCACGAGACGTACACCGACGCGTTCCCCGGTCCGGGGCCTTTGCGGGAGAGCCCTCCCTCGCCGTGCAGGACGAGCGGCCCGGACGGGGCGAGTTCGAGCCGGAGGCCGATCCCGGAATCGCGGTCGGAGCCCGCGAGGGCGATCCGCCCGTCGGGCGTCCGCCGCATCAGCCATTCGTCGAGGAACACGTCGAGGTCGCCGGCGGCGGCCCCGGCGAGCCCGTCCCCGATCCTGCGGATGCGCTCCGCGAAGCGCATCCGCGCGGCCCCGAGCTGGCCGAGCGCGAGGTGAGCGGCAAGCACCTGGCGCGCGCGCAGAGCGGAGTCGCCGGGCGCCGGCGGACCGGGCTCCACGCCCTCGCGGAAGAACGTGAGCTGGAACCCGAACCGCCGGCCGTCCGGGGCGCCGACCTGGCCGGTCGCGTACCACCACTCGCTCCGGAACGAGGGGTGCGCGCCGTGGTCACGGGGGAAGCTCAGCGCCGGCGGCGAGACCACGACCTGCCACCCGGCGGCGGCCGCCAAGGGGACGGCGGTGAGGAGGGCCAGCGCGCGCCGCACGCTACCCCTCCTCGCGCAGCGCCTCGCCGGGATGGAGGCGGGACGCCGCGAGGGCGGGTGCGAGCCCGGCGACGAGGCAGGCGAGGGTGACGAGCAGCGCCGTGACCGCGAGCGACGGCCACGGCGGCAGGAAGCGCAGCGTCCACCCGAACGACTGGACGTTGACGACCCTCACGAGCACGAGTCCGATCGCGAGACCGACGGCGAGCCCTCCGGCCGCGCCGGTGAAACCCAGGAGGCCGGCCTGCATCGCGACGACGCCGCCGACCTGGACGCGCGTGCCGCCGAGCGCGCGCAGCAGGGCCAGGTCACGCCGGCGCTCCCCGAGCAGCGCGAACAGAACCGTGAGCACCGCGAGCACCGCGACCGCCACCGCCACGGCCTGGAGGGCGCGGGTGATCGCGAACGTGCGGTCGAAGATCGCGACGACCTCCGCCCGCAACTCACGGTTGAGGAGCGCCTGGACGAGGAACCGGCCGCCGAGCGCCGCGAGCAGCCGGTCGCGGGCCGCGGCGGGGTCGGCGCCGGGCGAGAGGAAGAGCGCGAGCTCGCGCGGGCCGTCGTCGGGGTAGTGCCGCAGGAAGTCGTGCCGGTCGATCACGACCATCCCCTGCTGGTTCGAGTAGTCGTAGAACACCCCCTCGACCTTGCGCGTGAGGGTTCCGTCCGCCACCCGCAGCGTGATCGTGTCGCCCTCGCGGACCCCGAACCTGTGCGCGAACGGCTCCCCGACGACGGCGGCGCCGTGCGCGAGCGCCGCGGCGAACACCGCCCGCGAGTCGCGCCCGTCGCGGAACGAGACGCCGCCCCGCCGCGCGACCACCGCGAACTCCCCTCCCGCCAGCGTGACCGGCTGGCCGCCGAAGTACGCCGCGGCGGTGTGGAACGGGTCGATCACGTCGGAGCCGAAGAGACGCTCGGCCACCCGGACGACCTCGGGGTCGAGACGGCCGACCTGGACGCCGGTGGTCGCGGTGGCCGGCCGAATCCACACGTCCGCCCGCATCCCCTGGTTCGCCCACTCGATCACCGTGGTGCGGAACGAGTGCACCATCGTGCCGATCGCCACGGCGAGCGCGACGGCGACCCCCACGGCGCCGGCGCCCCAGCTCGCCCGGCGCCTCCCGGCCGCGAGCGCCGCGATGGCGAGGCGCACCGGCGTCCCCTCCGCCGCGTGCGCGAGCGGTCCCGCCGCGCGCCGGGCGAGAACGTCGAGGACGGGCGACACGATCGCGAGGAGCACGCCGAGGAGGGCCATGCTGGCGAGGAGGGCGGCGACCGGGAGGTCGTCCCACGCGGGCGCCCGCGCGAGCGCCGCGGCGAGCGCCACGAGCGCCAGCGCGACGGCTGCGGCGCGCCGGCGCGAGGGCCGGCGAAGGAACGTGGGGCTCTCCGTGACGAGGCCCTGGATCGGAGGTGTTCGTGCCGCCTCCGCCAGCGGGAGGGCCGCGGAGAGCACGGAGACGCCCACCCCCGCGGCCAGCCCGAGGGCGGCGAGCCAGAGCGGGAGTCGGATCTCGGTGGCGGGCACGCCGCGGACGACGGCGGCCACCGTGGAGCGCACGCTCGCGAGCGCCGCGCGGGCCCCGAGGACGCCGCCCGCGACGCCGAGGGCGCCCCCGAGCGCTCCGATCCCCACCGCCTCGGCGAGCAGCGCGCGGCCGATCTGGGCGCGGCTGGCGCCCAGCGAGCGGGCGAGCGCCAGGACGGTTCGGCGCTGGACGACGGAGGTCGCGAGCGTGGTGGCGACCAGCACCGCGCCGACGAACAGCGAGACGCCGGACAGCGCGGTGAGGTTGAACTCGAGGGCGCGCACCATGCGCGACGCGGCGAGCCCCCGCGCCTGCGGCTCCTGAACGGTGACTTCCGCGGGGACCAGGCGGCGAGCGGCCGCCGCGAGGTCGTCCACCGCGACGCCGCGGCGCGGGACCAGCTCGATGCGGTCGAGCCTGCCGACCTTTCCGAACAGCTCTTGCGCAAACGCGACGTCGACCACCAGGACTCGGTCCCACACCGATGTGAACCGCTTCGGGGCGAACGTGCCGGCGACGGTGAGCGACTCGCGCCGGGCCCGGACCGAGATCTCGAGCGCGTCGCCGGTACGGACGCCGAGGCGCTCGGCGAGGCGGCGGGGGAGGAGGACGCCCCGGCCCGCGAGGAGCGCGGTCACAGAGCGCGCCGAGGGCCGGCCCGCGACGACGGGCTCGACGTCGCGCACCTGGCCGTCCACGAGGAGGTCGACCCCCAGCACGCGCACCGCGTCCCCCAGCGCAGGGAGGAGTGCGGTCTCCTCGATCACCGGCACGACCACCGCGTCGGGCGTGAGCGGGCGGAAACGGCCGAGCAGAAGCTCCGGGACGCCGGCCGCCGCGCTCACCTCGAGGCGTGCGCGCCCCGCGATCTCGTCCACACCCTCGCGGAGCGACGCCACCGCCGCCCCGCTCGCGGCGACCGTCGCCACGAGCGCAGCGATCCCGGCCGCCACGCCGACCACGGTCGTGACGAACCGGAGCGGCCGCCGCAGCACCGGGCGGGTGAACAGGGTGCGGAGCAGCACGGTCAGAGCACCGCCACGATCTCGCCGTCGTACATGCGGACGACGCGGTCCGCGGCCGCGGCGATCGCCTCGTCGTGGGTCGCGAGGAGGAGCGCGGCGCCTTCCTGGCGGCGCAGCTCGTCCATGAGCCGGAGCACGGCGCTCCCGGACGCGGAGTCGAGCGAGCCGGTCGGCTCGTCGGCCAGGACGACCGCGGGTCGGTGGACGAGCGCACGTGCGACCGCGGTGCGCTGCTGCTCGCCGCCCGAGAGCTCGGCCGGGAAGTGGGTCCGGCGCTCCTCGAGCCCGACCCTGCGGACGAGGTCGCGCACCCGCTCCCTGTCGTTGCGGCCGTCGAGGGCGAGCGGGAGTGCGACGTTCTCCTCCACGGTGAGGTGGGGCATGAGGTGGAACGACTGGAACACGATCCCGATGTGCCGGCGCCGGGCGCGGACGAGCTCGGACTCGCCGGCGCGGGCGAGGTCGGTGCCGCACACGACGACCTCGCCCTCGTCGGGGCGGTCGACGCCGGAGATCAGGTTGAGCGTCGTGGACTTCCCGCAGCCGGAGGGGCCGACGAGAGCGACCATCTCGCCGGCGGCGAGAGAGAGCGTGACGCCGCGCAGCGCGTGCACCACCTCATCCCCGCGCCGGTAGCGCTTGCTGACCCCGCGCAGGTCGGTGACGGCCGCCACCCCGCTAGTCTACGGCTGCGGGTGGACGGTGTCGCGCGTCTCGGCTCGTCTGAGCTCGACCTCGAGGCCGTCGATCCCGTCGATGTGGAGGATCGCCGGGTCGAGGCCCGACAGCAGCGCCGCGCCGGACCCTCCGACCCACACCGCAGTGCGGTCGCCGAGCCGGTACCGGAGCTGGTTCAGCGAGCGTGCGGTGCCGGCGAGCGCGGTGTGAGGGGTCACGGAGACGCCGACCGCGAGGGGGTCGAGCTGCTCGGCGGCGCCGGCGATCTCGTCGGGTGGGAGCTCCGCGCCGAGGATCCGGAGGCGCCTCCCCGCCAGAGCCGTCACCAGAGCCGCGACCTGCACGCCGAGGGTGTGGCGCTCGCCGGGGAGCGTCGCAAACACGACAGGCCGCCCCTCGCCGCCGTGCTCGAGGGGAGTGCGCAAGGTGCGGAGCGTGTCGTCGAGGATCTCGGTGAGGAAGTGCACGTGCCGGATCGCGAGGCCGCCCGCCGCCCAGGCGTCTCCGACGGCGGTCGCCAGCGGGACCAGCCGGTCGCGGAGGAACGTGCGCACGCCGAGGCCGGCGTAGGCGTGTGCGAGGTCGCTCACGATCCCCTCACGGTCGAACGCCTGCAGCTTCTCGAGGAGACGGACCTCCCACGGTGGCATCGCGCCGTTGTGCAGGTACGACTGCCGCAGCAGCTCCTTGAGCTTGTCCTCCCGGAGGGGGACGACGTCGCCCGCGCGATGGCCGAGGGCGATCGCCTGGCCGATGAGGTGGAGCCTCGTGATCTGCTCGTCGGTGTAGCGCCGGTGGCCGGACGGCAGGCGCAGCGGCGCGGGGAACCCGAACCGGCGCTCCCACGCCCGCAGCGTGTGCTGGCCGATCCCGGTGCGGGTCGTGACCGCGGCCATGCACCAGAGCGGGCCGCGTCCGGCCGCCGCCCGGGCCGTCGGCCCGCGGCCTCGCGTCACCTTCACGACGTCGGTCTCCAGCTTCTCTCCTCCGGACGGATCACACTCCGCTCGCCGGGGGTAACGCGCGCCGGCCGCTGAGGAATTTCGGACCCGCCGCGCTCACCCCCGCAGGTCGAGAGGCTGGGCGAGCGTGAACGCGAGGATTTCGCCGGGCCCGATCGCGACGTCGAGCTTGCCGGTCGCGGCGGCCGCACCGGTCCCCCCGGCCGCGCCCACCGCGGCGCCGCGGAGCGTGGTGTTGTGGTTGCCGCCCAGGAGCTGACCGACGATCGCGCCGAGAGCCGCGCCACCGGCGATCAGGCGGCTGTTGCGCTTCGTGTGGGCCGGTCCGGTGCGCACGAGGCTCGAGGTCACGATCGGGAGCCACGCGTCGCCGACGCGGAGACCGGTCACGTCGAGCGCGAGCCGGGCCGGCCGGGCGAGGCGTCCCGACGGCACGGCGGCCTCGACCGTCGCCTCGATCGGGGTGCCGGCGGGCGCGACGATCGCGCCGCCCGCCGCGAGCGGGGCGGCGAGGGCGCCTTCGACCCGCTGGCCGGGCGTCGCCGTCGCCGAAGAGACGGCCGCCGCGAGGCGGACTTCGATCCGTGTCCCGGCGGCGATGCTCACCACGCGCGGCCGGGGTTCGCGGCGCTCTTCGGGACGGACGCCGACTTGGACCGGCGTCTGAGCGATGGCCGGTGCCTCAGGCGCAGCCTCCGATGCGTGTTGCGCCCCTTGGCCGCGATCGCCCTCCTCCTGTGCGGTCGTGGCCGTGTGTTGCGAGCAGGCGAGTGCGGCGACGGTGGCCGCACCCGCGATGACGAACCGTGCGAGAGGATGTCTGGTCATGCGCCACCTCCCGTATTGGCCAAGACCGGCACCCGGGCCCGCATTCCTCGGGCGGTGACGGGGGGGTGACGAGGCTCACGGCCCGTCGGGAATGCGCCGCGATCCGTACGCGTCGCACCGGACGCTATCGGTGAGCGCAGGAGCGGGAAGCGGGGCTACCCGGCGACGAACAGCTCGTGGTACGCACGCAGCTCGTCGGCCCAGTGACCGGGGGTGAGGACGTGGTGGTTTCCGAGCGGTCGCTCGAGGAGGTCGCGGGCGCCGGTTTCGAGGCGCACGCGGACCTGGGTGCGGCAGCACGTCGCGACGTCGCCGCTCTCGAGGACCTCGCCGTCGGAGGCGAACAGCGACCGCAGGTCGGCGCCGCCGACGCGCGCCACCGTGACGGGCCCGGCCGGCACCTCGCCCTGGATGCCGACGCCGAGCGACGACTCGAAGTGCGAACGCAGCGAGTAGCGCGACACCAGGCGGCGGGCGATCGTGCAGTGCGCGAGCCAGAGGATGCCCGTCCGGGGGTCGAGGTCCTGCGGGTTCGCCATGAACCCGGGCCTGCCCGAGGTGAGTTGCATCCAGAGCAACGTCAGCGTCGCAGGGACGTCGCCCTCGCACCCCGCCACCACGCCGTCGTCCAGCATCCACGAGAGCGCCAGGCAGCCCCTCGCGCCGGCGCCGGTCACGAGGTCGAAACAGCGGACGGTGCACGCGTCGAGCCGGTGAGCCCGGGCGACCGAGCGCAGCGCGACGGCCACGCGTGCGGCGGCCTGGACGTCGGACGGAGACGGCTCGCGCACCGCGTCGGCCCCGGCGACTGCGGCCTTCGCGACGCGCGTCGCCTCGCCGGCATCGGCACCGCGCAACGCCTCGAGCACCTCCTCCATCGGGACGTCCACGACCGCGGGGCCCCACGCGGAGCGCACGAGTTCGGGGGACGGCACGCTCGCGACGAGCCAGTCGGACGGGACCCCGATGCGGCCCAGGCGAGCGGATTCCAGGCGCCGGCGCACCTCCAGCTGGCGGGCGAGGCGGGCGAGCGCGCCGTCGTCGGCTTCCGCCAGCAGGTAGATCCGTCCGCTCCGCCCCACCTGGCGCAGTCGGCCGAGGATCTCGAGCGCCGCGGGGAGCGAGTTGAGCTCGGTGTGCGCGAGCAGGGTCACGGGGCCCCGCGCTCGCTCGACCGCCGCGAGCGCCAAGTGCTCGGTCCCCCCGGTCACGATGAGGAGCGCGTCGGACGGATCGCTCTCCCGGCGCGCGACCCGGTGCTCGATGCGCCGCCGCGTGAGCTGCTCGGTGACCCGCGCGACCGCCGCTGCGACCTGGGCCGGCGGGTTGAGCGGGGAGGCGAGGGGGCGGATCGTGAGCATTGCCCGAGCATAGCCGATCGCCCCCCGTGGACCGGCGACCGCGTGCCGCTGTCGTCCCTGACGCCTGACCCCTGTGCCCTGACCCCTGTCCTACGACCAGCAGCTCGTGAGGGGGCCGATCTCCTTCTCGACCGCGGCGAGGACGTCGCAGCGCTCGACCGCGGCCATCATCGCGTTGTGGTCCGGGAACAGCGGCCGGTCCTCCTCGAGGTGGTCGACGACGCGGCGCACGGCGGCCTTGGCGGCGAGCGTGCCCTTCCCGGGGGTGAAGTCGCGGAAGTCGAGCGCCTGCGCACCGGCGATCAGCTCGATCCCGAGGACGCCGTGGGCGTTGGTGAGGATCTGCTTGGCCTTGAGCGCGGCGTTCATCCCCATGCTCACGAAGTCCTCCTGGTCGGCCGCCGCGGGGATCGACTGCGTGCACGACGGCGTCGAGAGGATGCGCTGCTCGACGATCAGCATGTCGGCGGTGTACTGCGAGAGCATGTGGCCGGAGAACATCCCGGCACCCTTGGTGAGGAACGCGGGGAGCCCGACGGACAGCGCGGGGTTGAGGAGGCGGTTGAGGCGGCGCTCCGAGAGCACGGACACCGTCGTGATCCCGGCCGCGAGCATGTCGAGCGGGAGCGAGATCGGCGTGCCCTGGAAGTTCGCGCCGGTGTACACGCGGTTCTCCTCGCACACGAAGATCGGGTTGTCGGCGACGCCGTTGAGTTCGATCTCGAACTGCTTTCGCGCGTACGCCATCGCGTCGCGCACCGCGCCGACTACCTGCGGCGTCGAGCGCATCGAGTACGCGTCCTGAACCTTGACCTTGAGCTTGCCCGTGACGAGGTCGGAGCCGTCCATCACCTTTCGCAGGTTCGCCGCGCACGCGACCGCGCCCGGGAACCCGCGCAGCTCGTGGAGCTTCCCCTGGTACGGCTTCATGTTGGCGAGCAGCGCCTCGAGGGACATCGCGGCCGCGATCTCGGCCTGCCGGAGCCACCGGTCGGCGTCGTACAGGAGCAGGCAACCGATCCCGGTGATCAGGTTGGAGCCGTTGATCGCCGCGAGGCCGTCGCGCGCCTGCAGCCCCGGGACCGGGATGCCGGCCAGCTCGAGCGCCCGCGCGCTCGGCATGCGCTCGCCCCTGTAGAACGACTCGCCCTCGCCCATGAGCGAGAGCGCGAGCTGACTCATCGGCGCGAGGTCGCCGCAGGCGCCGACGCTCCCCTTCTCGCACACCACCGGCGTGACGCCCGCGTTGAGCATGGCGACGAAGGTGAGCGGGATCTCGGGGCGGCACCCCGAGTAGCCGCGGGCGTGCACGTTGACGCGCGACGCCATTGCGGCGCGCACGTGCTCGATCGGCGCGGGCACGCCGATCCCGGCGGCGTGGTTGTAGATCAGGAACTTCTGGAACTGCTTGACCTGCTCGTCGGAGAGCACGACCTCGGAGAACTCGCCGATCCCGGTGTTGACGCCGTACATAATCTCGTGGGCGACGATCTTCTTCTCGAGCATCCCGCGGCACTTGGCGATGCGCTCCAGCGCCTCGGGCGCGAGCGCGACCTTCTCGCCGCGGCGCGCGACGTTCACCACGTCCTCGATCGTCAGGTGCTGGCCGTCCAGGGTCACGGGCATGGGGTGGTCCTTCCCGACGGCTCCCGAGCGGGAGCGTCAACTCCGGCGGCCGCAATAATACCGGCTTTTCACAAGCTCCGTGCGCAGGCCGCGTCCGCGAGCCCGTGCCGCAATCTCAACTCTGGGCGCCGCACACCCTACCGCGGAGGTGTGCTGTGTGCAAAGTCCCGCTGATGCTGGACCAGCCTCTCGGCTACAACGCGACCGGACGAGGACCGAAACAAAACCGCGTCGTATGTCCCTGCCGTTGCCAAGCGCGACGCCTCACTTGCGAGAAGCCAATGTCCCTTCAGGTGGTATGGAATGACATAAACGCGCGATGACCAAGCGAACGCGATGCTGTGGCCGTGCATCGGAATCAGAAGTCCGTCCGCAGTATCGCCTTCGCCAGTGACTCGTCTCGGCGAGTCAGCGAACGTTTCTGCCACGCCGCCGTGGGTCTCCGCCTTTCTGACGTGCCATGCGACTTCCTGGTAGCCCCAGTGGACTGCATCGCGGGGGTCGCGGGCATAGGTCGCTGGAACACCGTTGTAGGTCTGGAGCATGTATGTGGTCGGTAGCCGCCGCCAGACGATCGTCCCGGATGACGCGGAAATCGACCAACTTCGCCGTGCCAAGACGCTCCCCGTGTGCCACCACCAAGACCACGCGACCAAGTTGCCATCGTCACCGACCTCGAGACCGTGCGTATCGCCACCGTCCGGAACGCGCGGTTCGAGCGACGTCGCAAGGGCCATCCACGCGCCACACCGTCGGTCTTGGGCGATCGTCACCAATGGGACCGGTGGCGGTCCGCTCGCGCCGCCGATTGGCCACAGCAGGCGGAACACTCGCCACTGCTGGTTCTCCCAGACCTCGAGCAGGTGGTGGGCAACTCGGGCGAACCCCGTCACGTAGCTCTGGTCCCACTTGCCGGGCTCCGTCGCCATGAGGGGGTTTGGGTGGTCCAGCGCCAGTCCGTCACAGACGGCGGAGGTCACCTTCCCAGGGCCGACGACGTCGACACAAGCGGCTGCGGCATCGGCTCTCGCCGGTAGCACTACTTGCCACTGGTCGGCCTGGTAGGTCCAGCTGAATGTGCTAATCGCGAGCGTCTCGGTCCAAGCGGATCCCCGGACGTCATAGTGGACCTGGATCGGCTCCCACGGGGCCGCGACCGTTGCTGCGAGTAGGAGGGTAGCAACCATGTGTCAAATGCTCGACACCACGAGTGAATCGTAACGCAACCACCACGGCCCGGGCCGGGAATGGAGTCGTGCTGCGGATGGGTTTGCGGGGCCGGACTCGTTCGGGCCGGTCGGGGGCGAGGGTGCGGCGGTCGACGGAGGACGGCGTCCGGGGAGCGACGATGGCGAACCCAGTCCTGTACCTGCCGGTGATCACGACGCTGTTCTCGCTCGCCTTCTCGGCGACGCTGCTCCGGCGCTACCTCGTCAGGGGGCGCGGGCCGCACCTCCTGGTGTGGGCGATCGGCGTCCTGGTGTACGGCGTCGGCACGTTCACGGAGGCGTTCACGAGCGTGTTCGGGTGGCACGAGCCGGTGTTCCGCGTCTGGTACATCTCGGGCGCGCTGCTTGGCGGCGCGCCGCTCGCGCAGGGAACCGTGTACCTCCTGCTGCGCCGGAAGACCGCCCACGTGCTGAGCGCCTGCCTCGTCACCGTGATCGTGGTGGCGTCGGTGTGCGTGCTGGCGAGCCCGGTCAACGTGGCGCTCGCCGAGCCGCACCGGCTCTCGGGCAAGGTGCTCGCGTGGCCGTGGGTGCGGGCGTTCTCGCCGTTCATCAACACGTACGCCCTGATCTTCCTCGTCGGCGGCGCGATCCTCTCGGCGGTCCGGTTCTCGCGGCGGCGGGAGACCCACCACCGGTTCGTGGGCAACGTCCTGATCGCGGTCGGGGCGCTGCTCCCGGGGGTCGGCGGCACGTTCACCCGGTTCGGGTACGTGGAGGTGCTCTACGTGACCGAGTTGATCGGCCTGTCGCTCATCTACCTCGGGTACCGCTTCAATATCGGCGGCCCACTCCCCGTGCCCGCGCCCGCGGTGCGCCAGCCCGCCGGCGGGTAGCGGCCCGGCGAGGTACACTCCGGGCGTGACTGGAACGCTCCGCGAGGCGCTGTTCCGGCGCGCGTTGCGCAGGGCGGTCGGACTCGTGGCGCGCGGCGGGCCGGTCGGGAGGGTGCTGGCGGCCGCCGCGTCCGCGCTCCAGCGGCCGGGCAGGTCGCTCGGGGCCGTCGCCCGCGACGCGCGGGCGCTCGTGCGGATGGCGCACGCGGCGGCGACCCGGCGGTACCGCCGCCTCCCCCGCCGCTCCCTGATCGCCGCGGTGGCCGCGCTGCTCTACTTCCTCGACCCGTTGGACGCGATCCCCGACTTCATCCCGCTCGTCGGTTTCCTGGACGATGCGGCCGTGCTCGCCTGGGTCGTGAGCCGGGTGCGGAAGGACCTCGACGAGTTCCTCGCGTGGGAGGCCGGCGAAGGACCCGTGATCGACGTGGAGCCGATCGCCAGCCCGGCCCAATCCTAGGGTAGACGGAAGAGGGAAGAGGGGAGACGGAAGACACCGGCGCCGGAGCGTCTCGTCGTCCCTCTCCCTTCTACCCTCTACCTTCTTCCCGCTTACTCGTAGCGCAGCGCCTCGATCGGGTCGAGCCGCGCCGCCTTGTACGCCGGGTAGGTGCCGAAGAAGAAGCCGACGAGCCCCGACACCGCGAGCCCGGCCGCGATCGCCCACACCGAGATGCTCGTCGGGAACGGGCTCACGAGGCCGACCACGTGCGACATCCCGACGCCGGCCGCCACCCCGGTGGCGCCGCCGACGAGCGAGAGCGTGATCGCCTCGGTCACGAACTGGAGCCGGATGTCGGAGCGACGGGCGCCGAGGGCGCGCCTCACGCCGATCTCGCGTGTCCGCTGGGTGACGTTCATCAGCATGATGTTCATGACGCCCACGCCGCCGATCACGAGCGAGATCCCCGCGATCACGAGCATTGCCGCGGAGACCCCTCCGGTGATCTGCCGGAACGTCCGGATCGTGGCCTCGGGCGTGCGGACCCCGAAGTTGTTGGGCTGCCAGAAGCGCAGCCCCCGGCGCTCGCGCAGGATCTGGGTCCCCTGCTCGATCGCGACGTCCACCCACTCCGCCTTCTTCGGGACCGTGGCGATCACGCAGCCGTACGTGCGCTTCACGTCGGGCCAGATGCGGTCGAAGTACCCGATCGGGATCTCGATCTGCTGGTCGGAGCCGGAGTCGAAGATCCCGCCCTTCTTCTCCATCACGCCGATCACCCGGAACGGGCGCCCGTTGATCTCGATCTCGCGCCCGAGCGGGTCGATCCGCGGGAAGAGCGCCTCGACGATCCCGGTCCCGATCACCGCCACCGGCGCCGAGTGCACCTCCTCGCCGGCGGTGAAGAAGCGCCCGTGCTCGACGAAGTGGTTGTTGGCGTCGGGGTAGCTGTGGGTCACGCCGCCTACGGTGGCGTTGTTGGTGCGGCTCCCGCGGTAGCGCACCTCGACGTTGTTGGTGTTCCAGCGCTCGGGGGAGACGAACGCGATCGCGGGCGCGTACCGCCGGATCGCCTCTGCGTCGTCGAGCGTGAGGATGGGGCGGAGACGCTGCTCCTCGGGGAGGGGGCCGCCGCCGCCGAAGCGGTCGTCGAGGCGCTGGAACTGCACCAGCGTCGCTCCGAAGTTCTCGAACTGCGCGATGAACGTGCGGTTGAACCCCTGCACGAGCGAGACCATCACGATGACCGTGCCGACGCCGATGATGATGCCGAGGCAGGTCAGGAACGAGCGCAGCTTCTGCTCGCGGATCGCGCGCAGGGCCGCGAGCACGTTCTCGCGCCGCGCGGCGACGACCTTGTCCCACCGGGTCACGCCGACCCCCGCCCGCCACGGGTTCGGGATCCAGGGCCCGGTTTCTGGGAAGCCGAGCAGAGGAGCAGAGGGGCAGAGGGGCAGAGGAGGCGAGGCCGCAAGAGCTGTGTCTTGCTCCCCTGCTCCTCCGCTCCCCTGCTCCTCTGCAGGTTCATGCTGCCCCCGCCCACCCAGCTGACAGCTGACAGCCGACAGCCGACGGCCGACGGCTCGAGACCGGGCAACAGTCGTCAGCTGTGAGCTGTTGGCTGTGAGCTGTGAGCTGTCTCCCCATCACTCGTCCCTCAGGGCGACAATCGGGTCGAGACGCGCGGCCCGCATCGCGGGGAGCCACCCGGCGAGCACGCCGGAGAGCGTCGCGACCGTGAGCCCGGCGAGCACCAGGAACGGCGTGACCCGCGCCGGGAACGGGCTCCAGTGCCCGACCGCGAGCGCCACGAGCCACCCGGCGAGGACCCCGATCACTCCCCCGACGAAGCTCTGCGCGACCGCCTCGAACAGGAACTGGCGGTGGAGGTCGCGGCGCCGGGCGCCGAGCGCCTTGCGCAGCCCGATCTCGCGGGTGCGCTCGACGATCGAGGCGAACATCGTGTTGGCGATCGCCACGCCTCCGACGACGAGCGAGATCGAGGAGATCCAGATCACGAGCCCGAACGCCGACTTGGTGATCGTCTTCCACAGGTCGCTGAGGGCGTCGGCGTCGATGATGCCGAACGGGTCCGGCGCCGAGAACGGCGTGCCCCGGCGGGCGCGCAGGACGAGACGCACCGCGTCCTCGACCGGCTGGCGCGACGCGTGATCCGCGGACTCGACGTAGATGTCGAGGCTGCGCGTGATCCCGAACGCGTGCTGGTAGGCGAGGAGCGGCACGAGGACGAAGCGGTCCTGGCTCTGGCCGAACGCGCTCCCCTGCCGCGCCATCGTGCCGACGATGCGGAACGGCCTCCCCTCGACCTTGATCTCGCGCCCGATCGGGTCCTCGTGGGGGAACAGCTCGTCCTTGATGTCCCACCCGATCACCGCCACGGCGCGGGCCGCCTCGGCCTCGTTCTCGCTGAAGAACCGCCCGTCTTGGAGCTCGAGCCCGATCATCCAGGGGAATTCGTACTCGGCGCCCAGCACGAAGGTGTCGGCCAAGCGGTGCCCTCCGGCGTAAACCGCGTGGGAGGAGGTGACGCGGCCGGCGACCCGCCGCGCCTGCGGCACGAGGCGACGCACCGCTTCCAGG
>DATKLI010000060.1:0-70878 GCA_035542455.1 Thermoanaerobaculaceae bacterium
TGAGCGGGCGAACGGCGTGTTCACGTAGACCATGCCGAAGTCGGCGGTGCGCGACGGGGCGGTGTCGTCGCAACCCGGGAACGTCAGGACGCCGACGCGCCTCCCCTGCCGGCGGAACGCCTGCCAGAGCGGCTCCGCGCCGATCGGGGCATCGAACCCGGAAGCCGCCTGGAGGATCGGCGTGCCGGGGGAGTGGAACGTGTTGGAGACGATCCCGGTCACGGTCGGGAACGCCCCCGTGGCGATCGCGATGTGGCTCGGCGCGGTGAGTGTCGGGTTCACCGGGATCGCGCGCTCGACGACGTACGCGCGTTCGAAGGCCTTCACGCCGTCGGGATCCGCGTACACGCCATCCCGGAGGTTCTCACGGTGGCGCGCGGCCGCGAACCCGTCGAGCGAGAGGACTACCACTCGCCGGGCGTGCGGCGGCGATGCCGTCCGGAGCGACTTGGCGTTTTCGGTGGCGGCGCAGGCGGCGAGAATCGCGACGGCCGGGACGGTCAGGAGGGTTCGAGGTCTCACGCCGCGAGTGTAGCGAAAACGGCTCGCAAACGTCGGATAGACGGGGTCATCTATGATCTCTTCACGCTGCCTTCACACTCGAACCCGAGAATCCTGCGGGGCAACAGCCCCGAGGAGGATGGGATGAGACGGATGCGGTTCTACTCTCTGGTCTGTGCCGTGACCACGGTGGCCGCCGCGGCGGGCGCTCAGACGGTTCAGGTGGACCAGGCCGTCAAGGGGTACGAGCGGGGCGCCGCAGTGTCGGGGAACCTCAACTCGGTCGGATCCGACACGATGAACAACCTCATGACGTACTGGGGCGAGGCGTTCGCGAAGATGTACCCGACCGTCCGTATCCAGGTCGAGGGGAAGGGCTCGTCTACGGCCCCGCCGGCGCTCATCGCCGGCACATCTCAGTTCGGCCCGATGTCGCGGGCCATGACGCCCGCCGAGGTCGATGCGATCGAGAAGAAGTACGGTTTCCAACCGACCCAGATCCGGACCGCGCTCGACACGATCGGCGTCTACGTGAACAAGGACAACCCCCTCCAGTCGGTGTCGCTGCCGGAGCTCGACGCCGTGTTCTCGAAGACGCGCAAGGCCGGCTACCCGACCGACATCACCACCTGGGGTCAGCTCGGGCTCAAGGGCGAGTGGGCGAACAAGCCGATCTCCGTGTTCGGCCGCAACTCCGCGTCCGGCACGTACGGGTTCTTCAAGGAGCACGTGCTCGCCAAGGGCGACTACAAGGACACGGTCAAGGAGCAGCCCGGCTCGGCCTCGGTGGTGCAGGGTGTGAGCGAGGACCTGTACGCGATCGGGTACTCAGGCATCGGCTACCGCACCTCCGGTGTGCGCCCGCTCAACCTCGCGCCCAAGGCCGGGGCCCAGGCGGTCGAGCCCAACTACTCCAACGCGCTCTCCAAAGCCTACCCACTGTCGCGCTACCTCTTCATCTACGTTGTCCGCGACCCCCGCCGCGCGATGGACCCGCTGACCAAGGAGTTCTTGAAGTTCGTGTTGTCCCGCGAGGGACAGGAGATCGTGGTCAAGGACGGGTTCCTCCCGCTGCCGGCCAAGGTCGTGGCTGAGGAGCTCGCGAAGCTGCAGTGATGCGGAGGCGCCGGGTGACCCGGAGCGGGCGAGCACGTTCCGGGTTACCCTTCTCCCGGCACACGCCGGAGATCCGATGAGCCCGCTGGCCGCCTCTCGTCTGCGCCGCAGCCGCGCCGTCGACCGACTCGTCGCGGCGCTCATCACCGTCGGCGGATCGTCCGTGCTGCTCGCCGTCGCGTTCTTAATGGTGTTCCTGGTGGCGCAGTGCCTCCCGCTCGTGCGGGGGGGCACGCTCGTATCCGCCGGGGCGGTGCGCGAGGGCCCCAATCCCGTCGTCGCCCTCGAGGATGAGTACCGCAGCGCCGTGACGCTCGTGGGCGAGGACGGGTCCGTGCACGTCGTTCCGCGCACAGGGGCGCCCCGGGCCCTCGCTCTCGACGGGGTCCAACCCCCGGTTCGGCAGGGCCGGGTCGACGCCGCGGGCCGGCTCGTCGCGCTCGAGGACGCGTCCGGCACGATAACGGTGTGGGAGTTCAGAGCTGCGGTCGTGTGGCACGGCAATGTACGCGAAACGGAGCCGTCGCTGCGGAGGGTCGGGATCAGGGCGGGGTACGCCGGTGCGCCCATCCTCGATGTCGCCGGTGACGCGGCGAATCCAGCTGTGCTCGTCGCGACCGCTAGCGGCGCCGTCGTGCTCAGCGGCGCGGACGAGTCCGCGACCTCCACCGAACTGGCGCTCGCGACCACTCCCAGGGTCGGAGCGCTCTCGTCGGACGGTAGTCAGGCCTGGCTCGCCACCGCGCGCCAGCTCGCCTGGTTCCAGGTGGCGGGCCGGGCCGACGCCGTCGCAACAGCGGAGGCCACCGTGCCGCTCGCGGCGGCCCCCACCGCCGCCGCGGTGGTCGTGGGCGACGTGACCCTCCTGCTCGGCGACGAGTCCGGCGCGGTCGGGGCGTGGCAGGTCGTGACCGGTGCGGTCGCGGGCAGCAAGGTGCTCGACCTCGCCGGTACGTTCCGCGGCGGCGGCGCCGTCCGCGCCCTCGCGGTCTCCCAGCGCGACAAAGCGTTCCTTGTTCAGCGCACCGGCAATGCGTCGCTCGCCTACCTGACCGGGCGCCAGATGCTGGTCCGGGTGCCTCACTTCCCGCCGGATGCTGTCGCTGTCGGCATCTCGCCGCGCCGCGACGGCGCCTTCGCCGTCACTCCTGCCGGCGACGTCCACCGCTGGGCGCTCGACCTCGCCTACCCCGAGGCGACGGTCGCGACGTTGTTCCTCCCGACCCGCTACGAGGGCTTCACCGAAGCCGAACTCGCCTGGCAGTCGACTGGCGGGAGCGAGTCGTTCGAGCCCAAGCTCTCGCTCGTCCCGCTGATCGTCGGCACCCTGAAGGGCGCGCTCTACGCGCTCCTGTTTTCGGCGCCGTGCGCGCTTGCGGCCGCGCTGTTCGTGAGCCAGTTCGCACCCGCCGCACTTCGCCAGCTCACCAAGCCCGTCGTCGAGCTGATGGCCGCGCTCCCCTCTGTCGTGGTCGGTTTCCTGGCGGCGTTGTTCTTCGCGCCGCTCCTCCAGCGCCATATCGTCGGGACGCTCGGCCTTCTTGCCCTGCTGCCCGTCGCGGTCGTGCTTGCGGCGGCGCTGTGGCGGGGGGCACCGGTCATGTGGCGGCGCCGGTTGACGGCCGGGCGCGAGCTCGCTCTCGTGACAGGGCTGCTGGCCGCGGTCACCGTCACGTTGTTCGCCGCGGAGCGGGGCATCGAACGGGTGTTGTTCGCCGGGGACTTCAAGGGTTGGCTGCTCGCGGCGGCGGGGGTCACCTACGACCAGCGCAACGCCGTGGTCGTGGGGTTCGCGCTCGGCTTCGCGGTAATACCGATCATCTTCACCCTGGCCGAGGACGCACTCTCCAATGTGCCCCCGTCGCTGATCTCGGCATCGCTCGCCTTGGGCGCCTCGCGCTGGCAGGCCGCCCGAACGGTCGCGATACCGGCCGCGTCGCCCGGGCTGTTCGCGGCGGTGATGACCGGCCTCGGCCGCGCCGTCGGCGAGACCATGATCGTGCTGATGGCGACCGGCAACACCCCTATCCTGTCGCTCTCCCCGTTCGACGGGATGCGGACAATGTCGGCGTGCATCGCGGTGGAGCTGCCCGAGGCGCCGTACGGTGGAACGCTCTACCGGGTGCTGATCCTGACGGCTCTGATCCTGTTTGCGATGACGTTCGTGATCAACACGGTCGCGGTGATGATCTCGAACCGGCTCCGGCGGCGATTCGGGAGGTTGGCGGCGTGAGCGCCCTCCGCAGCTGGCTCGCCGAGGGGACGGCACAGCGCTGGCTGACGGCCGCCGCCGTGATCGTCGCGTTGGGGATGATTGCCGGTCTTGTGGGCGTCGTCCTCGAGGTGGCCGGTGGGTTCTTCTGGCCGCACCAGCTGCTCCAGCTCCGCCTGGCCGACGGGAGCACGGTTCTCGGCGAGCCGTGGGGGCGGGAGCCGGACCCCTCATCGCCCGGTAAGGACCGAGTCCGCCTCAAGGTCGGCAACCGCGATCTGCTCGGCGCCGACTTCCGCTGGATCCGGGAGAGCGATGTCCGTGAGCGCAGCACGCCAGCGAACGCGTGGCTGGTCGAGCGCCGCGAGTACGGGAACTTCTACGGCTACCCTGTCCGCCTTGTGCTCGCTTCTGCGACGATCGCAGCCAGCGATCCCCTCTTCGCGGCCGCCCTCGAACGCGAGGTTGCGAGGGACCGCGGGTTCGTCGCCCAGGAGCGCAGACTGCTGCGCCGGGTCGACCGCCTCCATTCGAAGGTCGCGAAGCTCATGACACTGCAGGCCGCGGCACAGAGGCGAGACGAAGACACCTCCTCGCTCGACCTGCGGCTGGCCGACGCACGCCGGCACGAGGACGAGGCGACACGCCCGATCCTGGAGCAACTCGCCGCGACGCGGGAGAGGCTGAACGATGGTGCACTCCTGATTCAGACCGCGGACAGACGTGAGACCCGCATCCCGCTTTCTGCGGTCGTCCGAGCCATCCCCGCCAACTCCCTTACAGTAACCCAGAAGGTCGCGCTCTACCTGGACCGCTGGTGGGAGTTCCTGACAGCCGAGCCGCGTGAGTCGAACACGGAGGGTGGGATCTTCCCGGCGATCTTCGGCACGGCACTCATGGTGCTGCTGATGACGATCGCCGTGGTGCCGCTCGGCGTCGTCACCGCGGTCTATCTCAACGAGTACGCTCGGGAGGGCGTGTTCACGGACGCGGTGCGCCTCGCCCTCGCCAACCTCGCCGGCGTCCCGTCTATCGTGTTCGGCGCCTTCGGGCTGGCGTTCTTCGTGTACACGCTCGGAGGCACGATCGACAAGCTCTTCTTCTCCGACGTATTGCCCACGCCGACGTTCGGAACCGGCGGAATCACCTGGGCCTCGCTCACGCTCGCACTCCTCACGCTGCCGGTCGTCGTGGTGGCGACCGAGGAAGGGCTCCAGTCCGTCCCACAGGCAGTCCGCGACGGCGCCCGCGCGCTCGGCGCCACACGCTGGCAAACACTGCGGCGCGTGGTGCTCCCGTACGCCATGCCTGGTATCCTCACGGGCGCAATTCTCGCGGTCGCACGCGGCGCCGGCGAGGTCGCGCCGCTCATGGTCACCGGGGTCGTCAAGCTCGCTCCCAACCTCCCGTTCGACACGGTGCCTCCGTTCCTCCACCTCGAGCGGAAGTTCATGCACCTCGGGTTCCACATCTACGACGTGGGGTTCCAGTCACCCAACGTGGAGGCGGCCAAGCCGATGGTGTACGCCGCCGTGCTCGTGCTTCTTGTTCTCGTCGTCGTCCTGAACCTGACTGCGATCGTGCTCCGAAACCGGTTGCGCCGCAGGCTGCGGGGGTCCGCCGTATGAACGCACACCCCGAGGCGCTCGCGGTGAGAGGCCTGGTGATGGGATTTGGGACGACCGAGGTCCTCAAGGGGATCGATCTCACGGTGGCGGCGCGCGGCGTGAGCGCTCTGATTGGCCCATCCGGGTGCGGGAAGTCGACACTCCTGCGCTGCTTCAACCGCATGAACGATCACATCGGAGGGTTTTGGCACCGCGGCGAGGTGCTGGTGACGGGACGCGATGTCTACGACCCGATGTGGTCGCTTGAAGCGCTGCGGTTCCAGGTCGGGATGGTGTTTCAGAAGCCCAACCCGTTCCCGCTCTCGATCAAGGAGAACGTCCTGTTCGGGCCCCGGTTGGCCGGCATCTCCGACCCGGCCACCCTTGACGGCATCCTCTCGACATCACTTCAGCGGGCGAACCTCTGGGAAGAGGTCAAGGACCGCCTCGGCGCCTCCGCGCTCGAGTTCTCGGGTGGCCAGCAACAACGGTTGTGCATCGCGCGCGCCCTGGCGTCGTCGCCGGATATCCTGCTCCTCGACGAGCCGGCGTCGGCGCTCGACCCGATCGCAACGGCCCGGCTCGAGGAGACGATTGGGGAGCTCTCGCGCGAAATCTCCGTGCTCTTGGTAACGCACAACATGCAGCAGGCTGCGCGTGTGGCGCGGCGAACCGCGTTCCTCTATCTCGGGCGGCTCGTCGAGGAAGGCGAAACGACGCAGTTGTTCTCGGCCCCGCGTGAGAAACTGACCGAGGAGTACGTTACGGGCCGGTTCGGCTAGGGGGTGTACATGGTGGACAGACCGTTGGAACACGACCTCGAAGAGCTCAAGAAGCTGCTCCTCACGATGGCGGGCGAGGTCGAGCGTCAGCTCGGACGCGCGATCCAGGCGCTCGTCGAGCGCGACAGCAGAATCGCCGAGGAGGTAATCGCGGGCGACTCGCTCATCGACCAGCGCGAGGTGGAGGTCGACCACAAGGTGATAGAGCTAATCGTGCGCGCGCGGCCCATGGCCCGCGACTTGCGTCTGGTGATGACCGCGATCAAGATCGCGCCCGACCTCGAACGCGTTGCGGACCACGCGGTGGGGATAGCCCGCCAGGCGATGGAGCTGAACCGCGTACCGCCGCTCAAGGCGTTCATCACTATCCCGCGGATGGCGGAGAAGGCGACCTCGATGGTGCGCGACGCAATCGGTGCCTTCGTCGCAAGCGATTCCCAGCTCGCACGCCAGGTCATCGACCGAGACGCCGAGGTCGACTGGGAGTTCGAGCAGATCTTCCGCGAGCTGCTCACCTATATGATGGAGGACCCAAAGACGATCCGGCGGGCTCTCGCGCTCCTGATGGTGTCGCGCGCACTCGAACGGATCGGCGACCACGGCACCAACATCTCTGAGCAGGTGGTGTATCTGGTCGAGGCCGAGGACATCAGGCACCGCCACTCCGACGGAGCGGACGGCGAGTGAACGGCCGTTCCCGGTTCTGCCTCGCCGGTGTCACCTGCCGCTACGGCGGCAGCGTCGCCGTGCGGGACGTCTCGATGGAGATCCCTGCCGACGGCATCACCGCGTTCATCGGCCCGTCGGGTTGTGGGAAGTCCACGATCCTGCGCTGCCTCAACCGCATGAACGACGTGGTGCCGGGGTTCTCAATGACCGGCACGGTCGCCCTCGACGGTGAGGACATCTATGTCCCCGAAACCGATCCCGTGGCGGTCCGGCGCCGGGTGGGGATGGTGTTCCAGCGGTCGAACCCGTTTCCCGCCTCGATCCTGGACAACGTCACGTACGGGTTGCGGCTGAACCGGTCGCGCTCCCGCGCTGATCTCGAGGTGAAGGCGGAGGAATCGCTCCGGGCGGCCGGGCTCTGGGACGAGGTGAAGGACCGCCTCGGCACGCCCGCCGGGATGCTCTCCGGGGGCCAGCAGCAGCGCCTGTGCATCGCCCGAGCGCTCGCCGTCGAGCCCGAGGTGCTGCTGTTCGACGAGCCAGCTTCGGCGCTCGACCCGATTTCGACCGAACGCGTCGAGGAGCTCGTGCTCGAACTCGGCAAGAATCTCACGGTGGTGATCGTGACGCACAACCTCCAGCAGGCGTCCCGCGTGGCCGACCGAACGGCATTCTTCCTCCTTGGCCGTCTCGTGGAGTACGCTGCCACGGTACAGCTGTTCACCAACCCGCGCGACGCGCAGACAGAGGCGTACGTGTCGGGGAGGTTCGGATGAGCGTGAAGGTCTTCGTCGTCGAGGACGACCCCGACATCGCCGCCATGGTGCGAAGGCAGCTGGAGCGGACGGGGAACTGCTCCGTCACGGCGTTCGGGCGCGGGGACGAGTTCCTGGCAGCCTGCGAGCTCGCTACACCGGACCTTGTGATCCTTGACCTCAACCTCCCCGACACCGACGGCCTCGTGCTGTGCCGGGAGCTGCGCGGGTGGGAAGCGACACGCACCGTGCCGATCCTCATGCTCACGGCGCGCGCCGCCGAAGGCGACCGCGTGACCGGCCTCGACCTCGGCGCCGACGACTACCTCACCAAGCCGTTCTCACTGCGGGAGCTGGCCTCACGGGTCGCCGCACTGCTGAGGCGGATCGAGTGGGAGCGCGGGACCCCCGGAGGGGTGTACGCCGACTCCCGCCTCACCGTGGACCCGGCGCGGTTCAAGGTCGTGCGCGACGGGACCCACGTCCATCTGACGCGTCGCGAGTTCGCCGTGCTCTGGCACCTGATCTCGTTGGGAGGGCGGGTGGCCACACGCGAACAGATCCTGGACGCAGTGTGGGGGCTGGCATCGAGCGTGGATCCACGGACGGTGGACGCCCACATCCGGACGCTGCGGCGGAAGCTCGGCGACGACGTCATCGAGACCCTGATCGGGTCGGGGTACGCCTTCCGGAGCCAGCCGTGAGCCGGCGGCGCACCCCCGGGGTTGCCGTCGGGTTCGTCACGTTCGCCCTCGGTCTCATCGGACTGCTGCTCACGCAGGCGCTTTCCCTCTCGGCCGGGCGCGCCGAAGCGACGGAGCGGCTGCGCGCGGCCGTCGAGGCGCTCGCGCCGAACGCCGCCGGTCTCTTCCAGCTCACCTCCGAGCAGGCCGACGAGGAGATCCGGCGCTGGGCCGCGGCGAGCGGCCTGCGTGTCACGTTGATCTCCCCGGACGGCGTGGTCCACGCCGACTCGTGGACGCTGCCGACGCTCCTCGGTCGTCTCGAGAACCACATCAACCGCCCGGAGGTTCAGGCCGCCCGCACCCACACCGTCGGGTCGAGCCGGCGACGCTCGGTCACGACCGATCGCCCCACGGCCTACGTCGCGCGCCTTATCGGGCCGGTCGAGAAGCCGGTCGGGTTCCTGCGCCTCGCGCGCGAGGACGAGCTTCTCCGGTGGCCGGCGTCGGAGATCCTCGTCGTCCTCGTGGTCGCCCTCGTCGCCGGCGTCCTCGCGGATCGCTGGGACCGCCGGACATACGGGAGCACCGTGCGGCACCTCGCAGCGTGGACCGAGCTCCCGGTCAACTCCGACCTGGAGGCGATCGCGGACGACGCGGATCGCCGGTTCCGCGCCGTGCGCGAGGAGTTCACGCGGGAGCTCGACGCCACGCGCGCGGCGCTCGAACAGGTTTCGGAGGGAGTCATCCTCCTCGACCGCGACGGCGTCGTGCGCTACGCCAACCGCGCCGCCGGCGCTCTGTTGGGCGCCCCGCTCGGACCCGGCCGCGCGCTCGTCGAGGCGGTGCGCGCCCCCGAGGTGCTGGGGATCGTCAGCGAGGTGCTGCACCACGGCGGCACGCACCACACCGGCGTGAGCGTGCCGGACGGGCCCGAACTCGCGGTGCGCGCGGCGGCCGTGGTCCACCCCGTGCTCGCGGCGGCGCTCGTGCTGAGCGACGTGCGCGGCGAGCGCCAGCTCGAGCGCGCGCGGCGAGCGCTCGTCGCGGACCTCGCGCACGAGCTCCGGACGCCCCTGACGGTCCTCTCCGGCCTGGCCGAGGAGCTGACCGACCTCAAGGCGGACGCCGCGCTGACGACGACGATGTCGCGCCAGGTCCAGCGGCTGCGCGCATTCGCCGAGGAACTCGAGGAGTTGACGAGGATCGAGTCCGGGCAGCTCAAGCTTCACGTCTCAGACGCAGACGCGACCGCCGTGGCGAGGCAGGTCGTCGCCGACCTGCAATCGGCAGCCGCCAAGCGCGCGGTGGCGGTTGCGGTCGTCGGCGGCTCCACCCCTTTGCGCACCGACCCGACGCGCCTCGCGCAGGTGCTGACCAACCTGCTCGACAACGCGATCCGGTACAACCGCCCCGACGGTCAGGTCACGGTGCGCGTCGGGAGCGAGGACGGCAAGGTGAGGCTCGAAGTCGAGGACACCGGCGTGGGTATCCCCGCCGGCGAGGTCGAACTCGTGTTCCAGCGTTTCTACCGGGTCCGGCGCCAGGCCGAGGCGGAGGGCGGGAGCGGGCTCGGCCTCGCGATCGTGAAACACCTGGTGTCGGCGCTGGGCGGGACGGTCAGCCTCGCGTCCAACGAGGGGAAGGGCACCACGGTCACCCTGCTCCTGCCCGGGCTGAGCTGAGCGGCCGAGTCCTAGATCGTGCGAGCTACGGTCGAGACGATGTCTCGGCCGGTCGCCCGCCGGAGGACACGATCCCTGGACCGAAGTCCGAGCCTGTTGCGGGAGGGCACCGCTGGGACACGCGGGTGGGCGATGGCAGCTCACGCCGCTGCCGCGGTCGAAATGTCCACCCTGGCTCGGAACCCGTGAGGACCCCGCGCCACTCGGCCACCCCGGCGATCAACGCCGAGCCGGCGCACGCGAGCGCGGTCATCGGGAGGGTCAAGCCCCGAACTCGGGTCAGCGGTAGGACTCGCATCCGTCCAGGTGTGTTGTCCTCGTGCCCGGCGCACACGTCCCGTTCCTCCTCGCGCCACCGGACGCGCAACCAGGCATGACCCATCGTCCACGTCGGGTTGTCGAGATCTCGAACTCGAAACGCGTGCACGGCACGCGTCGCGAATCCGAGCTGGTCGAGGATCTCCTTGAGCGCGAGGTTGTACTGCACGCAGTACCCCATCCCGCGCGCGAACGCGCGCGCCGGCGAGTCCCAGGGGTTCCGCAACGAGTAGATCGCGAACCGACGCGCCACGATCCGCTGGGCGTGGGCGACGAGATCCCAGCCGGAGAGCCGCGCGCGGCGGCACGCGCGCACCGCGTCGGCGATCGTCGCGTTCTCGTCCGGGACGGCTCGACGCCGCCGCCCGCGCTTCATGATCCCGGGCAACCCCAGAACGGCGAAGGCGAGGCCCAGGAACGCCGCGTACCCGAGCACCCTCGCCGCTCCGGAGTGGACGCGCGCTGTCACGGTCGCCTCTCGGCCGGGGCCTAGCCGGCCGGTTCCGCGGCGGCGCCGCCGCCCGCCATCGCCATGACGAGGACGGCGGCATAGAGGACCCCGACCACGGCGCACGCCGCGAAGATCAGCGGCGTGAACCTGAAGAGGAAGAACTCCTCGCTGGCGCGGCTCAGGTAGATCGTCGCGGTCAACGCCAGCGTGGCCTTCCCCAGCCGGGTGTTCAGCAGTTCGTCGCGGAGCAGCAGCGACGAGAGTGCGAAGAAGGCGATGAAGAGCGTGCCGGCGACGTTGAACGCGAGCATCAGGCCCTTCGCCGCGGGGGCGAGTCCGCTCGCGGCCTGGATGCCCCGGAAGAGCGCGAGGTGGAAGAGTGCGAACGCGAGGTTCATGATCCCGCCGACGACGAGGAGCGCACGCGCCACCTTGACCTCCCTCGGCCGCCCCTGTCCGGCCGGGGCCCCCCGGGTCGTTCGGGCGACCCGAGGCCGCCCAGCCGATTCGATTCGCTCCCCTCGGGCGCCCGCACCGCCCGCTCGCTGCCACAGGGTAGCACCGAGTCGTGGCGGCGCCGTGAAGCTCCCGCCCCGCTGCGGTCCGGTCCGAACGGCGTCGGCGGCGACAGGCCGCGCCCTTGCCGGTCCGGCCGCGGGGTCGCCTCATGGCGGTTGTCGGACGGTTTGCCTCCCCGCTCCGCGCGCTGCACACGCCGGCACCACCGCGGCTCGCGGCGCTCATCACCCGCAACCCGGTGACAACCCCCGACCGGGCAGGGCGGGCGAGGCCAGCCTCCGCGGTTGTCCGTCGTTCAGAGGGGTGTGCGTTTGGTCGCGCAGCTACTCGTCGCCGTGGTCCTCGATGTGGTGCTTCGACGCCTCGGCGGCGTGGTGCGAGGCGTGATGGGTGTGCCCGCCGGCCAGGTGCGCGTGGTGCGCCGCCGTCTCGTGGTCGCCGGCCTCGTGGTGCTCGGCCGCGCGCCGGTGATGGTGCGCCGCCTTCTCGTTGTGTTCCGCGGCCGCCCGATGGTGCTTCGCTGCCTGTTCTGACATGACGACCTCCTTCCGCTTGGTGTCACCATCGACCCGAGCCGTGACCGCCGCGTGAAGCCGCCTCGAACACCGCTATGGGCGGACGCGACGCCCCCGAGAGCGGAACGCCACGTCCTGCTGCGAAAGGCATCACCTGCGGGGCCATCGCGACGGCCTATCGGGTCCCCGATTCCCTGGCGTCGGGCCGCCGCCCGCTTGCCGCGCGCCCGGCCGGTCGTGACCCGCCCGAAGTCCGAGACGGCGGATCGCGTGCAGCTGGGCGACGGATCCCGAAGGTCCCTGTGGCGGCGAGCGGCTGATGGATCTCGGAGCTGAACGCGGGTGGACCGCGTCGTGTTGGAAGACGGCTCGGCGTCTGTTAGCGTGATCCCGGCGGCGTGACGGCGGAGCGACGCCCGGAGGTGTCGGATGGCCGATCGGCATCGTGAACCGGACTACGGCAACTGGGTATCGCTCCGGCTCATCGCGCTCAACGCGGCCGCCGCCTCGCTGTTCCTCGGGCTCGCGCTGCTCTGGGCCGGCTTTCTCGCCGGGGTTGCGCTCTTCCTCCTCGCCTGCGGGTACTTCGTCTACGCGCGGCGGCGGTTCTCGCCGCGAGGAGGCGATCTCGAGGGAAGGATCCGGCGGCTCGTGGTGGAGCGCGTGGAATGGAGCGGCGAGGGCGACGCACTCGACGTCGGGTGCGGCAACGGCGCGCTCGTGATCGCGTTCGCGCACCGGTTCCCCAGGGCCCACGTAACGGGGATCGACTTCTGGGGCGGCCTGTGGGAGTACTCGCAGCGGGTGTGCGAGAGCAACGCGCGCATCGAGGGCGTCGCCGCGCGCGTCGACTTCCGCCGGGCGAGCGCCGCGCGACTCCCGTTCCCCGACGGCACCTTCGACGTCGTGGTCAGCAACCTCGTGTTCCACGAGGTCAGGGACGTAACCGACAAGACGCTCGCGATCGCGGAGGCGCTTCGCGTCCTTCGTCCGGGCGGGTGCTTCGTGTTCCAGGACCTCTTCAAGCTGAAGCGGCTGTACGGCCCGGTCGAGGACCTCGTGGCGAGGGTTCGCGCCCTGGGCGTGGCGCGGGTCGAGTTCGCGGATACCGGCACGTCGCCGTTCATCCCGGCGGCGCTGCGACTGCCGTTCATGGTGGGCGCGCTCGGGATCATCCACGGCGTCAAGTGACGCGGGCGCCCGATGGCGAAGGCCTGGCGGGGGCTGCGAGGGGGAGCGGGGTGAACCGCGGCTTGGAAGGCGCGTAGGATGAGGTGATGACGCGCGAACAGGTAGCTGCCGCCCCGCTGCGAGCCGCGGCCGTCGCGGCTCTCGTGTTCGCTGGCGTCGGCACGCTTCTCGCGCAGGAGCCAGCGCCGGCGAACCTCTCGGCCTCGAGCTTCTCCGGCGACGGCATGGTCGAGTTCACCTTGGCGTGGCGGTTCCGTTCCGGCGACGACCCGGCCTGGTCCGACCCGGACCTCGACGACTCGGCCTGGACTCCGGTCGATCCTCGCCTCCCGTCCGGCTCGCCGGTCGATGCCAACAGGCCCGGCGCCGGGTGGTTCCGCCGCCACATCCGCGTCGCCGCCGACCTTCGCGGTGTGCCACTCCTCGCTCGCGTCGAGGCGGCCGGCGACGCCGAGGTCTTCCTCGACGGGCGGCCTGTTTTCGCCTCGGGTGTCGCGGGGGTGACGCCACAACGGCCCGCCGCGACGATCTCCGACGCCTCGCGTGCGCTGGCTTTCTCAGGGGTCGAGGATCACGTCCTCGCGGTCCGCTATCGCTGGCGGGGCGGCGGCGCGCCGACCGGCGCCACGAGCGGGCGGGGCTTCCACCTCATGCTCGAGGATCGCGCCGTCACAGCCAACCTGCTCGTCGCCAGGGTGGCGAGGCAGCAGTTCCATCTCTGGCTGCGCTCGGTGTTCACGGCAGTCCCGATCTTCCTTGGTTTGCTCCACGTGGGCTTGTTCTCGCTCCTGCCGAAGCGGCGCGAGAACCTGTTCTACGGTTTCTGGATGCTCGCCTTCTCCTGGGTCGTGATCACCGACCTGGGCCGCTCCGGGCCCGTGAGCGAGAGCTGGCGCGCGATCGCCGAACGCACCAACATCGTCGGGGTCGCCGGTGTGGTCGTCTTCCTCATGCTGACCTACTACACGGTACGCACGAGGCCCGTCCCCGTCACCGTGCCGGTGTTCGTCGTGCTGGCTGCTTGCCTGACCCTGGGCCCCGCACTCTGGCCCGCCGAGGCGTGGGCTTGGCCCTGGCATGCGTACATGCTGGCGGTGACCGCCGACGTCGTCCGCATCGAGGTCACCCGCAAGACCGTCCGTCGCGATTTCGGCCCCTTGCTGCTGGCGGCCATGGCGTTCCAGTGGGTCGTGCTCCTCCTGGTCTCGTTCAGCCGCGTCCGGCTCCTCCCCGAGTTGTTCGGCGAATCGATCTACTTCATCATCGTGCTGCCGTTCGCGATCGCGATGTCGTTCTGCCTGGTGGCCGACTTCGCCCGGACCAACACCCAGCTCGAGCGCAAGCTCGCCGAGGTGCAGTCGCTCTCGACCCAGGTGCTCGAGCAGGAGCGGGAGGCGCACGCCCGGGAGCTGCGGGCGCGCCTGCTCGAGGCCGACAACGCCCGCAAGACCGCGGAGCTCGAGGCCGCGCGGGCGCTGCAGCTCTCGATGTTGCCCTCGTCGCTTCCGACTGTGGCCGGGCTGGAGGTCGGCGCCGTGATGGCGACCGCCACGGAGGTGGGGGGCGACTACTACGACTTCCGCGCCCTCCCCGATGGGGGCCTCCTCATGGCGATCGGCGACGCGACTGGACACGGCGCCGCGGCGGGCATCGTCGTGACCGCCGTCAAGACGCTGTTCTCGTCGGTTGAAGGCGACCCGGACCTCGCCGGTTTCATGACCCGCTGTAGCAAGGTCCTCGCGACCATGCATCCGGGTTCCGTGCACATGTGCTTGGCCCTCGCTCGGATCGGCCGTGGCCGGGCGGTCGTGTGCTCCGCTGGCATGCCGCCGCTCCTCATCCGACGAGCGGGGGGGGACACGATCGACGAAATCACCCTTGGCGGCTTGCCGCTGGGGAGCAGGCTGGCGGCAGCCTACGAGGAGCGATCGGTGACGCTCGCCTCGGGCGACACGCTCCTGCTGAGCACCGACGGGCTCTCCGAGCAGCCGAATCCGGACGGCGCGCCCCTGGGTTTCGACGGAGTTGCATCCTTGCTAACGAGGGCAGCGGAGCTCCCCGCCCCCGTGCTCGTGGAGCACCTCATGACGGCCGCCCGAAACTGGCGTGGCGACCGAGAGCAGGTCGACGACATCACGCTCGTCGCACTGCGCCTCGCTGCCGCCCCTACGAGCTGAAGGATGCGGCGGCGGAGGCGCGTGGCGGAAGCGCCTTCGGAGGTCGGCACGCCAGGGCCGACCTTTGGGCGCTTGTCCTCCTAGCTGCAGATCTGATCTCTACCTTCGTGGACTGGCTCCTGGACGTCCGGCCGCTCGCGGACGCCCCGGCTCCTCGGGATGGACCGGCACCCGAAAGTCGGGCCACTCGAGAACGCAGCCCCACCCCAGGCGCCCTAATCAGTCAGACGGATCGCCTTGACGCGCTCGGGGAGCTTCGCGGCGGCTGAGACGTAGGCGATGGCGCCGGGGTTCTCGGCCACGAACGCCATCGCCGCCTCTTCGCTGGCGAGGATCGGCGGCGGCACGCCCTCGCCCGAGAAGACTTGGTGGTCCCAGTACGCAGCCACGGCGTGGTCGGCCTTCCCCATCACCCGGAGCGAAAACCTCTGTCGCACGGGCGACCCCACGGGGAGGTCCACCGGCCGGACCTTCATCCCCTTCGGCCACAGGGGTGTCGACTTGAGGAACATGAGCTGGACGTCCGACACGGCCAGGGTCGAGACCGGGTTCTTCTCGCTGATGATGACCTGGAAGCCGTCGTCCTGCGCCCACCCGGCGGATGTCAGGACGACCGCCCCGAGGAGCACCGCGACTGCCGCAACCGACCGCATCATCACCTCCGCCCGGCTCCGATTCGTGCGTCGGGCCTGGTGTCCATCCCGGACCTTGGCGGCGACCCGTGAAGGCCCGGTGAAGCGAGTTCGACTCGGTCCGGCTGGAAGCCGCGAACAGTGCGCGCCGGTTCTGCTCCTGCCCGAGAAAGAGGGTGCCCCGCTTGCGCGGGGCGACCCAGAAAGGGGGAGGAGCACGGCCCCAATGGTCGCGGCGGCGGGTGAAACGGTGGTGAAGCTCCCGTGAGCCCGCGGCACGGAGAGCCCGGGTACCGCCTGGGGTCTTGCGACATGGCAAGCGGGTCACCGGCTCGGTTCTTCGCACGGCCATCTCGTCGACCAAGGTCGGTCTTCATCCCTTGGGCGCATCTATGGCACGACGGAGGCGCCGCATGGCGAGGCGGCGCGTGGGGGTGCGCGACATGCAGGCCACATCCAGTTCCTCGCAGATCGTGATCGGTGTTCACCTAGGGACGGGCAATGCTGGACCGGCCGTGGCGATGCTCGAGGGAAGACGCTTGTCGTCGCCGCGCTTCATCCTGCGTCACGTCACCCGCCTCCGGTCGCGCGCCACCTACGGGACGTTCGCCGCCGGCGTGGCCGAACTCGTGCGCACGCAGCGGGACGGCGGCCACGACTGGGAGTTGATCCTCGGCACGGCAAGCGACCTGCACTCCACGCTGAACCAACTCAGAGAGGATCTCTGGCCGCTCGTCCGCACGGTCGGCACCGGACTCAGCGCCACAGGCATCACCGCACCCGACCGCGGCCTCTCGGGGTGGGTGCTTGCCGCCACGCTCCGGAGTCACTTCGAGAGCGGCGAGCTCCGGCTCGCGGCCTCGCTGTTGAAGATGCGCGAGCACGTCGATCGCTTGCTGGAGTCGCTCCTCGGGTCCGATCTGCTCCTCTCCGCCGGCATGCTCCAGTCCGGGAGCGCGGCTGTCGACGACCGCGTCGTTTCGGCCGGGCTCGCGCTGTGGTGGGCAGAGCAGAGCGAGAGCCGCTCCGTCCTGCGGTCCGAGTCGCTCATCCCGAGCCTCGCCTCCGCTGGCGACCTCCTCTAGGTGCGATGGCAAGGCGGAGAGAATGCGCGCGGCGCCGAGTGGAGCGCCGGCACACAGGTGGGCCGCGCGGCACGTCGGCGCCGTCCCCGCGCCGCGCGCCGATAGGTGTGCCCGGCGGCGTGGTCTGCCGGGCGCGCACATTTCGGTGCGGGTCGTGACCTCGCGACTGTTCGATGGGATGCCGCGGCTGCTGGTCCGGGTTGCGGCGTCGCGGCCTGCGGCCGTGCTCGCGGTCACCGCGCTCACCGTCGGGGCCTGTGCCGCACTGGCCGCGTGTCTCAGAGCCGACACCGACGTGCTCGACCTGATGCCGCGCGCCGATCCCGTGGTCGCGGAGTACGCGCGGACGCTGTCGGATTTCGGGGGCCTGGACACGCTCCTCCTGGCCGTCCAGACGGGCGGCGAGAAGCGTCTCGATCTCGACTTCACCCTGGCCGACGAGCTCGAGACCACCGTCAGGGAGAGCCCGTACCTCTCCCGGGTGGCCGCCCGCCTCCAGGACCCCCTCGATCTCGCCCGTGCCGTGCAGCCGCACGCGCTCCTCTTTCTCGACCGGGAGGGGCTCGCGGCTCTCGAATCGCGCCTGAGCGAGGCGGGGCTCGACGCCCGCGCCTCGGATATTTGCGCCTCCCCCGACGGGCCGCAGGGGATGATCGCCAAAGAGCTCGCGACGCGCGACCCGCTCGGCCTCCTTCCCTTGGTCCTCGATCGGCTCACCCACACGCCCGCTGCCATCAAGGCAGACCTCGCGAGCGGGTACTACCTCTCGGCCGACCACTCCGTTCTCCTGGTGGTGGGGAAACCCATGCGGCCCGTGCAAGATATTGACTTCGGCCGACGCATGCTGGCGGACCTCGAGCGCCGCATCGCGCGCGCCCGTGCAACGGTCGCTCACGACGCAGGAATGGCGATCGGCGACGTACCGCCCGTCGAGCTGGCCGGGGGCACCGTATCGCCGTAGAGGACGCGGCGCTAATCCGTCGGGACATCGTCTCGAGCGCGCTCACGTCCGTGGCTGGAGTCGTCCTCCTGTTCCTTCTCGCCTTCCGGCGGCTCGCGACGGCGCCTCTCGCACTCGTGCCGCTCGGCGTCGGCCTCGCGCTCACGCTTGGTTTCGCGGCGCTCGTCCTCGGCGCCCTGAACTCCGCGACGTCCGGGTTCTCCGCCCTCCTGGTCGGGCTCGGGATCGATTTCACCATCGCTTCGTACAGCCAATATGTGGAGGCGCGCGCCGCCGGGCGCTCGACCGCCGCGGCGCTCGGCGAGGTCCCGACGGGGGTGGGACCGGCGATCGTGCTCGGCGCTCTCACCACGGTCGGCACGTTCTATGCGTTCCTCGCAACTCGATTCACGGGGTTGCGCCAGTTCGGCCTGCTCACCGGCACCGGGATCGTCTTCATGATGGTTGGGGCGCTCCTCGTACTCCCCGCGCTCATTGTGTTCGCGGAACGGCGCGCGGCGCCGCCGCGGCCGCCGACCTGGCTCGACCCGGCGCCTCTCCTCGAGTGGGCGGCGGCGCACGAGCGCGCCGTCCTCATCGGCGCCGGCGCGCTGACCGCAGCCGCGTTCGTCGCACTCTCCTCTCTGCGGTTCGACGAGGACCCCAGGAACCTGCGTTCGCCGTCAAAACGCGGCCTCGTTGTACAGGATCGGATCACCGCGGTGTTCGGCCAGTCGTTCCGCAACCTGACGGTCCGGATCGACGCGGACGACGTGCCGACCGTGCTCGAGCGCGCTCAGACGCTGGTCGTCGGTCTTCGGTCGCTGGCCGAAACCGGGACGATCGCATCGGTCGAATCGATCGCGAGCCTGGTGCCGCCGCGTGCGGAGCAAGAGCGCGTCCTAGCGTGGGTCACGGTGCACCGCGCGCTCGCCGATACCGGTCGCGTCGCGGGAGTCCTGCGCGCCCGACTCGCCGCGCACGGTCTCGCACCCTCGGCGTTCAACCCCGGCCTCGCTGCACTCTCGGAGGCGCTCCGCCCGACGCAACCGGTGTCGGTCGAAATGTGGCGCGGAACTCCGGTCCAGGAACTCGTGGAGCGCTCGCTGCGCACCTCGCCCCACGGCGCCGCCACGGCCGTGACGGTCATGACCCGGCCGGGGGACTGGCGCCGGGAAACGCCGCCCAAGCTGGAGGCGCTCGTCCGCTCCGTGCCGGGAGCGAAGCTCACGGGGATCAACCTGGTCGCGCGGCGCCTCCGCGTCATGGGGTGGCAGGATGCGGCGCTGGCGGGCGGGCTTGGTCTCGTGCTGGTGTGCACTCTCCTCGCCTGGCGCTTCCGCCGCTTCGTGTACGTGCTCACCTGTCTGGTACCGGTGGTTGCGGGCGTGGTCTGGGCGCTCGCGCTCATGGCTGTCGCCGGGGCCCCGCTCAACCTGCTCAACGTCTTCGTGATCACCATGATCATCGGCATCAGTAGCGACTACGCGATCTACATTTTGCAGCGCCGGCTCGAAGGGGCGGCCATGGCGGAACTGGCGCAGACCGCGCGCGCCGTTGTGCTGGCGGCACTGACCACCGTGGTCGGGTTCGGCACTCTCATCACGACCCACTACCCCGGGCTGCGGAGCATGGGCTGGATGGCGGCGTCCGGCGTGATCTCGGCTGCGCTCGCCGCGGTGGTCGTGGAGCCGGTAGTCGCGCGCCGAGCGGGACGCGGGGCGAAGCCGGACCCGTGACTGGGAGGCCGAAGCGGTCGCGGCTTCAAAACAGCGCACTCACGGGCGCCGCGAGGAACTCCGCGAACTTCCTGCGAGCGGGGTGCGTGGTCCACGACGAGCGCGTGAGAAACTCGGCGCGCGGACACGATTCGTCGACGATGAACGCGGTCATGTGGTCGACCACGCGCCGGTCGTCGGTCAGGATCGTCGCCTCGGAGTTGCAGTAGAAGCTCAAGCGGTTGACGTTGGTTGAACCGACAGCAGCCACCAGGCGATCGACCACGACGACCTTGGCGTGAACCATACGGTCGCGCCGTTCGGCGATCCGGACTCCGGCGTCGAGCAGACCCTGGAAGAGACGTCGCGCGGCGTGCTTGAACGGCGGGATGTCGGGGCTCCTCGGCACCACGACGGTAACCCGGACACCGCGCCCCACCGCCGCCACGAGACGGGTACGGAAGCCGGCGTCGGGAATGAAGTAGGGTGTGGCGATCAGCAGTTCCCGCGAGGCGCTGTCCGCGAGCGCCCGGTACGCGTCGGCGTGCCCGCTGCTGCCGCATGCGCCCCCCGCGACGGCGCAGCGTGAGCGTTCCCCGCCCCCCATACGCGCCGCTGCGGCCGGAACGGAGCGGCATCCGGTCCACGTCGCCTCGAATTGCGCGGCGAGGAGGTCGACGACCGGTCCGCCGAGCCACACCGAAACGTCGCACCAGCTCCGGCCTCGGGAGAGCGATTCCGAGAACTCGCACCCCAGGTTCATCCCGCCGATGCTCGCCACGGCGCCGTCGATCACGATCAGCTTCCGGTGGGTGCGTCGCAGCGGGTTGTTCCACGGCCGCCACGGGCGGTACCAGCGTGCCTCCGCGCCGGCGGCGCGCAGCACGTCGAGCCACCCGGCGAACCGGCTCGAGCCCCACGCGTCCGCGAGCAGGCGGACACGCACGCCGCGTGCGGCCGCCCTCACGAGGGCCGCTGCGACCGTGACACCCACGTCGTCCGGCCTGATCTGGTACATCTCGATCGCGACCTCGCGCCCGGCACCTGCGATCGCGTCGAGGAGCTTGGCATAGTGGTCGTCACCCCTGTGGAGGACATCGAAGAAGACCGCGCCGGCCACCGGCAGGCCGAGCCGCCCCGCAATTCCCTCAAGCAAGTCGTCGTCAGCCGGCGGCCGGCGCACGCGCGCCGGCCGCACCGCACTCGTCTCGTCGTCCCGCGCCCGAGCCGTGCCGCCGATGACGGGTTCCATGGCGAGCCCGTCCTCAGGCCTCGGCGACGAGGCGCGCGACGCCGCCGGCGTCGTCCCAGCCCTCGGTGATGAAGCGGAACATCCAGTTGCGCCGAGAACGGAGCCGCTCGTACGCCCGGCGGATATCCAGGAGCATGGTGATGCGTCGGCCCCGAACGGCCACCTCGCCATGGTCGTGAGTCGCAACCGGCTGGAAACCGAGGACGCGCGAGTGGAACTCGTACGGGCTGTTGGGGTCGTCCTCGAACACGTCGGTGACCAGGTGCGTGTAGCGGCGCTCGAGCGTCTCGCGCGCGACCGCACGCATGAGGTGCGCGGCGACCAGGAAGTCGCCTCGGCGCTCGGGGAGCACCGCGAACCTGCCGACTTCGACGATGCGGTACTCGCGCAGGAGACTGTCCATGTCGAGGTCCGACGAGAGGAACTTCAGCCCGTACGCACGGTAGAGCTCGAGGGGGAGGTCGAACAGCAGGCGGACCACGCCCAGGGGGGTACTTCCGTCGACGGCGAGGAACCACGCCACACCGGTGCGGCCGAGGTCCTCCGCGGGCAGCAGCCGATCCGCCTCGGGTACCCAGCCCTTCTCGTCGCGGTAGACGGAGCGAAGCACGGCGATCGCCTGCTCGCGTCGCGGGAGCGAATCAACCCTGGCTACCGAGAGCCTATCCTGACCATCCATCACCCACCTCCCGTTCGAACTGCGGTCCACGTCTTTCCCGAGAGCGCAGCGATCGCAGTCATCACGACCTGGTGCCATTCCTCGACGACCCGACGCGACCGGCCCGACCCCGCGCGCAGGCGCGGCGGCTGGAGCGGCGGCCCGATCTCCACGGCCATCCGCATGAAGTCTCCGGTCGGCCCGCCGACCTTCCTGCGGGGGAACGAGATCCCGGCGGGAACGACCGGCGCGCCGCTCTCGAGCGAGAGCCAGGCGGCTCCCTTGCGACCGGGCAGCATGCGAAGCGGGTGACGGTTGACCGTCCCTTCGGGGAATACCCCGACTGAGCGCCCCGCGGTGAGGATCTCGGCCGCCCGTTCGTACGCCGACCGCGGTCCGACGAGGGCGCGCCGGAAGCGGTTCAACCACGCGAGCCTCGCGCTCTTGTTGCCGACGTTGATCGTCCCGCTGCGCCGGAACAGCAGACCGACGAACGGCACCATCAGGAACGGCCAATCGGCCAGAAAGTGGATAAGCTGACCACCCCGGAAGAAGATCGCGAGCGTCGGCAACGCAACCGCCTCCGGCCGCTGCGAGTGGTTGACGGCGAGGATGAACGGGTCACACTGCGGCTCCAGGTGCTCCAGCCCGCAAGCGTCGAGGATCCACGGCCGAACCAGCGTCATGGCGGTGCGGCACAGGAGCCGGTCGAACGCCCTCCCGCCGAAGTGGGGCAACGGCGCGCCCCAGATCGCCCGCACCGAGGGAACCCACTGCGAGCCGCGCGCCGGGCCCAGGCTCGGACCGCCGGCAGTGCCAGGTCGACCAAACGACGCCGAGGCGCGCCTCCCGGGCGCAATGCAAGGCGTGGAGGACTCCGCTCCTGGACTCGTCACTTGCCTCCCCACCGCAGCCGATGGCCGGCGACGACCGCCGTGAAGCTTCCTGGCGATTAGTGCGGTACGAAGTTGAAGTCGGGGTGAGCGGAGCGCGACGCCGGAGTGCAGAAGCGTACACGCCGGCAGCGGTCGCCTAGCACAAACCGGGGGCGTGAGTGGGTCAAGAGAGGAGGACGATCGTCGCCAGACCCGCCCCGATCGCGCCCCCCGCCGCCACGTCGGCAGGGTAGTGAACGCCGAGTGCGACCCTGGACACCGTCACGAGGACCGCGAGCGGGACGTAGAACGCGCCCAGCCATGGCAGCTGGTGCGCGACCACGACCGCGCACAGCACCGCATGGAGAGCATGGCCGGAGGGGAAACTGCCGGCATCGGGGATTGGGACGCGTTGCTCGGGTCCGCCCTCGAGCAGGCATGGCCGCACCCGTGGAGCGCTGGCCTTGAGGACCTTCTGCAGGACGAGAGCGAGGAGCGAGGCGCAGACGAAGCGCAGCGATACGCGCGGTTCCGCGACCATGGAGAGGAGGAGGCCAGTCGCAACGGAGATGCCGAAGTTGCCGGCCCAAGAGGCCGCCCGCAGGACCGCCACTACGGAGCCGGACCGCACTCTCCCCGAGAGGAGGCACGACATCCTCGTGTCCCAGCGCTGGAGGCCTTGCAGCGTGCCATTCACAGCACTCCACGCTCCCTGCTCAAGTACCCCTACCGCTCTCGTGTGGTGGGCGCAGCAAGCTTCCATGACGGCGCTGTGAAGTCTCGGGCGTCGGCAAACGGCCGCCGCCGGCGCCCGTTCACGACCGCTCTCTCATGCCGACTTCACCTCCGCTTCACGATTTCATCCGGCCCTCCCCCGACCATGATGCAGCTTGGGCGGAGGCGGGGCCTGACGGTGAGGGAACGACGGGTGCTACTGGTGTGCGGGTCGCTGAACCAGACGACGATGATGCACAAGATCGGCCGGCACCTCGCCCCCCGCTACGCGTGTGGATACTCGCCGTTCTACTGCGACGGGGCGCTCCTCGCCCTGAAGAAGATGGGACTGCTGGAGCACACCATCCTGGGCGGGCGGTTCCGCGAGATGACGGTACGATACCTGCGCGACAACCGCCTCGCTGTAGACGAGGGCGGCACCGCACACGGATACGACCTTGTCGTCACGTGCTCCGACCTGATCCTGCAGAAGAACATCCGCGGGAAGAAGATCGTCCTTGTGCAAGAAGGCATGACCGATCCGGAGAACCTCGCCTATCACGTCGTCCGGCGTCTCCCGTTGCCGCGCTGGCTGGCGTCGACCTCGACGACGGGTCTCTCGCTCGGCTACTCTCGCTTCTGCGTTGCCTCCGAGGGTTACCGGGACCTCTTTGCTCGCCGCGGGATCCCGCGCGAGCTCATGACCGTCACCGGGATCCCCAACTTCGACAACTGCGTGGAGTACCTCGACAACGACTTCCCGTATCGCGACTACGTGCTGGTCGCGACTTCGGACGCACGGGAGACGTTCAAGTTCGACAATCGACGTCGCTTCATAGAACGCGCCAAGGCGATAGCGGCCGGACGGCCGCTCATCTTCAAGCTCCATCCGAACGAGAACTGGGAGCGGGCGAGCCGGGAGATCCGCGCGCTCGCACCCGACGCCCTCGTCTTCGGGGAGGGCAGCGCCGAGAGCATGGTCGCGAACTCGCAAGCAGTTGTCACACAGTATTCGACGCTGGTGTTCGTGGGCCTGGCACTCGGCAAGGAATGCCACTCGTACTTCGACGTCGGCACGATCAGGCACCTCACGCCGTGGCAGAACGGCGGGACGTCGGCGCGCCGGATCGCCGACGTGTGTCAAGAACTTATCGAAGCCGATCAACTCCCGGAGAGGATGACCGCATGACCTCGACGCGCCGTCTCGTGACTGTGGTTCAGGCCCGCATGGGATCGACCCGCCTCTCTGGCAAGGTCCTGAAGCCGCTGGCGGGCTCGACGGTTCTCGGCAGGATGCTGGAGAGGGTGCTCTCGGCCCGCCTCGTCGGCACCGTCGCAGTCGCTACCACCACCGAACCGGAGGACGACGCCGTCGTCTCGGCTTGCACGGAAATCGGCGTCCTGTGCCTGCGCGGCCACCCGACGGATCTGCTGGACCGCCACCTGCGTGTCGCGGAGACGTTCCAGGCGGAGGCGGTGGCCAAAATCCCCTCGGATTGCCCGCTCATCGACCCGGCGGTGATCGACCGCGTACTCGAGACCTACCTCACCACCGGTGCCCGGTACGACTACGTGAGCAACCTGCACCCGGCCACCTATCCCGACGGCAACGACGTGGAGGTGATGAGCGTCCGGGCGCTCAGAACGGCATGGCACGAAGCCCGACGCCCGTTCGAGCGGGAGCACACGACGCCGTACCTGTGGGAGAACCCGGACAAGTTCCGGATCGGGAATGTCGAGTGGGAGACCGGCTTCGACCTTTCGATGTCGCACCGCCTCACCCTCGACTACGGGGAGGACTACGACCTGGTCGCGCGCGTCTTCGACGCGCTCTACTCGGGCAACCCGACCTTCGGCGTGCAGGAGATCGTCGACTTCCTGATTGCGAATCCCGACGTCTATGCGCTCAACGCTCGCTACCGTGGCGTCAACTGGTACTGGCGCCACCTGGACGAGTTGAAGGCGGTCTCCCCGCGCGAGACGCGCCAGCCGGGGGTGGTGTGAACCACCGAGCCAAACCCGGCGTGGAGGCGCTGGCCCTCCGCGTGCGGGAGCGCATCGTCCGCCTCGCGACGGGCGGCGGGTGCTTCCTGGGTGCGTCGCTGTCGTGCGTCGACATCATTGTCGCGCTCTACACCACTTTCCTGAACCTCCGCCGCGACAACCTGACGAGTCCGGAGCGCGACGTGTTCCTGCTCTCCAAGGGCCACGACGTTCCGGCCCTGTACGCGACGCTGGCCGAGCTCGGTGTCATCGACGGGAAGCGGCTCGCCAACCACCTCAAGTCGAACGACGACATTTACTGGCACCCCAACACGGCGGTGTCCGGTGTCGAGTTCCACTCGGGGTCGCTGGGCCATCTCCTCGCGGTCGGCGTCGGGATCGCCCTCGACCTCCGGCTGCGGCGCCAGTCCGCGCGGGTCGTCGTGCTCTTGGGCGACGGTGAGCTCAACGAAGGCTCGGTTTGGGAGGCTCTGCTGGTCGCGTGCGCGAAGCGGCTCTCCAACCTCCTGCTGATCGTCGATCGCAACGGTTTCCAGGCCAACGTCCGCACCGAGGAGCTGGTCCCGCTCGAGCCGCTGGAGCGGAAGTTCGCGGCCTTCGGCTGTGGTGTCGTGCGCGTGAACGGCCACGACCTCGCCGCTCTCGAGGCCGCGCTCGCTTGGTTCCCGTACACCGAGAAGCTCGGCCAAGACGCCAAAGGCGGCGCGCCCGAGGGTCCGAGCGTGCTCATCGCGGACACCGTGCGAGGCAAGGGCCTCCCGAGCATTGAGGCGCGCGCCGATCGCTGGTTCTGCAACTTCACTCCGGGCGAGGTCGAGGCATTGGTGGAAGAGCTCCATGGGGCCGAACGGGCACGACTCACCTCGCAGCCACTGGCGGTGCGATGAGCGGCCGGCCCTGGACGAGCTACGAAAGCGCGCTCGCCGACCTCGCCTCGGCGGACGAGCGGATCATCGTCATGACGGCGGAGAACCGCGCTGCTATTCGCGGCCTGCCCGCCACGCTCGGCGAGCGCTTCATCGACACCGGGATCAACGAGCAGACGCTGGTGGGCGCCGCCGCCGGACTGGCGCTGCGCGGACGGATCCCGGTCGTGCACGCACTGGCGACCTTCCTGACGATGCGTGCGTTCGAGTTCATCCGGACCGACGTCGGGCTGCCCGCTCTTCCGGTGAAGCTGATCGGCTCCGTGCCCGGCTTGTTGTCGGAAGCCAACGGGCCAACGCACCAGGCACTCGAGGACGTGGCCCTGATGCGGGCGATCCCGGGCATGCGCGTGTTCTCCCCGGGGGACGAGGCGGACCTCCTGCTCGGGCTCCCGGCCGTGCTCGCGGACGATTCTCCGTGGTACGTCCGTCTCAACACGCGGCTGGCAGGAGTGGCGCACGAACCGTTCGCGGTCGGGAAGGCCGAGGTGCTGCGCGAAGGGTCGGACGCCGGGATCCTGGTGAGCGGCACGCTCCTGCGGGAAGCGGCCCGGGCCGCGGAGCTGCTCGCGGGGGCCGGCATCTCGACGCGGGTGGTGAACGTCCGGACCATCGAACCCCTCGACGAGCGTACCGTGCTCGAGACCGTTGGACAGTGCCGCCGCGTGGTCACCGTGGAGGATCATTTCGTGCGGGGCGGACTCTTTTCGGCCGTGGCGGAACTCATGGCCAGGGACGGCGTCCCGGGCTACGTCACAGCGATCGGACTCGAGCAGCGTTGGTTCCGGCCGGCTCTGCTTCCCGACGTGCTCGCGGGAACCGGGCTCCGGGGAGACCTGCTCGCGGACCGCATCCGGGGGCTCGTCGAGCTCGCCGGCTGAAGGGGTGCCCGATGGCAGGCGCGTTCCTGATCAAGGCAAAGGATCCGGTGATCCAGGAGTCGGAGAAGATGTACATGCGGGCGCTCGACCTCATTCCGGCGGCGACGCAGACGCTCGCCAAGGGCCCGGGCCAGCACGTGATGGGCGTGGCCCCCAAGTACCTGCGGCGCGGCGCCGGCGCCCACGTCTGGGACCTGGACGACAACCGCTACCTCGACATGAACATGGGGATCGGTCCCCTGGTGCTGGGCTACGCCTACCCAGCCGTCGACGAGGCGATCCGCAAGCAGCTCTACGACGGCATCACCTTCTCGCTCATGCACCCGCTCGAGGTCGACGTCGCGGAGATGGTCCGGGAGGTGGTGCCGTGCGCGGAGTCGGTCCGCTTCAGCAAGACCGGAGCGGATGTCACGTCCGCCGCCGTCCGCCTGGCCCGGGCGTTCACGGGACGTTCGAAAGTCCTGTGCTGCGGCTACCACGGCTGGCACGACTGGTACGTGTCCGTCACCGACCGCTCCCTGGGCGTGCCCGCTCCGGTCGCCGACCTCACGTTCACCTTCGAGTACAACGATCTCGATGGCGTCGCGGCCGTTCTGGACAAGGACACCGCCTGCGTGATCCTGGAGCCCGTCGTCTTTGCGCCCCCGGCTGCGGACTTCCTTCCTCGACTCCGGCGACTCTGCGACGCGAACGGTGCGCTCCTCATCTTCGACGAGATGTGGACGGGGTTCCGGCTCGCACTCGGCGGCGCGCAGGCTTTCTTCGGCGTCATGCCGGACCTCGCAACGTTCTCCAAGGCGGTGGCCAACGGTATGCCGCTCTCGGTCCTCGCCGGCCGCCGGGAGCTCATGAGCCTGCTCGATCGCGATGTCTTCTTCTTCACGACGTTCGGGGGTGAGGCGCTGTCGCTCGCCGCGGCGAAGGCCACCATCGAGGAGCTGCGGCGCTGCCGCGTACCGGAGTACCTCGCCCGCCAGGGCAAGATCGTCCGGGAGGGCTACAACCGCATCGCCGAAGCGCTCGGCATCGCCGGCTACACCCGTTGCACCGGGCTGGACTGCCGGACGCTGGTGACGTTCGATCCGTCGGCGGGCGACCCGCTCGAGCTCAAGTCGCTCGTTCAGCAGGAGCTGATCCGGCGAGGCGTGCTCTGGAGCGGGTTCCACAACATGAGCTTCTCGCACGGACCTGGCGAGGTGAACCACCTGTTGGCGGCCTACGAGGAGGTGCTGCCGATCCTCCAGAAGGCGGTCGAGAACGGCACCGTCCGCAAGTGCTTGAAGGGGCGACCCGTCGAGCCCGTGTTCCGGCGGACGTCCAACTTCAACACCCGGCCGGCGGCGCGGTGAGCGCCGAGCTGTTCGACCTGCGCGGCCGCGTCGCCGCCGTGACCGGTGCGCTCGGCCTCCTCGGACGGGAGCACGCCGCAGCGCTGGCGGAGGCGGGGGCATCGCTCGCGCTCGCCGACCTCGACGGCGAGGCGGCGGCGGCGATGGCAGAGGGGGTGGCCGGGAGACACGGGGTCGAGGCGATCGGAGTCGGGGTCGACGTCGTTTCCCCCCAGAGCCTGGACGCCTTCCGCGCGCGCATCCAGGCGCACCTGGGGCGCCTCGACGTGCTCGTCAACAACGCGGCGGCGAACGATCGCGTCGAGAGCCCCGACCTGGCCCCAGAGCTGACGCGCTTCGAGCACTACCCGGTGAGCGAGTGGCACCGGGTCATCAATGTCAACGTGACGGGCGTCTTTCTCGCGTCGCAGGTGCTCGGGTCGCTGATGCTGGAGCAGCGCCGGGGGAGCGTCATCAACATCGCCTCGACCTACGGCGTGGTGGGACCGGACCAGTCGCTGTACCGCACCGCCGACGGGACGCAGACGTTCTGGAAGTCGCCGGCGTATCCAGCCAGCAAGGGTGCGGTGATCGCCTTCACGCGTTACCTCGCCGCCTACTGGGGCGCCGCCGGCATCCGGGTTAACGCTCTCTCCCCAGGGGGCGTGCTGAACAGGCAGGACCGGTTCTTCGTGGCCAACTACTCGCGCCGGACTCCTCTGGGGCGCATGGCCGCGCCCTCCGACTACCGCGGCGCCCTCGTCTTCCTCGCGAGCGACGCCTCCTCGTACATGACGGGCGCGAACCTCGTCGTCGACGGCGGCTTCACGGCTTGGTGAAGGGGACGTCATGGAGCTCGACCAAGTCTCCCAGGAGTTGATCGACCGCGCACGCCGGGTGCGTTTCGTGCTCACCGACTGCGACGGTGTGCTCACCGAGGCGGGCGTGTTCGTGTCGTGGAAGGGGGAGGAGCTCAAGTGCTTCTCGCTCCGCGACGGGATGGGCGTGGAGCGCCTCCGGCTGCACGTCGGAGTGGAGACGGGGATGATCACGCGGGAGAGCAGCGGTCCGGCGAAGGCGCGGGCCGACAAGCTCAAGCTCGCCGAGATCTACCTCGGCGTGCGGGACAAGCTCGCCGCGGTCGAAGAGATCGCCGGCCGGCGCGGTCTCGGCCTCGACGAACTGGCGTACATGGGCGACGACGTCAACGATGTGCCCGTGCTCGCCCGCGTCGGCCTGGCGGCCTGCCCGTCCGACGCGTTCTTCCTCAACCGTCAGGTTGCACACTTCGTCGCGCCGAGTCCGGGCGGACGCGGCGCCTTCCGGGATCTCGCCGAACTGATCCTGCTTGCACGGCTGCGCGAGACGCCGTGGCCGTGACGCCGATCAAGGACCGATGGGGGGACCGATGCAGCTCTTCATTCCGCGCACTGCCAGGCGACAGCTGGCCGTTCTGGACCGCGAGATCGGCGACGACCGGGCCGTGTTCGTGATCGCCGAAATCGGGATCAACCACAACGGATCACTCGAGACGGCGAAGGAGATGATCGACGGTGCGGTGCGCGCCGGGTGTGACGCGGTCAAGTTCCAGAAGCGCACGCCCGAGCTGTGCGTGCCAAGGGATCAGTGGCACGTCGAGCGCGACACGCCGTGGGGGCGCATGTCGTACATCGACTACAAGCACCGAATCGAGTTCGGCCTGAGGGAGTACTCGGAGATCGACCGCCGCTGCCGCGCGCTCGGGATCCCCTGGCTGGCCTCGTGTTGGGATCGGCCCTCCGTCGACTTCATCGCCCAGTTCGCGCCCCCGCTCTACAAGGCCGCCTCGGCGTCTCTCACCGATCATGCCCTGCTGCGAAGGATGAAGGCAACCGGGCGGCCGCTGATCATTTCGACCGGGATGTCGACGACCAGGGAGCTCGAGGTCGCCGTGCGCGCGGTTGGCCTCAAGGGCTTGATGATCGCGCACTCGACCTCGACGTATCCGTGCCCGGCCGAGGAGCTCAACCTCCGCGTGCTGCGGACGCTGCGTCAGCGCTACCTGTTCACGCCGATCGGGTACTCGGGTCACGAGACGGGCCTGGCCCCGACGCATGCCGCCGTGGCCCTGGGCGCGAGCTTCGTCGAGCGCCACATCACGCTCGACCGCTCGATGTGGGGGTCCGACCAGGCTGCCTCCGTGGAGGTCGTCGGGCTCGAGCGGCTGGTGCGGGACATCCGCACGATCGAGCGCGCGCTCGGCGACGGTGTCAAGAGGGTGTACGAGAGCGAGCTCGCCGCCCGTGCGAAGCTCAGGCGCGTCATACCGGGAGCCGAGCCGGACGCCGACGACGAGCAGGCACTCTGCAGCTAGGCCCCACCGGCGCGCACGGCGCGGTAGAGGAGCCCCCGCGCCGCCAGGGCGAGTCCGAGTGCGGCGAAGAGCACGTCACGCCCGCGCACGACGAGGGCAACGAGAAGAGCGGTCGCCGGCGCCACCCCGAACGAGGCGAACACCGCGACGTGGCTCGCCTCGAGCGTACCGAGGCCTCCCGGAAGCGGCGTGAGCTGAACCGCGACGTGCGTGACCGCGAGCGCGGCGAGCACCTGAAGCAGAGTCAGTCGCGCGCCCAGCGAAGCACAGATCAGCGCGTACTCGCCGAGCAGGAGGGCCCAGTAGACGACCGAGGCGACGAGGGCGCGCACCGCGATTCCGGGTGAACGCCCGAGGACCGCTGCAACACACGTCTCACTGCGCGCGACCGTTCTCAGGATGCGCGATGGCCCCGCCCGCCGAGGCGGCCGCGGCCGCGGGAGAGCCCGGAGGACGAAGGCGACGCCGCGCGAGAACGGACGCCGCCCGCTCGCGACCGCGACCACCGTTGCGGCGGTCGCGACGAGCGCGGCCGCCCAGAGGAAGACGGCGGGGCCGATCCGGCCGGCCCGCAGGAACCGCAAGCCGCCGTTGGCTGCCAGCCCGAGCACGAGCACTGTCACGCTCGTGGTGACCTCGACAAGCTTGTCGAGGAGCACCGAGGTGATGGCGCCCCCGCGGGCGACCCCGTGAACTCGCTCGAGCGCCGCGACCCTCAGCACCTCGCCGCCGACCTGGACGCCGGGCGTCACGTAGTTGACTCCCCAACCGGCGAGACGGTACCTCAGGAGCGCACTCCACGAGACTCCGCGGCCACCGGCCGGGACGAACGCGCTCCAGCGCGCGGCCTGGACTGCGAACGAAGCGCACGCAAGTCCGAAGACGGCAGCCAAGACCCATGCTCCGAGCCAGGCTAGAGCATGTCCGCTCTCCCTCAACGCAGCGCCGTGGAACGCCGGCGCGAGCGAGGCGAGGCCCGCCAGGCCACACACTCCGGCCGCGACGACGGGGGTGCGCGCGAACACCGCGTTCGCCGCAGTCGAACCGTCTCGCCTCGCCGGTCGCGCCGCCATGGTCTGTCCGGTGCACAGTCTGTGAGGACGACCGGAAGACCGTGCGAAGGCGAACCGAAGCGCGTGCGAGGAACGGACACACGGCCGGACGGCGTCGCCAGGCCGGCGGCGGATCGCGAGTCCCGTCGCGACAGCGCCCCAACTCCGGCTTCACAGGGCGGGCTCACTCTCGAGCCGCTCGGCTTGGAGACGCGAGGGGGCGCGCCGTGGCGACGATCTTCTACGGTTCGTGCGGTGAGGGGCGAGGGCACGCGACTCGCGTGCGAGCGGTCGTCGAGCGACTGCGGGCACGGCACGACGTGGTCGTCTTCGCGTTCGGAGACGCGTTGGCCCTTCTCGCGCGTGCCTACCGCGGGACTGGCGTGCGGGTCGAGCGCATTCCGGGGGTTCGCTTCGGTTACGGAGGCGACGGCCGGGTCAGCCTCGCCCGCACCGCCGCGGCTGCGACCCGGTACCTCGTTCTGCTCCAGCCCTTGGTGGCGCGCCTCGTGCGCCTGATCGCCTCCGAGAAGCCCGACCTCGTGGTCACGGACTTCGAGCCCGCGCTGCCGAGAGCGGCCCGCCGCTGCGGCCTACCCGTGGTCTCGATCGACCATCAGCACTTCCTCACCACCGAGGATCTCGGGATTCTGCCGCGCTGGCTGCGGCTGCATGCGTGGGCCATGGGCGGAGTGGTTTCGGCGTACGTCTCCGACGCGAGCGAGACCGTCGTTTCGTCGTTCCACCACCTCCCGCTCAGAACGGGCGTTAGCAATGTCACGCAGGTCGGACCGCTGCTGCGGCCGCAGATCAGGAGCGCCGAGACCACGAACGGCGGCCACCTCGTCGCCTACTTCCGGAGGTCGGTGCCGGAGCGTGCGCTGGGCGCAATTGCGGGACTAGGGCTGCCGACGCGCGTCTACGGCCTCGGGGCGCTCCCCGCGCGGCGCGGACTCGTGTTTCTCGAGGTGGACGAGAGCGCGTTCGCGGCGGATCTCGCAGCGTGCCGGGCGCTCGTCACGACGGCCGGGAACCAGATCATCGGCGAGGCGATCTTCCTCGGGAAGCCCGTCTTCGCCGTGCCTGAGCCGGGCAACTTCGAGCAGGCGATCAACGCGCGCCTCCTCGGTGTGAGCGGCTGCGGCGCCTGGGCCCACCCGCACGCTGTGCGGTCCGCCGACCTCGAGCGGTTCCTGGGCGGTTCCGCGCGGTTCCAAGCCAACATCCGCCGCCGCCGCCGCGACGGGACCGCCGCGGCGGTCGCCGCGATCGAGCGGCGCGTCTCCGGGGCGATTCGGCATGGGATCCCGTTCTCCCCTGGGGCGGTCGCTCTCGATGTGGGACTCACTCCCGCGGTCGCGGGGCGGCGCTAGGAGCGTCCGCGCCGACCGCGCCCGCCGCCTCCGCCCCGACGACGCCACCGCGGTCGTTGGCGTCGGCGATGCGGACGCTGCCGTCGACCGCAAGGCACGCCGCCGCCAAGTGCAGGCCGCTCTCCTTGGCGACCTTCTTCAGGCTGCTGATCGTGCCCAGGACCGCTTCCATCGGCGTGTGCTCATTGCGCGCCTCGACAGCGAGGACGGCGGCGCTGACGGACAGGAGGGGGTACCGCCGCCTTCTGCCGCTCCGGTCTTTCGCCACCATGTACCGTCTCTTGCGATCGGCGGCATCGTAGAGCGACTGCACGTCCTCCCGGAACCTGGCTGCAACCGCGCTGGCGGACTGGCAAGCCGCCTCCAGGTCGCCGCCCCTCATGCCGACGAAGAAATCGTCGCCGCCGATGTGCCCGACGAAGTGACCGTCCCGCCCGAGCTCGTTCCGGAGCAGCTCACCGAACATCTGAATCGCTCGGTCGCCGGAACGGAAACCATAGATGTCGTTGAACGGCTTGAAATCGTCGAAGTCAAGGTAGATCAGGATGGACGCCTCGCCCTGGGAGGCGAGCGCCTCGGATACGAACTCGTAGATGGATGTGTTGCCGGGCAGCCTCGTTAGCGGGTTCTGGTCGCGCGCGAGGGCGAGGTTCTTCTCGTTGATGATGCGGAGCAGCGAACGCGCCGAGAGAAAGCCGACGTAGCGCTGGTTCTCCACGACCAGGATTCCTTCGCAGTCCTCTTCGAGAGAGAACAGGGTGAGGATGCGCTCGGCGCGCATGTTGACGTCGGCCACCGGACAGCGCGCCGCGAACTGCCGCAGTGTGCACTTGAGCCATGGGTTTCGCAACAGATCCTTGCCGTACGGGGAGTAGGCGAACTCGCGCAGAGCGTTCTCGTGCAGGATCCCTATCGGTTCCTCGAGCTCGTTGACGATGGGGAAGAAGGTGTGGATCGTGTCTTTGCGGAACTTCTCGAGCACCCTCGCCATCTCCATGCCGGCCGGAAGGGCCGGCAGCGTCTCGATGTGGGAGGTGATGAGCCCGGCGTCGCTGTCGCCGCGCCTGTCGGCGCGGCTCGCCTGGGCGATTTCGGGGTAGCGGGCCGCCAGGTCCTCGACGACGGTCGTCGGCCTCTGGACGAAGAACCCCTGCACCAGGTCGAATCCGACCTGACGGCAGACGAGGAATTCCTGCAAGGTCTCGACGCCCTCCGCGATCACGGTGATGCCGAGCATGTGCGCGATCGCGACGATGCTGGCGCAGATCAGACGCTTCTTGGGATCGACTGCAATGTCCGATACGAAGAACCGGTCAATCTTGATGAAATCCGGCTCCACGGAGCACAGGAGCTGCAGGCCGGAGAAGCCGATTCCGAAGTCGTCGATCGCGAGCCTCTGGCCGTGCTGGCGCAGCGTCGCGAATGTCGCGATCGGCCGCTGCAGGAGCGGGAGCTGATGGCGTTCGGAGAGCTCGAAACAGAGCGTCCCGGGAGGGAGCCCGTAGGCGGCGAGTAGGTGTGAGGCCTCCTCGAGCCGGTAGTCTTCGCGCTCGAGCTCCCGGTTGTCGAGGTTGAAGAACAGCCGGGTACGGTCCGCCAGCGCCGAGGAGGCGAACTTCGCGACCGCCCGCCGGCGCAGCATCGCCCCCACCGCGACGATCGCCCCGTCGCGGTGTGCCGAATCGAGAAAGGCCTGGATGTCGGTGAAGCCGGCGCGCTCCACATCCCGCAGCAGCGCTTCGAAGCCGATGCACACGCCCGTGTGGATGTTGACGATCGGCTGGAACGCGTAGTCTACGAGCGCGACGCGCTCCACCCACGGCGCCACATCGTCGCCGGCGTCGCCGCCGGCCCGCGCGGTACGGACGGCCACGATCGCGGCGGCCGGACGATCGCCGCTCGCGGACGGCGGCCGGCGGGGGGCGCGAATCGCAGCCGAGCCGGAGCTACGGTGCCTCAATGTCTCCGCACCTCGCTCAGCGGCCGTTTGTGGGCACGAGCTCGATGTCCGCGCGTCGGTTGGCCGCTCGACCCACGGGCGATTCGTTGGAGGCGATCGGCGCGTCGGCGCCACTGCTCTCGAGCCGCAGCAGCGCGCGCTCGACGCCGCGGCCGAGCAGTCGGTCGATCACCGCCTGCGCCCGCGCCAGCGCCACGGTGCGGTTCGCCTCAGCGGGTCCCTTGGAATCAGCGTGGCCGGTGACGACCGCGGTGTACCCGCCCGCGCGGATCAGATCGGCGGCCTGGTCCACCGTGTCGCGCGCCTCGGCCGTGAGCGCTGTCCTGGCAAACGGGAACGTCACGCGGAACAGCTCGCGCTTCTTCGACGGTGTCGGCGCGGCGGCGGGCGCAGCGGGCTGAGGGACGTGCGCGACCTGGACGGCCGCGGTCGCGGGCGACGCGGGAGCGGCCGGGACAGGGGCGTTCGCGACGAACGCCGGCAGCGGCGTACCCGCGTCCACCGGGATGAAGCCGTTCGCGTTCACGACCGCGGCGCCCTCGCGCGACAGCACGAAGCGGAGGAACGCGAGCGTGGTCGGAGCGGCGGTGTCGGGCACGTACATGTAGAGCGCGCGGTAGAGCGGGTAGCGGCCCGTGCGGACCGTCTCCGAGCTCGGCTCGATCCCGGCGTCACCGGTCCTCGTGGCGACGGCGAGCGGCTTAATCGTAGGCCGGATCCAGCCGAGGCCGACGTACGAGACGGCGCCGGGGTCGTTCGCCACGGCGTTGAGGATCTCGCCGTTCTCCTCCATCGTCTGCGTCTCGGGGGCGAACTCCTCCGGTCCCTTGGCGTTCCCGCGTCGCAGCGCCTTCTCGCGGAAAAACGAGTACGTCCCGGAATAGCTGGGCCGGCTGATCAGGCGGACGGGGCGGTCCTGTCCGCCGAGCTGCTTCCAGCTCTTGACCTTCCCGGTGAACAGCTGCGAGAGGTCCATGATCGAGAGCGACTTCACCGGGTTCGACGGGTGCACGACCACCATCACGCCGTCGTACCCGATCACCACCTCGTGCAGCTTGAGGCCGAGCTTGGCGGCGGTCTCCGCCTCCTTCTCGGTGATCGGGCGCGAGGACTCGCCGATGTCGGCCGAGCCGTCAAACAGGCCGACGAACGCGGTGCCGGACCCCAGCGCCTCGATCACGAAGTTGGTCTTCGCGCCGCGGCTGCGGTACGCCTCGGCCATCGCCGGCATCATCTGGCCGCCGATCGTGTCGGAGCCCTTGATCCTGATGGTCTCGTCCGACCGCGCCGGCGCCGCGATGCAGAGCGCCAGGGCCGCGGCGACGCTGATGGGGGAGAACCGTCGCATGATCACACCTCCTCGGGGGACGTTCACACCGCCTACTGGAAGCTCACCGGCCAGTTGATCCAGACGCGCACGTGGCGTCCGCCGCGCTGCGCCGGGGCGAACCGGTACGACTTGACGGCCTCAAGCGCGGTCTCCTCGAAGCTCGCCAGGTCCAGGCGCGAGCGGAAGATCTTGGCGTCGGCCACGGCGCCCGACTCGTCGATCAGGATCCGGCACACTACGGTGGGCGCGATCGCGAGCGAGGTGTCCGGCGCCCGGGGAACAGGGCCCTGCAGCAGACGGGGTTGGGTGTCGCCTGGCTCGGTCAGCTCCGCGGCTTCGAGGCTCGCGATCTGGGCGGGGTTCGGCGCCTTCGGCGGCGCGCTCGAGCGCGAGGCGACCCACTGGTACACCACGATCCCCACCGCGGCGGCGAGCACGGGCACCGCCACCAGGAGCGCCAGCGTGCTCCCCCGCCGCGCGCGTGGGCGCGGCCGGGGCTCGCCCGCGGCGCGCCGCGTGGCCGGTTCCGTTGCCGCCGCTACCGCTGGGTGTTTTGGGACGAGTGCGATCGGTGCGGCCGCGGATCGCGATTGGGGCACGGGAGCCCCCTTTCCGTTCACGGCTGCTCCCGGGCTGCGCGGCGCCGGCACCGCCCCCGAGGGCGGTTCGGCGCGGTCGCGCGGCGTGGCGGCGGGCGCGCGCCGCGGCACCGGCACTTTGTTCTCGTCCTTGAGGCGCATCGCCTCCATGAGGAGGCCTTCCCAGTCCTGGTGGATGGTGCGTGTCGGGCTCTGGATGCCGGAGTCGACCCTGAAGTGCGCGTTCTCCGCGTTGACCAGCGCGCAGAACGCCTCGACCCCAATGAGGTCGCCGAACCGGGCATCCACGATTGCCCCGTCTGCGAGAAAGAACACACCGTGGGCGCCTGGAGTCGCAACAAGTACGCGACAGGTGTTGCGACCGTAGATGTTGGCCTGGACGAGATCCGCGAGCGACAGGTCGCTCGAGTGTCCGGATAGCGGCATCGCGTCCCCTCCCTCCCAGCCGCGGCGCTCCTTTCCCGAGGCCTGGCGACCGGCGCGGCGGGTCTGGCTCGGTCCCGACGCCTCGGCCTGGGCGCTCCCGTCGACACCAGCTCTCGGGACCGCTCCCTGTGGGGCCGCACGGACCGCCCGCGCCCGCCCATCCTCGGCGCCCTCCGTGAAGCCGCCCTGAAGGCGGTGCGAAGCGCGACCTCAGCCGGCCCGACCAACGGCGCGAGGCCCGTGCGGTTTCCGCCCTCAGGGAGCGCGCGACGGTGCCATCCCGGCCGGCGGTCCTCCCTCGACTGTGCTCCGCCGTCGCGCCGGGCACGACCCTGCGTGGTGGGTGTGGCCACCTGGAAGCATGGGAGTTGCAGTCGCCGTGTCCTTCGACTGTGCGCCGGTCCGGGGGCGAAGGGGTGGAGGAGCGGGACCGCCGCCCGTCACCCGTAGCGTCCCTCGATGTATTCCGCGGTCCGGCGATCGCGAGGGTTGAGGAACAGCTCCGAGGTGCGGCCGTGCTCGATCACCTCGCCCAGGAGCATGAACACGCACTCCTCGCTCGCGCGCCGGGCCTGCGCCATGTTGTGGGTCACGATCACGATCGTGTAGCGCTCACGCAGCACGAACATCAGCTCCTCGATCGCGCGCGTGCCGTCGACGTCGAGTGCGGAGCACGGCTCGTCCATTAGGATGATCTCGGGCTTGAGCGGGAGCAGACGGGCGATGCACAGCTTCTGCTGTTGTTCGAGCTGCAGCGACGTCGCCCGCGCGTCGAGGCGGTCCTTGAGGTCGCGCCAGAGGCCGACGTCGGTGAGCGCGGCCTCGACCGCGGCGTCGAGCCGGCCGCGGCGCAGTTCCTGGCGGGGCAGGTGCACGCGGAGACCGAACACCACATTCTCGTACACCGAGATCGGAAGGGGATTGGGCCGCTGGAAGACCATCCCCACGGCCTTGCGGAGCTCGACGAGCGACACGTCGGCATCGTAGATGTTGCGCCCCAGGATCTCGATCGTGCCTTCGGTGCGGACCCCCGCGTAGCGCTCGTTCACGCGGTTGAGGCAGCGCAGCAGGGTCGTCTTGCCGCACCCAGATGGGCCGATCAACGACGTCACCAGGCGCGGCTTGATGTCGAGCGTCACGCCGCGCAGCGCCTCGAACGAGCCGTACCAGAGCTGGAGGTCACGGGTCGCGATCGCGGGTGCGCCCGGCATCATCATCCGAACACCCCGTGGACGTAGTCGTGGGTGCGCCGCTGACCCGGGTGCTCGGAGAACACCACCTCCGAGCGGTCGAGCTCGACGATCTCCCCATTCCACATGAACATCGTCCGGCCGGCGAGCCGGCGTGCCTGCTGCACGAGGTTGGTCACGAGGACGATGGTGATCTCGGACTGCAGCTGCCTGAGCACGTCCTCGATCCGCATCGTGGTGACCGGGTCAATTGCGATCGAGAACTCGTCGAGGCACAGGATCTCGGGCTGGTGCGAGAGGGCGCGGGCGATCGTGAGACGCTGCTGCTGGCCCCCGGACAGAGCCGTGCCCAGCCCGTTGAGCCGGTCCTTGACCTCGTCCCACAGCGCGGCTTGGCGCAGGCAGCGCTCAACGATGGCGTCGAGGCCGGCACGACGGCTCAAGCCCGCAGCCCGAGGTGCGAAGGCGACGTTGTCGTAGATCGAGAGCGGGAGCCCGACTGGCAGCGGAGCGACCATGCCGACCTTCCGCCGCAAGGCGTAGACATCGCGGACCCTGTGGACGTCCACGCCGTCCACGACAACCCGGCCAGAGAACGCGGCGCCGAGGGTGAAATCAATGGTGCGGTTGAGACAGCGCAGGAGCGAGGTCTTCCCCGACTGCGCCGGCCCGATGATCGCGAAGATCTCGTTGCGGGGCACCTCGAACGAGATTCCGTGGATCACCTCGCGGGTCCCGTAGGAGAGCCTGAGGTCCTCGGCGGCGATCGCCGGTCCGCTCACGCCGTCACCACCGCTTCCGGTTGCGCAGCCACACGCGCACAGCGATCGCGCAGGCGTTGACGAGCAGTACCGAACCGAGGAGTACGATCGCGGTGGCGTACGGGATCGACTCGCGAACGTTGGGAACCTGGGTCGACACGGTGTAAAGGTGCATCGAGAGCGCCATGCACTGATCCGTGAGGCGGTAGGGGAACAAGGTGCCGCGCTGCACCGCCTTGAAGAACACCGCGCCGGTGAACATGATCGGAGCAGTCTCGCCGGCGGTCCGGCTAACCTGCAGGATGACGCCGGTTAGGATGCCGGAGATGGAGTTGGGCAGCACAACGCCGCGGATCGTCTGCCAGCGCGTGGCGCCCACGTTCCAGCACGCCTCGCGGAACGCGCGCGGCACCGAGGCGAGCGCCTCGCGCGTGCTGGCGATGATCACGGGCAGCGTCATGATCGCGAGGGTGAGCGAAGCGGAGACGATCGAGTACCCGAAGCGGGCGGCGTAGACGAACGCTCCCAACCCGAACAGCGCATGGACGATGCTAGGGACCCCGGCGAGGTTGATCACCGCGAGGTTGATGAGGCGGTTGAACCAGTTCTCACGCGCGTACTCGTTCAGGTAGATCGCGGCCAGCACGCCGATTGGAGCGGCGATCGCAAGCGACAGGACGACCAGGTAGAGCGTGCCCACGAACGCGGGCCAGATTCCGCCCTCCCGCATCCCCTTGCGCGGGACGTCGACGATGAACTCCCAGCTGAGCGAGGGCGCGGCGCGGACCAGGAGATACGCGACGATGGCGATCAGCGGCACGACCATCGCCAGCGCCATGGTGAAGAACACCGCGCGGGCGAGCGCCTGCGTCCACTCACGCCGCGCCACCGAGGGTGTGCGGGCGAAGCGCGGGGGGACGGCAGTCTCCATGGCGCTCTACCTGCGGCGGATGCCGCGAATCACAAGATCGGCGGCGAGATTGACAGCGAACGTGATCCAGAAGAGCAGGACACCGGTGAGGAAAAGGACGCGGTAGTGCGGCGAGCCGGCCGGCGCCTCGCCGAGCTCGGCGGCGACGTTCGCGGTGAGCGTGCGCACAGAGTTCAGCAGCCCCTCCGGGATCTGCACTGCATGGCCGGTGGCCATTAGCACGGCCATCGTCTCGCCCACTGCACGGCCCACGCCCAGGAGAACCGCCGCCAGCAACCCGTTGCGCGCCGCGGGGAGGAGCACGCGATAGACAGTCTGCCAGCGCGTCGCGCCGAGCGCGTCGGCCGCCTCGCGGTACGAATCGGGGACCGCCTTGAGCGCATCCTCGCCGATGGAGACGATGATCGGGACACTCATGAGCGCGAGGATCACGCCGCCGTTCAGCAGGTTGACCCCGACCGGAGCGCCCGTCAGAGCGACAATTACGCGGCTCATCACCGTCAACCCAACGAACCCCCACACTACGCTTGGGATCGCGGCGAGGAACTCGATCACGATCTTGAGCACCTCCTTGAGCCGTCGCCCGCAGAACTCGGAGACGAAGATCGCAGCGCCGAGCCCGAACGGCACGGCGAGCGCGATCGCCACAGCCGTGACGCTCAGGGTGCCGACGGTGAGCGCCAGGGTGCCGTAGCGCACGTTGATATCGGACGTCGGGTACCACTCGGTGGAGAACAGGAACTGGAGGATGTGGAAGTCGGAGTCCCATAGCACCGGCGCTGCCTCGCGGAAGACGAAGAAGAAGATCGCGAGCACGAAGAAGATCGCACTGACGCCGCTGGCACGGATTGCGGTCTCGACCGCCCGCTCGACTGCGGTCGACCACGGAGATCGCTGAGGGCGGTCCGCAGCGGTCGTCCCGATAGGGCCGGCGGTGGCGCTCAACGCACCCTCGCGCCGGCGCACGTGCTCGCCCTACCGCGCGTGGACACCGGCATCAACCGTGTCATCGCTTGCGCAGGCTTGCCGGTACCGGCACGTAGCCGTTCTCTTGCAGGATCTTCTCCCCGTCGTCGGAGAGGATCCACTCGATGTACTTCTTCACCGCTCCCTGCGGCTCGCCCAGCGTGTACATCTGGAGCGAGCGCGCGAGCGGGTAGGCGCGGCTGAGGGTGTTCTCCACGGTCGGCGCGACCGCGGGATTCCCGGCCTTCGGGGCGAGCTTTAGCATCTTGACCTCGGACGTCGCGTACCCCATCCCGCTGTACCCGATGGCCGTCTTGGTCGTACCCACCAACTCGACAACCTCCTTCGAGCCGTTCATGTCGCGCGACCCGAGCTTGAAGTCTCGCCGGCCAAGCACGTGCTCGCGGAAGAACTCGTACGTCCCGGAGCTGGACTGGCGGCTCACCCGCACGATCGTGTCGTCGGAAACGCCGGGCAGGGCGACGCCGAGTTGCGACCAGCGCGTCACGGTGCCGCCCTCGCCGAAGATCTGCGCCAGCGCCTCGAGCGAGATTTCGGTGATGGGGTTATCCCGGTTGACGTAGACTGCGAGCGCGTCGTAGCCGACCACGAACTCAACCGGCTCCTTGCCCGTGTTACGCTTGGCCTGCTCGCGCTCCTCGGGGTGCATGTTCCGGCTCGCGTTGGCTATGTCGACGGCACCCCTCTCGAGCGCAGCGATCCCAACGCCCGAGCCACCTCCGGAGACCTCGACGTTGACCGCCGGCACCACACGCTTGTACTCCTCGGCCCACGCCTGGGCGATGTTGACCATGGTGTCCGACCCCTTGACCTGGATGGTGGCCGAGGCGGCCTCGCCGCCGCCACCGCGGGAGCAGGCCACTTGGGCGAGCGCCGAGAGCGCGACGAGGGCGAGCGCAGCAGCCGTCTTCCGGGAGCGAGACTTCCTCATGGCGGGTCCTCTCTCAAGTCCGTCCGGTGTGCGGGCGACCCGGGTCCGGGCCGTTTTCGGTGACGAAGTCTACCATCGCCCACCTCCGAGAGCGTGTTTACATGGCGCCGGTGTCGCGGATTGCCGACACCAAGTCGTGGATCTGGCCCTCGATGAACGTGAACGCGCGCTCGTGTGCGACGGCCACTGCGGCCTCGTCTGCACCGGCGGCCAACGGGTCCTCGACGGTCCAGTCGAGGAGTACGGACTTGCGCGGGCGGCGCGGGAAGGCGCGGCGTGCCTCGGGCGCGAGGAGCACGATCACGTGCTGGTGCTCGACATTTGGGAACTCGGAGAGCGCGTGTGGAACTGATCGGCTAACGTCGAACCCCTTCTCCGCCATGAAACGCACGGTCTCGGGCTCAACCGGGGCGGGAGCGACGCCAGCCGAGGAGAAGACGAATCCGGCCTCGGCGAGAGCGTTCCCAATCGCCTCCGCCATTACGCTGCGGCAGGCGTTGCGCTCGTCGACAAACAGGACGCGGATCGCCCCGGACCCGGGGTGTTTCGCGTACTCTCCGGTGCAGAGGTAGAGCGTCTCCATGCTGATGTTGCGGGCCTGGTCGGAGACGCGTTCGAGCCGCCGCGCCACCGCCACCAGCGGCATCATCGCGTCGAACGGGAGGGAGCCGTCTCGGGACCCGGAGGTGAGATCCGCCGTTAGGCGGTCGCGCAGCAGGTCGACCGCCTCATCGGTCTCGATCGTGCGGCGCGCGAGTTCAGCGTCCTGCTTGACGAACGCCTGAATCGCGTCGTGGAGCATCGGCACGGCTACGTCCACGATCTGCTGCAGCCGATCCAGAGGGAGCGGCGCAGCGGTCTTGGTCAGGCGCAACGCCTCGCGGGCGATCGACTCGGCGTAGTCGCCGACCCGCTCCAGTTCGAGGTTGATTTTGATCGTCGCGTAGGCGAACCGAAGCAGGCTCGCCGCCGGCTGGTGCCGGACGAGAAATTCCTGGCACAGGCGGTCTAGTTCCTTTTCCGCAGCGTCGATGTACTGGTCGCGGAGGATCACGGCGTAGGCGAGCTGGCGGTCGCGCTGAGCGAGCGCGCGCACCGCGCTCCGGACCGCCCGCTCGGTGAGCTCCCCCATCTCGGTCACCCTTGAGCCGATCTGTTCGAGATCCCTCTGCAGCGCCGCCTCGAGGTGGCTTGCCATCGTCCCCCTCGCCTCGCTTTCAACGCCGCGCCGTTGAGCCCGACTTCGCGTTCCGGCGCCAAGAGGAGCGCCAGCGCGGATTCCTGAAGATACGTTCTTCCCATAGCTTGCGCAAGTGTGTTGGTGCCCCTGGGCGTGGGGTCCGCTGAGCAGGGAAAACGGCCGAGGAGAGGCGGATTGCGAGGTCGAAACCCTCCCCTCTCTCATCTACGTGGCATCCGTACACCCCGACGGCTGCCCGTCGCGGGGAGCCCTCGGAGATCGCTGAAGCCTGGTTCCGGCTACTTCTTGTCGGAGAGCGCCTTCATCAGGGCGGCGCCGAACGCGGTGACCTCGGGCTTCCTCTCCGCCTTCTTCTCCTCGTTCCAGCGCCGGAACTCCTTGACCGCCTTCCCTTCCTTCGCCTTCTTGACCGACAGCGAGATGCGCTTGCGCGCCGGGTCGACCGAGATCACCGTGGCCGAGACCCGGCTGCCGGGCACGAACGAGGCGGCCAGGTCGCCGCCCTTCGGAACGTCGGTTTCCGACGCCGGAATCAACCCGGTGAGCCCGGGCTCGAGCTGCACGAAGACGCCGAAGTTGGCGGTGCGCTCCACGACGCCGTCGACGCCGGCGTCGACCGGGTAGCGCTCGGCCGCGTCGAGCCACGGGTCGGACGTGGCGACCTCCCGGAGGGTCAGCGACAGCCGCCTGCGCTCGGTGTCGAGCTCGCGGACCCACCCGCGGACCGGCGCTCCGGGAGCCAACGTCTCGTCGTCGAGCTTCATCCCCGGGGGCAGCTGCGAGACGTGGATCAGGCCGTCGACCCCCGGCAGCAGCTCCACGAAGATGCCGAACTCCGTCTTGCGGGCGACGGTCCCCTCGAACACGGCTCCGGACGGGAACCTGCCCGGCACCTCGGCCCACGGATCCGGCTCGAGCACCTTCATCGAGAGGGCGATGCGGGACTTCGCGCGGTCCGCCTCGAGCACCTTGACGCGGACGGTGTCGCCGACCTTGACGATCTGCGACGGGCGCACGCTCAGGCGGTGCGAGAGCTCGGAGATGTGGACCATCCCGTCGATCCCACCGAGGTCGACGAACACCCCGAAGTCGCGGATGCTCTTGACCGTCCCCTCGATCTCCTGACCCGCCGTGATGCGCGCCCAGGCCGCCGAGGCGGCCGCGTCGCGCTCGTCCTTGAGAACCTGTGCGCGCGACACCACCAGCGACGACAGGTCGTCGGACAGCTCCGTGATCCGGAACAGGAACACCTTGCCGAGGTAGGCGTCGACGTTGCGGGGGAACCCGAGGTCGATCTGCGACATCGGGCAGAACGCCCGGAGACCCGCGATCGAGATGTCGTAGCCGCCCTTGTTGCGGCCCGTCACCTTGCCCTCGACCGGGACGCCGTTGTCGTAGGCGCCGCGGAGCGCCTCGCGTTCGCGCCGCTCGATCGCGAGCTTGTGCGACACCCGCAGCTCGGGGGAGAGGGCAATGATGACGGCATCGAGGCCGTCCCCCGGCCGCAGCTCCCCGAGCTCGGTGCGGTCCATCACCGCCTCGGACTTCCCTCCGACGGCGATGAGCGCGATATCCCCGTGGACGGCCATCACCGACCCGGTGACCAGTTGGCCGATCTCGAGCTCGTCCTGCTGGAACGATTGCGCCAGCGCTTCCGCGAAGCTCTGGGTGTTCGACGTGGCGTTCTTCTCGTTGCTCATGTGCCGATCCTCGCCGCCTGGTCCTGCTCCAGGCGCAGCCTCTCGGGCCGAGCCACGGATTGTACACCCGTTCAACCGGACGCGCTCCCCGAGGGCGCCGGGGACCCGCCGGGCACACGCTATGCTATGGCGCATGCGACGCGTGGCGCTCGTGATCAGCCTCACGGTCATGACCGCTGCATGCGCGTCGAGCCGGGCTCCGCGCGTACCCACCACGCTCCGGGTCGAGGTGTTGCCCGCGCTCGACCGGGTGCCGGTGACGGCACCGGACGCGTTCCTTCCGCCGGGGCCGGAGGGCGGTGAGAGCGCGCGGCGAGGGGCGACGATGCTGGCGTTGGCGGCCGATCTCGCGAGCACGCTCGACAATGAAGGCGCCCGGGTTTGCCTCGGCGCGCCTCTCCCGGACGACGGGACGCGACCCGACTCCGGGCGCCTCGCGGCGATCGGGCGGGCCGACGGAGCCGATGCGGTCGTGTCGACCGAGCTCATCGCGTACGGCCAGGTGCGGCGGTCGTGGCTGTGGCTGCTGGCCGCACAGGGGCTCGTGGCCGGGATCGGCCACGGCGTCGTGGTGGCGCGCGCAACCGGCAACCCGACGACCGGATGGTGGGTCGGGGCGGGCGAGTTCGCGCTCGAGACCGTCACGTGGGTCGGCGGGGCGCTCGTGGCGTCCCGCGTCATGGACCCGGTGATCGTCCGCGTGCGTGCGGTCCGGACGAGCGACGGGGCTGAGATCGGTCACTGGACACGGGAGGGCACCCGGCCGCCGAGCGCGTGGCTGCGCCGCGTCGGCCTCCCGCCCCGCAACGAGAGGCTGCAGGGAGTGGCGGAGCGCGTGTTCTCGAAGCTCGGCCCGAAGATCGCGGCACGGCTCGAGCGGGACGCGACATCGGCGGCGACCGCAAGGCGATGAGCGTCACGGGCGGAGCGGCCGACGTTGTCCGAATCGGGGTTTCGTCGTGCCTGCTGGGGTGCAAGGTGCGGTTCGACGGCGGGCACAAGAGGGAGGACTTCCTCGTCGGAACGTTCGGGAGGTGGGTCGAGTGGGTGCCGGTGTGCCCCGAGGTGGAGGTCGGGATGGGGACGCCCCGCGAGTCGGTGCGCCTCGTGCGCGACGGCGCCGAGGTCCGGATGGTGGCGCCCAAGAGCGGGACCGACTGGACCGACGCGATGCGCTCGTACGCCTCCGCGCGCGTCGAACGACTCGCCGGCGAGCGCCTCTGCGGCTACGTGCTCAAGAAGGACTCGCCGTCGTGCGGGATGGAGCGCGTCAAGGTGTACGGTGCGGGGATGCCGGTCAAGTCGGGGCGCGGCGTGTTCGCCGAGGCGCTGCTCGCGCGCTTTCCCGATCTCCCGGTCGAGGAGGAGGGCCGTCTGTGCGACCCGCGGCTGCGGGACAACTTCGTGGAGCGCGTATTTGCATACCACCGCCTGCAGCGGCTGTTCGCCGGGCGCTGGACGGTCGGTGACCTCGTCTCGTTCCACACCGCCCACAAGTTGCAGCTGATGGCTCACGCCCCGAAGGCGTACGAGGCGCTCGGCCGCCTCGTCGCAAGTGCCAAGGCGGTGCCCCGGGACGAGGTGCGCGCCGGATACGCGAGCGCCTTCATGCAGGGACTCCGCGCGATCGCCACCGTCCGGCGCAACACCAACGTTCTCCAGCACATCGCTGGGTACTTCAAGAACCTGCTCGACGCGCCGTCGCGCGCCGAGCTGCTGGGAGTGATCGAAGACTACCACCGTGGGGTTGTCCCGCTGGTCGTTCCGATCACCCTCGTCCGCCACTACGTCCGGCTCCACGACGTGAGCTACCTCGCTGGGCAGACGTACCTCGAGCCTCACCCGAGGGAGCTCATGCTCCGCAACCACGTGTAGGGGCGCGGCTCCCGCCGGGCCGCTCGCGGCCGGCCGGAATGCCCGGTCAATCGGTGCCGTTGGAAGCAGATACGGGTGCCTCCACAGCCGCGCTGTCGACGCCGGACCCGGAGAACGATGGCCGCCAAGCCCCTGGAGCTCGCGCTCACCCTGACCCCGAGGTCGCGTTACGACGCTATCGACGTCGCGGCCGCGATCCGCCGCGAGTTCGGCGGCGCGCTCGACGGATTCAGGCGCGCGATGTACTGCTCCCTGCACACGACGGCCGGGTACCTCGAGCAGAGCTTCTCCGCGCGCCTCGACCACCGGCGCGACAGGCTGGACCCGTTCATCCGGACCTTCCAGGCACTGTTCCCGCCGGGAGCCGGGTACCGCCACGACCGCCTTCACGAGCGCTCGGAGCTGTCGGAGGACCAGAGGCGGAGCGAGCCGATGAACGCCGACTCGCACCTCGCGTACATCGGCTCAGGTCTGCGGAACTGCGTGACGTACGTCAATAGGCCCGGCGATCCCGTCTTCTTCATGGACCTCGACGGCGTCAACGAGGGGCAGCCGCGGACGCGCCGCACCTGCGTTCTCGCGTACGGGCGAGAGGAGACGGTGGCGACCGCCCGCTGCTCGGTTCCGGTGTCGCGGCACCCCGTCGATTCGATCAACCTCGCGGACGCCCGGACCGGCGTACTGGCGCGGGGCGACGAGATGATCCGTCGTCACGGCGTCGAGAAGGGCCGCCTCGAGATCGCGCTCGACCCCGGCGAGCGCGACGTCGGCGTCACGGTCAACGAGTACGAGACGCTGCTGATGCGGCACGATCTTGCAGAGGTGCTGGCGGATCCGCTCAAGTTCGCCGCACGGACGGGCAAGCGCATGCTGCGCGAGCCGCGCGCCATTGCGACCAAGAGCCTCGGCTACGCGCGCTACGACATCGTGCAGGTGCTCAACGAGCTGATGGACGCCCTGCGCATCTCGGAGTCGGCGGTCGAGACGCTCCTGGCTCGCGCGATGGCCGTGCCCGCGCGGCGTTTCCTGCGTCTCAAGCGCTCGGTGAGCCTGCTGGTGTCGGACGCGGACGGCGCCGCGGGCGTGGTGCGCGGCACCTACCAGAACCCGATCCTCATCCAATGGGCGTCCGCACCTCGCCGCCGCCGGACGGTCGTCCTGCGCCTCTCGAGGTTCTCGTAGTTGCGGCTCGCCTGCCGGACGGCGATGGTGCGGCGATGAGCAGGTCGTTCGAGCGGGCGTTCGTCGTCGGCATGGGCGAGGTCGGCCGGCGCCTCGCGGGAGCGCTCGCCGCAGGCGGCTCGGAGGTCGTCCCGGTCACGCGGGACGGCGGGTGGGAGCGCCTCGCCAGAGGGGTCGGGCCGGTGCTGGTGTGCGTGCGCGAGGAGGCGCTGCCCTCAACGCTCGCCCGTCTCGGAACCGTCTCCCCCGAGCGCCTCGTCTTCGTCCAGAACGGGTGGGTCCGGCCGCTGCTGGCGGGCGCCCCGGGGTGCTCGCGCGGCCTCATCTGGTTCACCGCAAAGGGCGAGTTCTTCCGGGTTCTACGCCCGAGCGCGTTCGCGGGCCCGGTTGCGTCCCCGCTCGCCGCCGCGCTCGCCCGCGGCGGGATCGCAGCGGAGGCGCTCGACCCCGCGGCGTTCGCGGCGGCCGAGGCCGAGAAGATGGGGTTCAACTGCGTCGTCGGGCTGCCGCTCGCGGTCCACTGCGTGAGCCTCGCGGAGTACCTCGGACGCCACGCGGCCGAAGCGGAGGCGGTGTTTGAGGAAGCGACCGCTGTGACGGCGCGCTCGCTCGGTGTGGCGCCCTCGGCCGCCTGGTGGCCCGAGTTCGTGCGGGTCGCGGAGCCGATCGGGTTTGTGCGCGTGGGTGCCGCCAAGGCGCTCGAGTTCCGGAACGGAGCGGTTGTGAGGTTGGGCCGCGAGGTGGGGACCGCGACGCCGTCGAACGACGCTCTCCTGGGCGCGGCGGGGTACACGGTCTGATCTCACCGGACCCCCGGCCCGTGCGACCCGGGGGTTCCTCACGCCGACCGCCCTTCACGCCCCCTCCGTGTCGTCTTCACACCGCCGGGTTGTCGTGAGCGAGGGAGGGAAATCCAGATGTCGCGACTGCCTGGCGGTGCCTTCGGTCCGTGCGTGCGGAGTCGCGCCGTGTTCGTCCACTCCCAGGGCTCCCGCTTGTTCCTCGGGTATGACGCCGAGTGTGATGGGCGCGAGGTGACGCCGGCAGAGGTCGAGGCGTTGGCGTCGGCCGGCTTCGAGATCGTCCAGGTCGACATGCGGGAGGGCACGCCGTTGTGCGCGGCACTGGCGGCTCACCCAGCGGGACGCGGGACGAACGTTCTGAAGAGGTGGCTGCCCCAAGCGGACCGGCCGCACCCGGATTCGTGACTCACTCTGTGCGCCGGGGGCGGCGAACGACGCCGTACCGGCCGTTCCCACCTTGAGACGGAGCCGGCGCGGGTGTAACGTCGGCCTCAATGGAACCGACGCTGTTGCGGCAGCTCACGGCCCTGGTGCACCCCGAGGCGCTCAAGATCCTCCTCGTCTTGTTCCTCTCGTTCCTCCTCGGCCTCGAGCGCGAGGGGCGCAAGGCGCACGCCGGCCACTACATCTTCGGCGGCGTCCGCACGTTCCCGCTGATCGGCCTCGTCGGGTACGCGATGGCGCTGATCGCGGGCCCGCAGTTGCTCCCCGTCGGGCTCGGGTTCGTCGTCGTCGGCGCGTTCCTCCTGGTCTCGTACTTGCACAAGCTCGCCAGCTCGGAGGACGCCGGCGTCACCACCGAGGTGTCCGGACTCGTCACCTACCTCCTGGGAGCGCTGGTCCGGTACGACTACTTCTGGATAGCCGTCACGATCGTGGTGCTCGCGATGCTCCTCCTCGAACTGAAGGCCGCCCTCGAGGGGTTGACCGAGCGCATCCCGTCCGAAGACGTCGTGACGTTCACGAAGTTCCTGCTGCTCACGGTCGTGATCCTGCCCGCGGTGCCGAACCGGGAGTTCGGGCCGTTCCAGATCAACCCGTTCAGGACCTGGCTGGTCGTCGTGGCGGTGAGCGGGATCTCATACGGCAGCTACGTCCTGCAGCGCGTGACGAGGAAGCGCGGCGGGATCGTGCTCGCCGCCCTCCTCGGGGGCGCCTACTCGTCGACCGTGATGACCGTCGCCCTCGCCCGGCGCGCGAAGCGCGAGCGCCGACCCAACCTCTTCGCGGGCAGCATGGTGTTGGCCTCCGGCGTGATGTACCTGCGGGTGCTGGCGCTGCTGGCGATCTTCAACGGCGCGCTCGCAGCGCTCCTCGCGCTGCCGTTCGCGCTCCTGGGAGCTGCGACGATCGCCGCCGGCTACCTGTGGTCGCGGGTCCCCGACCCGGTCCAGGGGCCGGTTGAGCAAGAGTACGAGGCGAGGAACCCGCTCGAGGTCGGCTCGGCGTTCCTGTTCGCCGGCGTGTTCCTCGCCATCCTCGTGCTCACGAAGCTCGCGGTGGAGCGGTTCGGCACGGTCGGGGTGATCGCGCTGGCGGCGCTGATGGGGGTCAGCGACGTCGACCCGTTCATCATGGGGCTGACCCAGACCGCCGGCGCCGCGACGCCGCTGCTCACGGCCGCGAGCGCCGTCGTCGTGGCGACCGCCAGCAACAACGCGATCAAGGGGATCTACGCGTACGCCTTCGCGGACCGGCCGACCGGCGTGCGCGGCCTCGCGGCGCTCGCCCTCCTCGCCGCCGTGGGCCTCCTCCCGCTGCTGGCGCTGTAGCGGAACCGGTGTGTCCGACGGTCGTGCGTGCCCAGGTCAACCCGCGGGACGCGTCACGTGGCGCCGGGGCACGCGCATGACGCTGCCCTCGGGGAACGCGAGCGTGGCGTCGCGGAGCTCGGCCGTGAGCCCGTTTCCGAACGCGTCGGCGATATCCCGCTCCACCGGTTGATCGCAGAACACGACCGCGGCGGCCTGCCTGGGAACGACCGCCGCCGTGGCGAACGTCACGACCGCGATCTCGCAGTCGCCGTGCGGGAACGACCGGCCCGCGGGGAGCGTGACGGTGACACCGACGTGGCCGGAGGCGGACTGCGTGGTGTCCACCGCGAGGGTCGCGTCCTGGGCCGCACTCCCGAGCGCCACGGCGGGGTCGCGCACCATGGCGGCGTCGAACGCGAGGCTGAACGCGACGGCGTGCTCGTCGCCGAGAGCCGAGAGCACGATCGGGACCGCAGCCGGCGATCCCGGGCTCACAGGTGGTGCGACCGCGCGAAACACACGCGGACCCAGCACCGCCTTCACCGCGACGAACTGCGTGAACGCCATCCCGTCCGTGCTGGTCGCCGAGAGCGTGACGTGTCCTTCCTGCGAGCCGGCGACGAGACCGTTGGCCGAGACGGTGACCGTCGGCGCGACCGCGATCGCTCCGCCGTCCGGGGAGACCGAGAGCCAGGGGACGTCGGGGGCGGCGGTCCAGGTGAGGTTGTACGGCCCCGCGAGCGAGACCGCGACCGAGCGGCCGGCGGGGTGCCCCGAGTCGATCCCGACCGGGAACGACGGCGGGTCAACCGTGAGGCCGGCGGGTTGCGCGACCGCCGCCTGCAGCATGTCGTACGTGCTCCCAGGCCCGGGCACGTAGTCCGCCGCCACCACGGTGTGGAGCGCGTTGAAGTTGACGCCAGAGAGGCCGATCGTGTCGAGCGTCGCGGTGAGGGTGCCGTCGGGCGGGACCGGAATCGCGATGGCGGCCCACGGCGCGGCGCGCGTGATCCGCCCCGTCACCCCGACGCGGGCGTCCTCGTAGACGAGGGCGTGCAGCTCCGCCTTGTTCGCGCCGGCGGAGAGGGTGACGCCTGACGTGTTGTGGAGGCGCGCGTACACCCGCACCTTCGTGCCGAGCGTCCGGGCGTACGCCTCGATCTCCGCGCTCGGCGGACGGACGAGCTCGAGCTCCACCATCCTCTGGAACACCGGCCTGAAGTCCGGCCGGTCCCCGGTCATCAGCTGGTGCCCCGAGTCCACGATCACGAGCGGGAGGTACGCGACCCCGGTGCCGTAGGCGGCCTGGAACCGGCTGTACCGGTCGCCGACCGGCACGTCCACGTTCTGCTCGAGAAAGACGGCGCGCCCGGCGTACTGCGGGGCAAGGGCGTCGGCCACCGGACCGGCGGCCTCGCAGATCGGTCAGGTGAAACGCGTGAACATCTCGAACACGACGAGGCGCGGCGTCGGGTCGGCGGAGGCGCGCTCCTGCCCGGTTGCGGTCTCCGCCGCGCATGCAACCGCCAGCACGGCCAGGGGGTAGGTAAGCCACCGCGGAGACGTCGTCATCGGCGCACCTCGCGCTCCATTTCACAGTCAATCCGGCGGCGGCGCAAGGTCCCGGCACAACCTGAGACCGGGTCGCCCGCAGTGTACTCGCGCCGGCCGCTCGGCGGACGCGACGCGACGCGCGCGTGCTAGACTCCGGGCCGTGAGCTCGCCGCTCCGCTCCCTCACCACAGCAGCGCCGGGGCGGGTCGCCACGCGGTCGTCTTCTTTGCGTCGCGTTCTCGAGATCCACATGTAGCCGGGAGGACTGCCAGCACATGGTGACTTTCCCCCTCGTGCTCTTCGTCACCATCGTTGCGATCGCGCTGCTGTTCGACTTCCTCAACGGCTTTCACGACGCCGCCAACTCGATCGCCACCGTCGTCTCCACGCGCGTGCTCTCGCCCGGCCTCGCGGTGGTGTGGGCGGCGTTCTTCAACTTCGTCGCGGCGTTCGTCTTCCCTCTCAAGGTAGCGTCAACGATCGGGAAGGGACTGGTGGTGCCGGCCGCCGGCACCGTCTACGTGATCCTCGCAGGGTTGGTCGGGGCGATCTTCTGGGACGTGATCACCTGGTACTTCGGGCTGCCAACCAGCTCGTCGCACGCGCTCATCGGCGGCTACGCCGGGGCCGCGATCGCGAAGGTGGGGTTCTCCGCGATCATCTACCCGGGGTGGACGAAGACCATCGTCTCGATGCTCGTGTCTCCGGTCGTAGGCCTGATCTTGGGCCTTGTCCTCATGACGGGCGTGACGTGGCTTTTCCGGAACTCGTTGCCGCGCCGGGTGGACCACTTCTTCCGGCGCGCCCAGCTCGTTTCGGCCGGCCTGTACAGCCTCGGCCACGGCGGCAACGACGCCCAGAAGACGATGGGGATCATCGCCATCCTGGCGTACTCGTACGAGAAATCGCTCGGCCGGAGCCCCTCCGACATCCGCGTGGCGTTCTGGATGGTGATCGCGTGTCACGCGGCGATCGCGCTCGGGACGCTGTCGGGAGGGTGGCGCATCGTCAAGACGATGGGGTCGAAGATCACGAAGCTGAAGCCGATCGGGGGGTTCTGCGCCGAGACCTCGGCGGCGCTCACCCTGTTCGCCAACTCCTACCTCGGGATCCCGGTCTCCACTACCCACACGATCACGGGGGCGATCATGGGGGTGGGTGCGACCCAGCGGCTGTCGGCGGTGCGCTGGGGCGTTGCGACGCGGATCGTGTGGGCGTGGGTGCTCACGATCCCGTTCTCGGGGCTGATGGCCGCGCTCGCGTTCAAGGTGCTCGGCCTCTTCCTGAACGTCTGAGCCGGACGCCCGAGGCCGCGACCCGGTGGCCTCCCGCTATGAACTCTTGAGGATGATGGTCTCGATTGTGTTCGCGACGTCCTCGCAGCGGTCGGTGGCGTCCTCGAGGAACGCGTAGAGGTCCTTCAGCTTGAGCACCTCGATCGCGTCGGGGGTGTTGGCGAAGAGCTCGCCGAGCGCCTCGCGGTGCAGCACGTCGGCCTCGTTCTCGAGGCGGTTGATCTCGACGCACGCCGCCATCGCCTCCTTGTGCCGCTTGCTGTCGTGGAGGACGACCACGGCTTTGTGCACCTCCTGCGCCGAGACAACCAGGAGGTCCGCGAGCGCCTTCAACTGCTGCGGGATCCACTTGATGTGGAAGACGACGAGACGCTGCGCCGCGGCGTCGGCGGCGTCCAGGATGTCGTCGAGGCGGGTCGCGAGCGAGTGGATGTCCTCGCGGTCGAACGGCGTGATGAACGTGGCGTTGAGCTTCGCGAGGGCCTCGTGCGTCACACGGTCTCCCTCGTGCTCGAGCGCCTTGAGCTTCTCCACCTTGGCGGGGAGGTCGGTCGGCTCCTCGAGGATCTCGCGGAACAGGGTGACCCCCTGGACGATGTTGACCGACGCACGGTCGAAGAGATCGAGAAAGTCGACCTTCTTGGGGAGGAACCAGCGCATGCGACCCCCTTTGGCGTGCCGCCGGGGCACGGGCGGATTATAGGCTCGGTCCGACGGGAGCCGTCCCGATCCGCCGCGAACCTCACGGTACTATTGAGCCGGCGCAAACCGCGGGAGGACGTATGGGCAGGACGAGCGAGGTTGTACGGCGCTACCAGTTCACCTCGGGGAACGAGCTCCGCCTGGCTGCCATCGACCCGGCCGACACCGGCCGCATCACCTCGAAGGAAAAGGCGAGGGCCGCACTCGCCAGAGGGATCGAGCGACTGAGCGCCCTGCAGGAGAAGCTCTACGCGCAAGACCGCTGGGCGGTCCTGCTCGTGTTCCAGGCGATGGACGCTGCAGGGAAGGACGGGACGATCAAGCACGTGATGTCGGGGGTCAACCCTCAGGGGTGCGAGGTGCACTCGTTCAAGTCGCCGTCCGTGGAGGAACTGAACCACGACTTCCTCTGGCGCTGCGCCGTGCGGCTCCCGGAGCGCGGACGGATCGGGATCTTCAACCGCTCGTACTACGAGGAGGTCCTGGTGGTGCGGGTGCACACCGAGTTTCTTGCCGCCCAACGGCTGCCGTCCCGGCTCGTCAGCCCGGAGATCTGGGCGGAGAGGTTCGACGACATCGTCACGTTCGAGCGCCACCTGGCGCGCAACGGAACCCTGATCCTGAAGTTCTTCTTGCACGTGTCGCGCGACGAACAGAGGAGACGGTTTCTGGAGCGCCTCGACACGCCCGACAAGAACTGGAAGTTCTCGCCGGCAGACGTCGCGGAGCGCCGGCACTGGGATGCCTACATGGCAGCGTACGGGGAGATGCTGCGGGCGACGGCCAAACCCGAGGCGCCGTGGTACGTGGTGCCCTCCGACCACAAGTGGTTCGCCCGCTACGTGGTCGCGGAGGCGGTGATCGGCGCGCTCGAGGGGCTCGATCTGACCTACCCGACGGTCGACGCCGCGCGGAGGAAGGAACTCCGGCGCGTCCGCGCCGACCTGATGGCGGAGGCCGACTCGACGGCCGACTGAGACGTCCAGTCGCGCCCGCTCGCGATCAGGCCGGGTGCTGCACCACCCCCGATTCCGACGGCAGCGCCCTCGGGTCCGCCGGCCTTGGAGCGTCGCCCCGTGAGCGCTCGGCCTGATAGGCGAGGAAGCTGCTGGCGCCTTCCCGTCCCATGTAGCGCTCGAGCAGCTTGCGCTCGGTCGCAGCCAGGTCGACGACCACGAGGGCATCCACGACGTCGGCGAAGTCACGGTCCACGTTGAAGCAGGCGACCCGGCCGCCGAGGCGGAGGTACTGGCGCACGAGGACCGGGATCCCGCGTCCGCCCTCGAGGTCCGCGACGATCGCCGAGAGATCGTCGATGCTCCTGAGCGAGCGGACGACCTCGTCGAGGTCGAGACCGCGCGGGGCGCGCAGCGGGAACGGCCGCCGCGGTCGCACCGCGGGCAGCAGATCGCGGCCGTCGAGCGCGTCGCCAAGGTAGCGCACCATGAGCTCGCGCGCGACCCGCCCGTACTCCTGGCTGATGCTGACCGGGCCGAACAGGTAGCGGTAGTGGGGGTTGCGCACCACGAACCCGCCGATCCCCTGCCACAGGAGAAGGAGCGCGGAGTGCGAGCGCTGGTACTCGGGCCGGATGAACGAGCGCCCCATTTCGATCGCGGGGTGGATGCGCGCGATGCCCTCGGGGCCGAACCGGAAGAGCGTACCGGTGTACAGCCCGGCGGTGGCGCCGTCGCGCACGAATCGGTCGGTGGGCCCCAACCGGTACGCTCCGGCGACGGCGCCGGCGTCCTCGTCCCACAGGACGAGGTGCAGGTAGCTCGGATCGAACCGGTCGAGGTCGCGCGCGCCGCCCGTTCCCTCGCCGACGGTCCGGAACGTGACCTCGCGTGCGCGACCGATCTCGAGCAGCACCTGCGGGATCTCCTGGGCGTGAGCGAGCGCGACGCGGAACGGGCCGCTCGCGGCGAGCGTCGCCGCGGACGGAAGAGCGTCGATCTCAGCGCGCAGGGCGTCCGGCGGGACCGGCTCCGCGACCGGCTGGCGGAAGCGCGCCGCCGCGGCGGTCGTCGTCCTGCTGTTGCGGTGGGCGAGAAGCGCGGCGCGCCCGCGCACCGCGCCGGTGAGCTCGCGGTCGTCGGCGGTCGCAGTAGCGGCGGGAGGGAGCGGCTTGCCGATCAGCAGCGTGAGCGGCTTCCGAGCGCGCTTCAACAGCTGGCGCGGGAGGAGCACCGTCCTCAGCCCCGGGTGCAGGAGGCCTGCAAGCTGGAAGACCGGGCCGTTGCTGCCCGGGAAGAACACCGGGACGATGCTGGCGCCGGTGCTGCGCGCGAGGCGCACCGCCGTGGAGCGCCACGGCGGGTCGGCGACCGTGCCCCGGCGCAGGTCGAGGCTGGCGACCTCGCCGGCCGGGAACACGGCAAGCAGGCCGCCGCCCGACAGGAACTCGATCGCATCGCGCAGACCGCGCACGCTGCGCGCGGCGGCGCCCGGGCCCCCGAACGGATCGACCGGAACGAACAGCTCGCGCAGCTCGGGGATGAGCGAGAGGAACCAGTTCCCCATCACCCTGACGTCCGATCGGAGCGAGGTGAGCACGCGCGCGAGGACCAGCCCTTCGGCGCCGCCGAACGGGTGGTTGGCCACGACCACCACCGGGCCGGTGCGGGGCACGCGCTCCAGGTCATCGTCGGCGACCTCCCACCGGATTCCGAGCCGTTCGAGCGCGCGGTCGAGGAACTCCGACGCCGGACTGCCCGCGATCGCGCCGTAGCGTCGCTCGAGCGCCGCAAGGCCGCTGACGGCGTCGAGCGCGGCTGACAGGAGGCCGCCGGCCGGCTTGCCACCGGTAGCCATCCTCGACACGGTGAAGACCTTGCCGTCGGCGAGCAGAGCGTCGCCCATGCGCACCTCCTGCTCGAAGTCTGCGGGACGGTGTCGAGGACGCATCAAGCGGGTGTGACGATCGTGTGAACCGCGCCGCGGCGGATGCGTCTTCTTCACCGCCGTTTCACGACTCCTTGCGAGCATCACCACGCGGTGCGGGCGCAGGCCGCCCTCTGGCGCCTGCCGCGGGCGCGAGAGCGGGCCGTGGGACCTCCGAGGTGAGCGGTGCGGGTACACTGTGTGCGACGGGAGCAGCGGGGTGCCGACGCGATCGTACGCGGTCGGATGGCCATGACCGAGAAGCGCCAGCGACCGGTGACGCTCAACGCCGTGCGCGAGGAGCAGGAGTTCCCCGTGCGCGTCGCGTGCATCGACGTCGGCTCCAACGCCCTGCGGTTTCTCGCCGTAGAGTTCCAGGACCCCGACCACTACCGTCTGGTGGAGCAGGACAGGGCGGCGGTGCGGCTCGGGCACGACGTGTTCCTGACCGGCCGCCTCACCGGAGGTGCGATCGACGGGGCAGTCGCGGCGCTGACCGGTTTCGCCGATCGCATGGCGGAGGTGGGCGTCGCCGTCTACCGGTGCGTCGCCACCAGCGCGGTGCGCGAGAGCTCGAACGCGCGCGAGCTGATCCAGCGCGTGCGCAACCAGGCGGGTCTCGAGCTCGATGTGATCTCGGGCTCGGAGGAGGCGCGCCTGATCTACGTCGCGGTCAAGCGCGCCGTCGACCTCGCGGGCCGCGACTGGATCCTGACCGACGTCGGCGGCGGCAGCGTCGAGGTACTCCTGGCCGACGGCACCGGAATCCTGTGGAGCGAGTCCCACACGATGGGCTCGGTGCGCCTCCTCGAGGAGCTGTCCGAGGCGGGGGAGGACCCCGGCCGCTTCCGCCGTCTGCTCGAGGAGTACACCGCGACGCTGCGACTGCCGGCGGCGGCACAGGTGCGCAAGCCGTCGGGGTTCATCGCCACGGGCGGGAACGCCGAAACGCTGGCGCAGCTCGCCGGCGTGTGGACCGGCCCGGGCAAGCCGTCGTCGCTTGGGCTCGAGGCGGTGAGCACCATCATCGAGAAGCTGTCGCGCTTGTCGTACCGGCAGCGCGTCGACCAGTTGGGCCTGCGCGAGGACCGGGCCGACGTCGTGCTCCCGGCCGCGCTCGTGTACGAGCGTCTGGCACGACTGTCGGGCGCGGCGTCGATGCTCGTTCCCGGCGTCGGGATCAAGGAGGGCGTGCTGTTCGACCTGGTCGAGGCGGTCACCACGCAGCGCGCCCACGCGGACAAGCAGGAGCGCGAGCTCGTCACAGCGCTCGTCGCCACCGGCCGGCGCTTCGCGTTCGACGAGTCGCACGCCGCACAGGTCGCCAAACACGCCCTCGCGCTCTTCGACCAGCTCGAGGAGCTGCACCGGCTCGGGAGCGGCGAGCGCAAGATCCTCCAGGCCGCCGCTTGGCTCCACGACATCGGTGGGTACATCAGCTACAAGCGCCACCACAAGCACTCGATGTACCTGATCACACACTCCGAGCTTCCCGGCTTCTCCGAGGCGGAGAGCGCACTCGCTGCGGCGGTTGCACGCTACCACCGCAAGAGCGAGCCGGGGCCGGGACACCCGGAGTTCACCGCTCTGCGGGCCGGCGACCAGCGTAAGGTCCAGACGCTCGCCGCGATCCTCCGGCTCGCCGACGCGCTCGACCGCGAGCACACCGAGAGCGTTCGCTCGGTGCGCGCGGAGGTCAGGGGGGGCGAGGTGGTCCTGCGCATCGACGGCAAGGGGGATCTCCTGCTGGAGAAGTGGGCGCTCAAGCGCAAGGCGCCGATGTTCGAGCGGGTGTTTGAGCGCAAGGTGCGCGTCCGCAACGGCGCGGGGGACTGAGCCGCCGCGCGTTGCGAGGGGGAGGGATGTCATGACCAAGAAGCAAAGGGTGGGTGGCGCAAGAGGCGGATCGGCGAGCCGCACAGCACAACGGGGCGCCGCCGGACGGTTGGCGGGTCGCAGGGCGCCCACGGTCCGGCGGCGACCCGCGCCCGGGGGCCCGCTCGCGGCCGGGGTGCTGGACCTCAAGCGCGCGCTCGACCAGGCGACCGCCCGATTCGCCGCCCGCGTCACCGGGCAGCTCGGCGAGGTGCTGCACGCCCTCGAGGCCGAGGCGCCGTCGCGGCGAACCGCAAGCGCCATGGCCACACTCATTCGCGGTGTGAAGCTCAAGCCCGACAAGGGCCGGCTCAAGGATCTCGCCCGCCTTCACGACCTCGCCGAGGAGCTCGTCGGGTTGCTTCCGGACCGCTGACGCGGGAGCCTCGCGCCTTGCTCGTCGCGGTCCTGTCGGACATCCACGCCAACCTTGCGGCGCTCGACGCGGCGCTTGCCGAACTCGAGCGCCGGGGGGCGGACGCGATCGTCGTCGCCGGTGACCTGGTCGGCGACGGACCGGACCCCGCCGGGGTGGTGGCGCTGCTGCGGCGGAAGGGGTTCCGCACCGTCCGCGGCAACGTCGACGACAAGGTGACCGAGCTCGCGGCGCTGCCGCGAGACGCGCAGGCGGCGCTGCTGGAGAAGCGCAAGAAGGCGGACCTGGTGCGCTCGGCGCGCGCGCTCGGGCGCGCGGACCTGGAGTGGATCCGCAAGCTGCCGGAGAGCCTCCGGCTCGACTTCGAGGGTCGGCGCATGCTCCTCGTCCACGGCTCCCCGCTCGGCTCAACGGACTACGTGTTCCCCAGCATCACCCCGCAGGCGCTCGCCGCCAAGCTCGGCGCGGAGCGTCCCGACGTGCTCGCGTGCGGCCACTCCCACATCCCGTTTGCGCGCCGGATCGGCGGGGTGACGGTGGTCAACGCAGGTTCGGTCGGCCGCCCGGTGGACGGTGATCCCCGGGGTGCGTACGCGCTCGTAGAGATCACGAGGGGTCGCCCGCCGCGGGCGCGCATCGTGCGCTTCCCGTTCCCGGCGCCCGAGCTTCCGGTGCCCGCCAGCGTCCGCCACCAGTGACAGTTGTGCCGTTCCTCACCGCAGCATTCGGGCGATCAACCGCGCACGCCGAGCCGTCGCGCGACTTCCTCCCAGAGCGCGGCAAACGCCTGCGCCGCTGCGGTGGCGGCGGCGTACGCTCCGACCGGGGCGCGGCGGGCGCCCATCTTCTCGACCACGCTGGCCGCCGGTATCGAGCTTCGCAGGAACTCCGGGTCGGCGAGGCAGCGCTCGAAGATCTCCCGGTGCATCGCTTTGCGCCGGTCCACCATCGAGAGGAACGGCAGCACTGCAAGCCCGCGCCGCCCCACGCGCGCGGCGAACGCGCGCACCTGACCGAGGCTGCGCAGCGAGAGCGTGGTGGGGATCACCGGCACGAGCAGGGCATCGGCCGCGACCAGCACGCTCTCGCTCACGAGCGAGACCGACGGGGGGCAGTCGAGGAACACGAGGTCGTAGTCGTCGGCGAGCGGGGCGAGCTTGAGGGCGAGACGGCGCTCCGGGCGGCGGCGTCCGTCGAGGTCGAGGTCCATCCTCCGGTACGAGAAATCGGCCGGCAAGAGGTCGAGCGCGCCGAAGTCCGTCGCGCGGATCCAGCGCCCGAGCTCGGCGGAGCGGCGCAGGAGCTTGCCTCCGCCGCCCTTGATCCGCGCCTTGACGCGGAAGTAGAAACTGGCGGCGCCTTGGGGATCCAGGTCCCACAGCAACGTACGCACCCCCTCCCCGGCCGCCAGCGCGGCCAGGTTGACCGCGGCGGCCGTCTTGCCGACGCCGCCCTTGATCGTCCACACGGCGACGGTCCGCATCACGCTCCACCGCGCCGCGCGACGAGAGCGGCTAGGCGGTGCGGGAACGGCGGGGCGGCGAACGCCGAGAGCCGAGCGAGCACGCGCTCCGCCTGCACGGCCCGGCTGCGCTCGAGGTCGGCGACGAGCCGTCCCATCGCGAGTAGCGTCGCGGCCCCGGCGCCGGACGCAAGCACCACGGGTGCGAGCGTCTTCAGCCGCCCAACCTGGAGGAACGCATCGTGGTAGTCGCCCAGGGTGTCCTGCACCAGCTTCAGCTCGGCTACCAGCGCCTTGGTGGCCTCGGGGTCCCACAAACCCGCGAAGAACTCGAGCAGGTAGCGCAGTTTCTTGGCGTCGATCCGGAGACGGTGCAGCTCCGCGGCCGGGGCCCCCGGGGCGAGACGCCGGGCGTGCGAGGAGAGGCGGCGGTAGGCGCGCAGGGTGCGCTCGGCAGCGAGGTCGGCCACGGGCTCCGCGCCGCGCTCGCCTCCGACGAAGCGCCGGCCTATCACCCGTCGCCAGCGCCGCAGCAGCGCGCCGAAGCGCTCGGAGGTGAGCGCCGCGGCCAGCTCGCGCTGCGCCTCGGCGCGCTCCACGCGCACCTGTTCGAGGAGCGGGTCCAGGACCCCCGCGTCGACGGACGGCAGAGCGTCCCCCCTCCTCAGGAGTTCGGCCACGAAGACGTCGAGGTCGCGGCACTGGTTGGTGGCGTCGGCGAGCCAACGGAACTCGTCGCCGAACCGGCCGATGACGGCCGCCGGGAAGACGTCCTTGAGCTGCCCGAGACACGTGCGCGTGCGGCGCGTGGCGACGCGCAGGTCGTGCAGGAACTCGGCATCGAGGTCGCGGAGCGTCCCGTCGACGTTGGCGGCAAGCGTGGCCGCCAGGTGCTGCAGGATCCGCCGCACCGCCCGCTCCGCCGGCTCGGCCGCGCGCAGCGGGACCGCGAGCTTGGAGGTGTAGTCGCCGGGCCGGCGGCCCGTCGCCGCCGCCGCGAGCGCGAGCTCCTCCTCCTCGGTCGCGGCCAGGCCAGGCTCGGCGTGCAGGCGCGCGGCCACGGCTGCTGCGGCGCGGGCGTACCCCGTGAGGGGTTCCACCGTCACGAAGCGCGCACGCGACCCCGCCGGCCGGCCCCCTCGCAAGGGCTGGATGGTGTCGATCCACACGCGCACCCGCGTCTTGCCGTCAGCGTCCACGACGCGGAGCTCGCGGCGCCGCGCGCGCACCTCACCGACTGGCAGCAGCGCACGCCCCGCGGCGGCGGCCGCCACCTCGTCCCGGAGCGGGCCGCCCGGGAGGTCGCCCGCGGCGACCACGTTCAGCTCGACTGGAAGTCGGCGCCCTCGTCCCTCGCCCGCGCGTTCCCAGCGGGCCGTGGTCCGGCCCGCCGCGACCTCGAGCGTGAGCCGACTCCCGGCCCGCCACAGCGCCCAGTCGAAGGTGTCCACGTGGCGGCGCAGGACGGTCGTCGGCGCGGCGGTCTCGACCGGAGAGGACGACGCGAGAACGGCCGCGATACGGGCTGCGGAGACTCGACCGATCACTCTAAAACGAAACAACTTCAGCATTGTTCACCCAGCCTGCGGCCGAACGCCCGCCCGGCGAGGCAGACGTCCGGCTCGTGTAGGATTGTAGTGCACCGGATCAGCCACGGATGAGGTCCCGATGACCGTGAACAGACTCTCCTCGCGGCACCGCGCGGCGCCGAGCCGGGTCCGCTCCGGGCGGAGCCGAGTCGCCACGGAGATCCAGGCGCTCGGTGCGGACGCGTTCTTCAACCGGGAACTGTCGTGGCTGGCGTTCGCGCGGCGCGTCCTGGCGCACGTCGGCGACCCGGCCGTCCCCCTGCTCGAGCGGGTGAAGTTCGCAGGCATCATGGGAATGCTCCACGACGAGTTCTTCATGAAGCGGATCGGCGGCCTCAAGCGGCAGATCAGCCAGAAACTCGACAAGCGCTCGCTCGACGGGCGCACCCCGCTCGAGGAGTTCAAGGCGTGCCGCGCCGAGATCCTCCACCAGATTGCCGAGCTCGCGCTCCTGGTCAACGGGGAGGTCCGGCCCGCGCTCGCCGCGGCGGGGGTTCCGATCGTCGAGTACGCCGAACTCGGGAAGAAGGCGCGCGCGCAACTCTCCGCGACGTTCGCCCGCACGGTCCTCCCGATCCTCACCCCGCTCGCGGTCGACGCCGAACACCCGTTCCCGTTCATCTCGAACCTCGGCCTGAACCTGGCGGTCAAGGTCGCGCTCCGCCGCGGCGAGCGGTTCGTGCGGATCAAGGTGCCCGCCAACCGCGGCCGCTGGGTGGCGGTCGAGGGCGGCGGGTTCGTGCCGCTCGAGCAGGTGATTGCCGCCAACATCGGACAGATCCTCCCCGAGCAGCAGATCGTCGGCGTGTGGCTGTTCCGGGTGACGCGCGGGATCGAGGGCGACCCGGGGCGCGGCGAGCGGACCGACGACGCCGACCAGTCGACGGCGCCAGGGAGCATTATCAGCCAGGTCGCCGACGAGCTCAAGGCGCGCCGGTTCGCCGGCGTCGTCCGGCTCGAGGTATCCCCCGAAATGCCGCGGGCGCTGCGGACGTGGTTGGCCCAGCAGCTCGGTGTCGAGACCGACGACGTCTACGCACCCGAGCACTTCCTCGGCCTCGCCGACCTCCTCTCGCTCAAGGTGGAGGCTCGCACCGACCTGCGCGACCGGCCCCACGTGCCGGCCACGCACCCGCGCCTGGCCCCGCTCAGGAAGTCCGGCGCCGAAGAGTTCTTCGCCGAGATCCGCCGTGGGGACATTCTCCTCCACCACCCCTATCACAGCTTCGACACCTCGGTGCTGCGCTTCCTGCAGCTCGCGGCCGCGGACCCCAAGGTGCTCGCGATCAAGCTCACGATCTACCGCACCTCGTCCGACTCTCCGATCGTGCGCGCGCTCGCCGACGCGGCGCGGGCGGGCAAGCAGGTCGCCGTCCTGGTCGAGATCACGGCGCGCCTCGACGAGGCGCCCAACATCGCGTGGGGCAAGCTGCTGGAGCGGGAAGGGGCGCACGTCGCCTACGGCGTGGAGAGGCTCAAGACCCATGTCAAGCTCGCCCTCGTCGTGCGGGAGGAAGCTGACGGGATTCGCACCTACGTCCACGTCGGCACCGGCAACTACCACACCGGCACCGCGAAGCTCTACGAGGACCTCGGCATCCTGTCGTGCGAGCCGAAGCTCGCGGCGGACGTCGCCGCCGTATTCAACGAGCTCACCGGCTCGACGCCGCCGCGCAGGTTCGGCCGCCTGATCGTCGCGCCCGCGTTCATGCGCGACACGTTCGCCGCGCTCATCCGGCGCGAGGCCCGCCACGCCTCGGCCGGCCGTCCTTCCGGCATCCGCGCAAAGATGAACCAGCTCCAGGACCCGGCGCTGATCCGCGAGCTGTACGCGGCGAGCCGAGCCGGCGTCCCGATCACGCTCAACATTCGCGGCCTGTGCTGCCTGCGCCCTGGGGTCGCGGGGATCTCCGACACCATCCGCGTCTACTCGGTCCTTGGCCGATTCCTGGAGCACGCCCGGGTCTGGGCGTTCGCCAACGGCGGTGCGCCCGAGTACTACATCGGCTCGGCGGACTGGATGAAGCGCAACCTCGACAACCGCGTTGAGACCGTAACGCCGGTCGTGGACGCTGTGCTTCGGTCCGAGCTGTGCACGATCCTCGACGTCTACGAGTCGGACAACGCGAGCGCATGGGACCTCCAACCTGACGGGACCTACGTGCTCCGGACGCCGGCTGCCGGAGAGCCGCGTCGGCCGGCACAGGAGGCGTTTGTCCAACTCGCCCAAGGGCGTCAGAGCGCCGCCGGCAGGGTACTGGAAGAAGAGCGCGGCGCCTGAGGCCTGGCCGGCGCAGCCGCCTCACACCGCTGTCACACCAACGCAGCCGTAACCCCACACCCGGGGCGTCAGATTGTGCCGGTGAGCCGGGCTGTCGCGCGATCGGCAACGCTCGTCCTCGCACTCGTCGTGCCACACCAGCAGGCGGGGGCGGCGGATGCGGGCGGGCACCTCTTCGTGATCGAGCGCAGCCTCAACGCCAACGTCGTGGCGTACGACGTGGTCACGACACGGGCCGGTCGACTCGATCCCGGCTCACCTCTCCACGTGTACTGGTTGATGCGGGCGGACCGCGGCCAGGCGAGGGAGCTCAACCTCGCCGAGAGGTCGTGGGCGTTCGGATACGACGTGCGCTCGTGCAGCCTCCGGTCGTGCACGGTCGCGGTGCGGGCCCTCGGGGCCAGGCCGGTCGTGATCGACCTGGCCGCCGGCATTCCGCGCGCCGTCACTCGAATCGGCGGGACCAGTGGCATCCTGCGCCGCGTCTTCGTGACAGTCGCCGGTGGTGGGCTCGTACCGTCCGTAGCCTCGGTCGAGCTCTTCGGCGAGAGTTGCGATGGTGCGGTGCCGCTGTACGAGCGGATCTCTGGCCGCTGAACTAGGCTTCTGGCGACCGCAGGTGCGGCCGCGCCGAGTCCGCCCCCGAGGTCGACTGCGGCGATAATCGGTGCGGGAGGTCGCCCCGATGACCGCCTGGGACAAGCCGGACGCGCTCTCGGAGTACGACCCGACGCACACGGCGCTCCGCGACCTGATGGGGTACCGCGTGCGCGAGGTGCTCCTGGTGTCGTCGCTGTACGACTCGTACATCCTGGAGGAGGACGGCCAGCTCTCGGAGAGCCTCGACGCCGAGTTCTACCAGCTCAACCTCGCGACCTCGCCGCGCATCACGCAGGTCTCGACCGCGCAGGAGGCGCTCACGGCGCTCCGCACGCGGCCGTTCGACCTGGTGATCACGATGCCGCGCCTGGGCGGGACGGACGCCCGCGGGTTCGCCCGGGCGGTGAAGGAGCTGCAATCCGACCTGCCGGTGGTGATGCTCGCGGACAACCACTTCGAGGCGCACCGCGTGAAGGAGCTCAACGTGCCGGCGGTGCTCGACCAGGTGTTCGTCTGGCGCGGCGACGTTGCGTTGTTCCTCGCGATCATCAAGCTGGTGGAGGACCGGCGCAACGCGCGACGCGATACCGACCTCGCCGGCGTGCGGACGATCATCCTGGTCGAGAACTCGGTGCGCTTCTACTCGGCCTACCTCCCGCTGCTGTACGCCGAGCTCACCAAGCAGACACAAGCGCTGATGGCCGACGGCGTCAACGCGCGCCAGCGGCTCCGGCGGATGAAGGCGCGCACCAAGATCCTGCTCGCCGAGACGTTCGAGGAGGGGTGGTCGCTGTTCGAGGAGTTCCGGGCGACGACGCTCGGGATCATCACCGACGCCCGGTTCCCGAGGGAGGGGGAGAGCGACCCCGAGGCCGGCCTCGAGTTCGTGCGGAGGGTCAAGGCGCGTGACCCCGACATGCCAGCGCTCGTGCAGTCCACCGACGAGTCGCTCGCGGGCCGGGCACACGCGCTGGGGGCGGCGTTCCTCCACAAGCGCTCGCCGCGCCTGCTCGAGGAGCTGCGCCGCTTCATCCAGACGAGCCTCGGGTTCGGGGACTTCGTGTTCGTCGACCCGGCCAGCGGCGCCGAGGTCGCCAGGGTCCCGGACCTCGCGGGGATGCCGAAGGCGCTGCGGACGGTCCCGGGCGAGTCGCTGCGTTACCACGCCTCGAGGAACCACTTCTCCAACTGGTGCATGGCGCGCACCGAGTTCGCGCTCGCCGCACGGATCCGGCCGTGGAAGGTCTCGGACTTCAAGGACGTCGAGGAGCTGCGGACGTACCTCATCGACGCATTCGCCGAGCTGCAGTCGGAGGCGCGCCGCGGCGTCGTCGCCGACTTTGCCCCGCGCGAGTTCGAGGGGCTGTCCGGTTTCGTCCGGATCGGCACCGGCTCGATGGGGGGGAAGGGGCGGGGGCTCGGGTTCATCAACGCGCTCCTCGCGCGCGAGCGGACCGCGGAGGACGGCGTGCGGATCTTCGTGCCTCCGGCCGCCGTGATCGGGACCGACGTCTTCGACGAGTTCATGGAGCACGGCGGGCTCTCGGCGATCGCACTCTCCGACACCCCCGACGAGGCCATCGACGAAGCGTTCCTGCGGGCCCCGCTCCCGCCCCTGCTCGAGCAGGACCTGCTCGCGATCGTGGAGCGGACGCGCGGCCCTCTCGCGGTGCGCTCCTCGAGCCTGCTGGAGGACTCCTACGACCAGCCGTTCGCGGGCATCTACGGGACGTTCATGCTGCCCAACGCCGACCCCGACGTCCGCGTCCGCATCGCGGAGCTGGGCGCCGCCGTGAAGCTCGTCTACGCCTCCACGTTCTCGAAGAACGCAAAGGCGTACGTCGCCAACACGCCGCACCGGCCGGAGGAGGAGAAGATGGCGGTCGTCGTCCAGGAGCTCGTTGGGCGACCGCGCGGACGGTTCTTCTACCCCTCGTTCGCGGGCGTCGCGTGCTCGCGCAACTACTACCCGGTTCTCGGCCTCAAGACGGAGGAGGGGCTCGCGGCGGTGGCGCTCGGGTTCGGGCGGACGGTCGTCGAGGGCGGAAAGGCCGTTCGGTTCTCGCCGGGCTCGCCGCGCAACGTCCCGCAGTTCGCCTCGACCGAAGGCGTCCTCGAGAGCGCGCAGCGCGAGTTCTATGGGCTCGACCTCCAGCACGCCTCCACGCTGGGCGAGCCCGGCCACGCGGATGCGCTCGTCGCTCTCCCGCTCGACGCCGCCGAGCGCGACGGCACCCTCCACCCCGTGGGCTCGGTGTACTCCCCCGACAACGACGCGGTGTACGACGGCGTCTCCCGGCCCGGCATCCGGCTCGTGACGTTCGCGCCGGTCCTCAAGAGCGGCATCTTCCCTCTCTCCCGCATTCTGACGGGGCTGCTCGCGCTCGGCGAGCGGGCGATGAGCTGCCCCGTCGAGCTGGAGTTCGCCGTCAACCTCCCTGCGCGCGAGCTGCCCGGCGAGTTCGCGGTGCTGCAGGTCCGCCCGCTCGTGGTCGAGGTCGGGAGCGAGGACCTCGACGAGGTGCTGCGGGCGACCCCTCCCGACGGCGTGCTCTGCCTCTCGGAGCAGGCGCTCGGGCAGGGGAGGGTGCAGAGCATCCGCGACGTCGTGTACGTGAGGCCGGACGCGTTCGACCGCGCCCAGACCGTCGCGGTGGCGGGCGAGGTCGAGCACATCAACCGGAGGCTCGCGGAGAGCGGTCGACCGTACCTCCTGATCGGCCCCGGCCGGTGGGGAACGTCCGACCGGTGGCTCGGGGTGCCCGTCGAGTGGCACCAGATCGCGGGCGCGCGCGTGATCGTCGAGACCGAGCTCGCGGACGTGCCGGTGACGCCCTCGGAGGGCACGCACTTCTTCCAGAACATCACGTCGTTCGGGATCGGGTACCTCACCGTGTATGCGCGCAGCGGGCACGGCCACGTGGACTTCGAGTGGCTCGCGGGACGTGCCGCCGAGGCCGAGACGCGGTTCCTCCGACACGTGCGCCTCGACGCGCCGCTCGATGTGAGGATCGATGGGAGGTCGGGGAGGGGGGTGATCCTCAAAGCCCCCTTTGGCCACTGAGAGGGCGCCACCGATAGCGGACCGTCTATCCGGTCGGGGGGTCCCGCGTCCACCCTGCCACCCACCCGGCCGCTCGTGACCCCCCGTGCCCCCACTCGCCGCGGCAGAGCCGTGTCTCGCCCGGCGTTGGACTCGACGGATCGGATGCTCACGTAGCCTCTGGCTACGCTCCGCTCCTCCCGCCTCGTCCGTCTTGCATCCGGCTCAACGGCGGCCGCGCGGCTACACGCAAGTCGCGTATGCCCTGCTTGTTCTGTCCCTCTCGACGCACGACCCACGATCCACGGGCCACGGACCTGCATCCTCGCTGGTACCCTGCGCTACTTCGCGGGGGGCGACGGCGGCACCGGGTCCGGGACGCGGTTCTTGACCGGCGGGACCGTCTTCAGGTACGCGTAGACCGCCTTGAGGTCGTCGTCGGTGAGCTTGCCGATCCAGTCCCATGGCATTGGCGGCAGTATCGCCCGGCCGCCGCCGAAGTGGCGCCCCGTCCGCATCGCCTTCACGAAGTTGCCCTCCGAGAGCGCCCCGATGCCGGTCTCGGGATCCGGCGTGATGTTGGCCGTGTAGCTGATCCCCCACGGGCCGGACCACGCGGTCATGCTGAGTGCCGCGACCATCCCCCACGGCCCCGGGGGCAGCGCCGGCGGAGGCGGGAGCTTCATCCCCTCGGGGTGACCGGAGAGCATCCGGGTCATGTCGGGCTCAGGCCCCTTCTCTCCGAGCTTCCACGGCGTGTGGCAGTCGTTGCACGAACCGGCCGTGACGAGGTACCTCCCGCGGTCGACCGGCGACGGCGCGGGCGCGCTGGCCTGCTGCTGCTGGCATGCTGCGAGCGCGAGACACACGGTGCACAGCGCTGCGAGTGAAGACAGCGGTTTCATTGCGATCCCCCCCTCTCCTTCTTGAATTTGAAACGCAGTCTACATATGTTGGCGCCGGTGTCAAGGGTTTGTCCCGGAGGGTCGACGCCCCGTGCTACGATCCGACGGCGCCGGTCCACCGGCGCCGCGCAGCCCTGGCGCGAAGGGGCCGGACATCCATGAACCTCCCACTCGACTCCGCCTCGATCATCTACCTCGACAACGCGGCCACCACCTTCCCGAAGCCGAAGGAGGTCCTCGAGAAGGCGTTCGACGCGTACACGCGCTACGGCGTGAACCCCGGCCGGTCGGGGTATGACCTCTGCCTGGTTGCGGGCGACCTGGTCGCCGGCACGCGCAGAGAGATGACGGGCTTCTTCGGCGGCTCGGATCCGAACCGTCTCGTGTTCGCCGCCAACGCGACCGATGCACTCAACCTCCTGATCCAGGGGACGCTCGACGAGGGCGACCACGCTGTCGCGACGACGGTCGAGCACAACTCGGTGATCCGGCCGCTCAACCACATGGCGCGCGACCGCGGCGTCGAGGTGGACTTCGTCCCTGCGGACGCCGGGGGCCGGGTGGACCCGCGGGCGATCGCCAGGCGCCTGCGGCCCAACACCCGTCTCGTGATCGTCAACCACGGGTCGAACGTGATCGGGACGATCCAGCCGGTCGAGGAGATCGGGCGGCTGTGTCGCGAACGGGGCGTGACGTTCGCCATAGACACGGCCCAGACCGCGGGCGTGGTGCCGATCGACATGCGGGCGATGTGCATCGACGTCGTTGCGTTCACCGGCCACAAGTCGCTCCTGGCGCCGACCGGGATCGGCGGTCTGTGCGTCGGCGAAGGCGTCGACGTCCGGCCCACGCGCTTCGGCGGCACGGGGGTCAACTCGGCGGCGCCGTTCCACCTCGAGGAGTACCCCCACCGCCTCGAGGCGGGCACGGGGAACGTCCTCGGAATCGCGGGACTGCACTTCGGGCAGGAGTACATCGCGAAGCGCGGCCTCGAGGCGATCTACAGGCACGAGATGGAGCTGTTCGCCCGTCTCCAGGACGGGCTGGCGGCGATCCTGGGCGTGACTCTGCACGGGACGACCGCCCTCGACGATCGCCTCCCGGTGCTCTCGTTCACGGTCGCGGGGCGCGACCCCGCCGACGTGGGAACGCTGCTGGACGTGGAGTACAACATCGCGGCCCGCACGGGGCTGCAGTGCGCTCCGCTCATCCACAAGCAGATGGGCACCGGCGAGCGGGGGACCGTGCGATTGTCGGTCGGCCCGCTCAACACCGAGGACCACATCGAGGCCGCGATCCGCGCCGTCTCGGAGATCGCCGCCGAAGCGCGGGTGTCCTAGGGGAGGCACGCCTCCCGCCGCTCCCACAGCCCCTACGACCACCGGAACCCATGACCCACTTTGCAGAGCTTGACAGACACAACTGGCCGCGTCACCGACACCCCGTCCCGGATCCGCGCGCCGGGGATCCCGCGGCCTCGGAGGAATCGCCGCTTCACCCGAGGGGCAAGAAGAAAGAGCAAAGCCTCCCCGCCGGGGGAAAGAAGCCCCATGCCGCCTTGGGCGGCCAAGCCCGAGGCCGGCCACCGCGGGACCGGCACCAAGACAAAGCCGTGCCTGCAAGGCAAACAGCACATCGGGCCGCGAACCCGAGGGGCGAGCATAAAGCCTCCACGAAGTGGAAACCTCCCGAGGTTGGGGTGATTCTTCGC
>DATKLI010000061.1:0-21169 GCA_035542455.1 Thermoanaerobaculaceae bacterium
TTTCCTTCAGGTCGTCTTACCTCCGCACCAGGCTCTTGACGAGGTATCTTCACTTCTACAACCACCACCGAGCTCATGCGTCTCTCGGTGGCAAGCCGCCCATCAGTAAGCTGAACAACGTGGTGAGAAACAACATCTAGAGCGGCCAGGCGGGCGGTGGAGCGGACGCGGGACCCCCCGCCAGGATGGACGGTCCGCTATCGGCGTCGCACCTAGCCAAGCCAGCCGGCGAGGTGCTGCGCCAGCACCAGCCCCGCCACCGCCGCCGTCTCGGCCCGGAGCGTGCGCGGCCCGAGCGGCAGCCCGGCGAACCCGGCCGCGCGGACAGCGATGAGCTCGTCCTCGGTCAGCCCGCCCTCGGGCCCGACGAGCACGGTGACGCCGTCGGGTCCGACGTCCAGCGCCCGCGGCAGCGGCGCGGCCGCGTCGCCGACGAGGAGGACGCCACGCGCGCCGGCCACGAGGCGCGCCAGCGGCGTGGGCTCGGACACCCGCGGCGGTCGCGTCCGGCCGCACTGCGCGACCGCAGCGTCGGCGATCCGCTGCCAGCGCTCGACGCGGTCGCCGTGCCGCCCCCCCTGCACGCGCGCCGCCACCACGGGGACGATTGCGGTGGCGCCGAGCTCCGTCGCCTTCTCCACCGCCCAGTCGAACGCCTGGGTGTGGAGCGCCGCCAGGGCGAGCACGAGCGGCGCGGGCGGCTCGCCGCGTTTGCGCTCGACGCGTTCGACCGCGACGGAACACGCCTTGCCGTCCCACCGCGCGAGCGTCCCGATGGCGACCGCGCCGGCGAGGTCGAGCACCTCGATCGGATCGCCGGGCGCGACGCGCGCGACGCGCGCGTGGTGCGCCGCCTCAGCCGGCACGCGGACCGTTCCGGGTGCAAGGGTCGCTCCCCGAATCACGAGTCGCGTGACGCTCATTGGATGATGGTCGAGCCGGGGGTGTCGTCCCTGACCCCTGACCCCTGATCCCTAACCCCCACCTCACACACCAGCCCCACCCACTCGTCGAGCTCGCGCGCACGCGTCACCTCGAACCCGCACCGCGCGAGTTCGGCCTCGCCCGCGGCGCGCTGGTCGGCCATCAGGCCGGAGAGCAGGAGCACCCCCCCCGGCGCGAGGAGCGCACGCAGGTCGGCGAGGAGAGGCTCGGCCTCGACCGGGATGAGGTTCGCGAGGACGAGGTCGAATTTCGGAATCGTCCGCAGCGCCGCGGTGGAGCCCGCGAACAGCGCGACCGGGAGCCGCTGCGGCTGCGCCGTCGCGGTCTGGCGGGCGATGCACACGGCTTCCGCGTCGATGTCGAACCCGACCACCCAGCGCGCCCCGAGCGCGCGCGCCGCCAGCGCGAGGATCCCGGACCCGGTTCCGACGTCCAGGACGCGCTGCCCGGCTACGGCGAGCTCCTCGAGCATCAGGAGCACGAGCTGCGTGGACTCGTGCGACCCGCTCCCGAACGCCTGGCGCGGCTCGATGACGAGGTGCACGCGCTCGGGCGGGGGCGGCGTCGGTCGCTCCGGGCGCGGGTCCACCCAGAACAGCGACCCGACCGTCCGGGGCGTCGCGTGCCTTCGGTACTCCGCGAGCCAGTCCTGCTCGGCGAAGTGACCTGTCCCGACCTCGCGGGCGCCGAGCGCCGCGAGCCCCCGGCAGACGGCGGCGACCGAGCCCGCGTGCTCTTCACGGATGAACACGGTCACCTCGAGGTCCGACCCGAAGCTCTCGACCTGGCACCCGAGCACCGGCCAGCGCTCGAGGGCGCCCGCGAGCTGCTCCTCGGCGCCCGCCGGCAGGCGACAGGTCACCGTGAGGTACGCAGCGCTCAACCGCTCCCCTCGATCAGGTCGCGCACCTTTCGGAACACGCCCGGCTTCTCGCCGGCCTCGGCGACGAGCGCCTGCAGCATCTCCCGCTGCTTCGCGGTGAGCTTGCGCGGAACCGTGACGTTGAGGTGGACGACGAGGTCACCCTTCCCGGAGCGCCGCAGCCGCGGGAGGCCCTTGCCGCGGAGCACGACCGTGTCGCCGGGTTGCGAGCCCGCGGCGACCTTCATCTTCTCGGTGCCGTCCAGCGTCGGGACCTCGAGCTCGGCACCGAGCGCGGCCACGAACGCCGAGATCTCCTGCTCGAGGTGGAGGTCGGCGCCCTCACGCACGAACAGCTCGTGCGGCTCGACGCGGACGACCACGTACAGGTCGCCCGGCGGCCCGCCCCGCACGCCGGCCTCTCCCTCTCCGACCAGACGGAGGCGCGTGCCGTCCTCGATCCCGGCCGGCACTCCCACCTTGAGCTGGCGCTTGGCTTCGACCCTCCCCGCGCCCGAGCACGACGGGCACGGGTTCGAGACGATCTGACCGCTGCCCCCGCACTGCGGGCACGGGCGCACCATCGTGAAGAACCCCTGACTCATGCGCACCTGGCCGCGCCCGCCGCAGCTCCGGCACGTCTCCGGCTTCGCGCCGGGCGCGAGGCCGGACCCGCCACACTTCTCACAGTTCTCCTCCCGCGCGACCAAGAGGGTACGCTCGGTGCCGGCCGCCATCTCCGCGAAAGTCACGACGATCGTGGTGCGCAGGTCGGAGCCGCGCCCCGGCCCTGACCGCCTCCGGCCGCCGCCGAAGATCCCCTCGAAGCCGAAGAAGTTGCCGAGGATGTCGGCGAAGTCGCCGAAGACCGAGGCGTCGAATCCCGTGAACGGCTGCCCGCCCAGGCCGGCCTCGCCGAAACGGTCGTAGTTGGCGCGCTTCTCGGCGTCGGAGAGGACGGCGTACGCCTCGGCCGCCTGCTTGAACCTCTCCTCCGCGTCCTTGTCGCCGGGGTTACGGTCTGGGTGGTACTTGACGGCGAGGCGCCGGTACGCCGTCTTGATCTCGTCGCGTGACGCGTTGCGGTCGACGCCGAGCACCTCGTAGAAGTCGCGCTTGCTCACGTGTTGCCGCCGCCATCGAGGGACTCGCCGCCCATCCCCGACAGCAGGCGCGTGGGATCGGTGAGCATGACCTCGGTGAGGTGGCGGGCCACGACCTGGACGGCGTCGATCGCCCCCTGCAGCACCGTCTGGTCCTCGGAATCCAGGACCCTCCGGCCGTGCTCGAGCGCACCCTTGACCTTCTCGCCGATCGACGCCTCGAGCATCGAACCGAACTCCTTGAACACGCGCTCGTTGGTGTACAGGAGCCCCTCGAGCTTGTTGCGCAGCAGGCGGATCTCGCGCCGGCGCATGTCCTCCTTGCGCATCCGGTCGGCCTCCGCGATCATCCGGTCGATCTCGTCCTTGGAGAGGCCGCCCGCCGGGTTGACCTGGATCGACTGCTCGCGCCCGGTCGCCAGGTCGCGCGCGGTCACCTGCACGATGCCGTTCGAGTCGATCGCGAACGTGACCTCGATCTGCGGCACGCCGCGCGGCGCGGGCGGGATGCCGACGAGCTCGAACCGCCCGAGCGACTTGTTCTCGGTGGCGAGCTCGCGCTCGCCCTGGAGGACCTGGATCTCGACCGAGTGCTGGTTGTCGGTGACGGTCGTGAAGATCTGCGACTTCCGCGTCGGGATCGTGGAGTTGCGCTCGATCAACTTGGTGAAGAGGCCACCGCGCGTCTCGATGCCGAGCGAGAGTGGCGTCACGTCGAGCAGCACCAGGTCCTTGATCTCGCCGAGGACGATCCCGCCCTGGATCGCCGCGCCCACGGCGACGACCTCGTCCGGGTTGATCTCCCGGCTCGGCGCGCGGCCGAAGAACTCGGCGACGGTCCGGGCGACGAGCGGCATCCGTGTCTGCCCGCCCGTGAGGATCACCTGCTGCACCTGGTTGGGCTTGAGACCCGCGGCCTCGAGCGCGTTGCGGCACGGCTCGAGCGTCGAGCGGACGAGGTCCGCCACGAGGCTCTCGAGCTGCTCGCGGGTGAGCGCGTAGTTGAGGTGGAGCGCCTGCGTCCCGTCGGTCGCGATGAACGGGAGCGAGATGTTGGCGACCATCGCGGTGGAGAGCTCGCACTTCGCCGCCTCGGCGCCCTCCTTCAGGCGCTGCATCGCCATGCAGTCGCCCCGCAGGTCGACCTTCGTCTCCTTGTAGAAGTTGTCGAGCAGGAACTCGATGATCCGCGCGTCGAAGTCCTCGCCCCCGAGGAACGTGTCGCCGGCGGTGGACTTCACCTCGTACAGCCCCTCGCCGATCTCCAGGATCGAGATATCGAAGGTGCCGCCGCCGAGGTCGAACACCGCGATCGTCTCGCTGCCGCCCCGTCCGAACCCGTAGGCGAGCGACGACGCCGTCGGCTCGTTGATGATGCGCAGCACCTCGAGTCCGGCCAGCGTGCCCGAGTCCTTCGTGGCCTGGCGCTGAGAGTCGTCGAAGTACGCGGGTACGGTGATGATCGCCTGCGTCACCTCCTCGCCCAGGGTGGCCTCGCAGAACTCCTTGATCTCGCGCAGGATGAACGAGGAGATCTCCTGGGGAGAGTGCATCTTCTCGCCGATCTGCACGTATGCGTCGCCGTTGGGCGCTTCCACGATCGTGTACGGCACGATCGCGCGCGCCCGCTCGACCTCGGAGGTGTGGTACTTCCGCCCGATCAGCCGCTTCACGGCGTAGACCGTGTTGCGCGGGTTGGTGAGCGCCTGCCTGCGGGCGATCTGGCCGACCAGGAGCTCCCCGTCCGCAGCGCGGCCGACGACCGACGGCGTGGTGCGAGCGCCCTCTCGGTTCGGGACGACGACGGGGCGCGCGCCCTCCACCACGGCAGCGCACGAGTTGGTGGTTCCCAGGTCAATTCCGATGATCTTGCCCATTGTCCCCCTCTGAGTCCGCCGCCTCGCCGCCCTCGGCGGTCCCGGCGACGGGTACGGCGACGATCACGAGCGCGGGCCGGATGAGCCGCTCGCCGAGCATGTAGCCTTTCTGGAGCACCTGAACGACGGTGGGCTCGAGCACGCCCTGAACCTCGTTCCGCGAGATCGCCTCGTGCTGGGTCGGGTCGAACGGCTGGTCGATCGGGTCGACCTCGTTGAGACCGTGCCTCGCGAGCACGTCCTTGAACTGCCGGAGCACGAGCTCGACGCCTTCCCGCAGCCCGCTCCCGTCTCCGCCCGGCACCGCGAGCGCTCTCTCGAGGTTGTCGAGCACCGGGAGGCAGTCCCTCATGAGCTCCGCCTTCGCGAAACGGCGAAACTCGCCCATCTCGCGCTCCTGGCGCTTGCGGTAGTTGTCGAAGTCGGCGAGCTTGCGGAGGTAGAGCTCCTTGAAGCGGGCGATCTCCTGTTGGAGGTTGGCCATCTCCTCCTGGAACGCCTCGTCGCCGACCGCGGCGCTTTCCTCGGCCCCTGCGTGGGCCTCGCCCTCTCCCTTCGGGCGACCCTCAGCAGGCTGCTCCGGCGCCAGGCGCCGCTCCTCCTCGGTCATTCAACCCCTCCCGGCTCCGCGCCGGTTCCGGTGATGTACTGGCCAATATAGTCCACGATCGGGATGATCCTCGGGTAGTCCATCCGCTTCAGGCCGACCACGCCGATCAGGCCGTCCTCGCCGCTGCTCCGGTGGAACGTGGTGACGATCAGACCGAGGTCGTCGCCGCCGACCAGCGAGAACTCCGACCCGAACAGCACGCGCGGACCGGCGTAGGCGAGGTACCCGTTCAGCAACGAGAGCAACGCCGCCTTGTCGGAGAACGCCGCGAGCAGCCTCCGCACCGCCTGGAGCTGGCCGGGCGCAGCGCGCTCGAGCAGTCGGTCGGCGCCGTTGAAGAACACCTCGCCGACCGGCGTACTCTCTGCCGCCACCGCCTGGTGCCCGAGCGCCACGACCCCGGAGAGGAGCTCGTCCGCCTGCGCCCTCTCCTCGGCCATGAGCGCGAGCAGCCGGGTTCCGATCTCGCGCAGTACGAGGCCCGCGAACGACTGCGTGCAGTAATTCGAGATGCGCTCGAGCTCGGCGGGCGCGAAATCGCGCTCGGTGGCGAGCAGGCGCGAGTCCACCAGTCCCCCGCCGGTGACGACGACCGCGAGAACGCGCTCCTGGGCGACCCGGACGAAGTGGATCGACTGGAGCGTCGCCTGCCGCGATGCCGGCGCCATCGCCATCCCCATCTCGGCGGTGACGTCGGCGAGCACGCGGCTGGCCTGCGCGAGGACCTCCTCGAGCGAGGCCATCGGCGAGAGCATCGACTTGAGGCGCCGGCTGTCCTTGTGCGAGAGTGCGGCTCCCTGCAGCAGCCTGTCGATGTACAGCCTGAACCCGAGATCCGACGGGATCCGGCCGGCAGAGGTGTGCGGCTTCAGGAGGAACCCCTTCTCCTCGAGGTCCGCCATCACGCTCCGGAGAGAGGCCGACGACAGCCCGGTGCGGGATGTCCGCGCGAGCGTCGCCGACGCCACGGGCTCGCCGCTGGCGAGATACGACTCGACGATCTCGCACAGGATCTCCCGTTCCCGATCCGATAGCACGTCCTTCATCGCCCCGATCCCAGCCCCCGGCCGCCTCTCCCGGGTAGCGATACTGTAGCATGAATACGTGCTTTCTCAGTGGTTTCTCGTGGGTCCGGGACGGTGCGGCCTGCAGCTCGCGCGGGCGATGACGGCTGCGGGCCTCCGGGTGGTCGGGATCGAGGCCAGGTCTCCGTCCGGGAGAGCTCGGGCCCGGAGAGCATGTCCGGGCGTCGCGGTGCACGGAACGGACGCCGCGCTGCCCGCCGTCCACGCCGTTCTGCTCGCGATACCGGACAGCGAGCTCGCCGCGTGCGCCCGGGCGCTCGCACCGCGACTCGACCCGGCCACGAGGGTCGTCCTGCACACCTCCGGGCTGGCGCCGGCGAGCGCCCTCGAGCCCCTCGCCGGGCGCCACCGGTCGATCGCTTCGATGCACCCGCTCGTCACCTTCCCGTCGGCGACCGGCCGGCCCGTGGCACTCGACGGCGTGGTCGCGGCGATCGAGGGGGAGGCGGCCGCGGTGCGCGCGGCGTTCGGCCTCGCGCGCACGCTCGGGATGCGGCCGGTCCGGATCGCCGCCGACGCGAAAGCGCGCTACCACGCCGCCGCAGCGCTGGCGGCGAACCTCTCGCACGCGCTCGTCGCCACCGCGAAGGAGATCCTCGTCGAGGCGGGGTTCTCGCCGCGCGCCGCAGGCGAGGCGCTGCGGCCGCTCGTGCGGGGGGCCGTCGAGAGCGCGACCGAGGCGGACGGAATGGAGAGCCTGACCGGCCCTCTCGCGCGCGGCGACGCGAGAGCCGTGGCGGCACACCTCGCCGCCCTCCCCGAGGATGCCGCGGCCGCGTACGGTGCGGTGGCGCGGCTCGCGCTCGCGTCGCTCGGATCGCAGCGCCTCCTCACAGAGTCGCAGATTCACGAGCTGCTGCGCGCGTTGACCGTCATACCCTAGTGTGCTAGGTTCGGGTCGCTGAAGTAGTTCTGGGGGCGTGCAGCAATGGTGTTCTTCAACTGGGCCACGATGCAAATGGCGGCCAAGATCGTGTACTACGGTCCTGGTCTGTGCGGGAAGACCACCAACCTCTCGTACATCTACGCCAAGACGGCCCCCGGCTCGCGCGGTGAGATGGTGTCGCTGGAGACCGAGACCGACCGCACGCTGTTCTTCGACCTCCTCCCCCTTGAGGTGGGCAAGGTCGGCGGGTTCCGCACCCGCCTCCAGCTGTACACGGTCCCCGGCCAGGTGTTCTACAACACCACCCGGAAGCTCGTGCTCAAGGGCGTCGACGGAATGGTGTTCGTCGCGGACTCGCAGCGGCCGATGGCCGAGGCCAACGTCGAGAGCCTCCAGAACCTGGAGGAGAACCTCCTCGAGCTCGGCCTTGCGCTCGACGCCATCCCGATGGTCATGCAGTACAACAAGCGGGACCTCAAGAACATCCTCACCGTAGACGAGCTCAACAACCGGCTGAACCCGGAGGGCCGGTGGGAGTACTTCGAGTCGGTCGCGGTGGACGGCTCGGGGGTGTTCGAGAGCCTCAAGGCGATCACCAAGCTCACCCTGCGGGCGCTCCGGCGCAGGATGGTCAACCCCGAGGCCGCGGCAGCCGCCGCCCCGGCGCCGCCCTCGCCGGGTCCGGGTCCGGCGGCGGGACGGGCGCACGTGGCGTTCAGCCCGGCCGCCCTCGCGGCGGCCGCAGCCGAAGGGCTCGGCACGCCCGCATCCGCGCCGGCCCACCGCGCCCCCCACGCCGCGGCTGCGTCCCCACCCGCGGAGCCGGTGAAGGCCGCCCCGCCGGTCGCCGTCGAGGCGCCGCCGCCTCCGATCGCGACCGCCGTCGCCCCGCCGGCGTCCTCGAGCCCCGAGGCTCCCACCGTCGAGATACCCGTCGCGGAGGACGCCGAGGAGGCCCCGGTCGAGTTTGCCACGTCGCCGGAGCCCGAGCCGGAGAAGGTCGTCGACTCCGAGATCCGGCACGTCAAGGTGTCCACCTCGCTCGACATCCTCGCGGAGCTCGAGACGCTCCGTAAGTCCGGCACGTTCCAGCCCGAGCCCAGGCCGGACCAGCCGAGCGCGCCGTCGCTCGACCTCGACGCGCTGCTCCAGGGGTCGGTGAACTCGCGCCAGGAGGTCAAGCGTCGCGTCGACGAGAAGGTCGGAAACGCCCTCGGGCTCGCCCGGCGGTGCACCGTCAACATCCAGCTCGTGGACGAGCGCGGTCACCCGGTCAAGGCAGTGTCGCCGGTCGAGGTCGAGCTCAAGCGCGGCGAACGGGTGCGCCACCTGGCGCTCACGCTCGTCGTGAACCTCAAGGGCGAATGACGCGAGCCACCGTCGCGGTCGCGGTTCTGATGGCGGCGCTCTCGGCGTGCCGCACGAGCGCCCCGCCGCAGCCCCGCACGCCGCGCGCCGGCCCCGCGGCAGCCGGCCGGGTTCCGGCACCGGTCGCGCCCCCCGCCGCCGACCCGCGCGACGAGGTGGACGCCCTGCTCTCCGCGGCGCAGGATTCCGTCATCCAGGGCGATACGGCCGGTTTCCACGACTGCGAGGCCGCCGTGTTCGCGCTGCTCGCTCGCTCCCCGGAGCTCGCGGTGAGTTCCGGCGACTGCCCGTCGTACTGCGACGACGCGATCGAGGAGCTCGCACGGCTGGCGAGTCAGGCGGAGGACGACGAGGAAGGGACGGAGGAGCCGCCGCCGGAGCCGCAGCCCGTGCCCGAGGAGCACGTCACCGAGCTGCAGGAGAAGGCCCGCCAGGCGAAGTACGACCTCCCGATCCTGGTCAACAACGAGGTTTCGTCGCTCATCGATTTCTACACCGGCCGCTATCGGGAGCGGTTCATCGCCGCGCTCGACCGGGCGTCGAGGTACCTGCCGTTCATCCGTGCCGAGCTCAAGCGCGTCGGCCTGCCCCAGGACCTCGCGTGGCTGCCGCTCGTCGAGAGCGCCTTCAACCCGCGCGCCCGCTCGCGCGCCCGGGCCCAGGGGCTGTGGCAGTTCATCGCCGGCACGGGACGCCTGTACGACCTGAGGTCCGACGGCCTCGTGGACGAGCGTAACGACCCGTACCTCGCCACGAAGGCGGCCGTCCGCCACCTGTCGGATCTCCACTCGGAGTTCGGCTCGTGGGAGCTCGCGCTCGCGGCGTACAACTGCGGCGCGGGCAACGTCCAGAGGGCGCTCCGTCGCGCGAAGGGCAACACGGACTTCTGGACGTTGCGACGCTACCTTCGCCGCGAGACGCGGAACTACGTCCCCGCGCTCTGGGCGGTCGTCGTCGTCACGAAGGACCCCTCGGCCTACGGCCTTCCGCCGATCGAGGAGAAGCCCGTGTGTCTCGCGCGCGTCCCGGTTGAGGGGGCTCTCGACCTCGAGGTGCTGGCGGAGCGCGCCGGCTACGATGCCGACGAGCTCGCCGACCTCAACCCCGCGCTCACGCGCCGCCTCACGCCCGCGAACGCGACGTACCAGCTCGCGGTGCCGTGCGGGCGCGAGGCGCGCACCGCCGACGTGATCGCCTCGATCCCGGAGTCCGAGCGAGTCCGCCGCTTCCTCCACGTCGTCAAGAAGGGCGATACGCCGGGCGCGATCGCGCGCAAGTACGGGTCGAGCGTCGACGCGATCCTGGCTGCCAACGGGCTCAAGAACCCCCGCTCGCTGCGCATCGGGCAGACGCTCATCGTCCCGCGCGGCCCCGTCGAGGCCTCGACGCGGCATCGGGCGGCGTCCCCGGCGCCGCGGAAGCCGCCCTCGCGGTCGAATGCCCCGACGCCGGACAAGTACGTCGTACGGCGGGGCGACACGCTCGCCAAGATCGCGCGTCGGTTCGGCACCTCGCCGTCCGAGATCCAGAAGGCGAACAACCTGCCCGACACCACGATCCGTCCCGGCGACGTGCTCCTGCTCGCGCGCTGAGGGGCGCCGCGCGGGGAGTAACGGGTCGAAAGTCAAAAGTCGAAAGTTCAAAGCCGACGGCTCTCCACCACCCGCCCTGCCAGCTGACAGCCGACAGCACCTCCCGCCCAGCCGGTCGAATGTCGAAAGTCAAGAGCTGACAGCTCTCCCCAGGAACGAAACACGCTGACGGCTCTCCCCCAACCCACCCGGCCAGCCGACACCCGACAGCTCCGCCCCGCCCAGGAACAGGTCACCCTGGGGGGAGCGAGGCTGTGAGCTGTGAGCTGTGAGCTGTGAGCTGTGAGCTGTGAGCTGTGAGCTGTGAGCTGTGAGCTTTCGACTTTGAACTTCCGACTTTCGACTGCCTGCCGTGGTCAGCGCCGCCCTCAGCTGCGCAGCGCGCGGACCAGGATCCACACGCCCACGACGACCAGGAGCGCAGGCCACCAGGTGCGCACGATCACCATCACCTCGGGTGGGACGATCGCGAACCGCCGGTAGAAGCGAGCGCCACCGACGGCCAGCAGCACGAACCCCGGGACGAGGGGCCACCAGTGGCTCCGGAGCTTGAGCACGAGCGCCAGGATCCAGATGCCGATGAACCCCGCTCCGAGGCCAAGCACGATCCAGTTCCCACTCGACACCCCGCCCACGCCGCGGTCGCCCAGCAGCATTCCGCCGCCGAGCCCGAGGAGGACCATCCCCCCGACGAGGGCGCCGTAGGAGGCGCCCACGATGGCGATGAGCGCCAGCCCGACGCCGAGCCCCAGCAGCCACGCCGGGGCGGTGCTGACGAGCGCGAACCGGGTCATGAGCAGGATGCCGCCGACCACGACCAGGATGATGCCGAAACCCAGGTTGGACTTGCGGGCGCGCGCCATGGAGCCTCCGTGTTCCTGCGGAGCTTAGCAGAACAGAGCGATGCGCCCAGGAGGCAGAGACAACGGGGCCGGTGGCCGGTGGCCGGAGGAACGAAACGAGCAGCGCCACAGCGTATTGCGGGTAGCCGCGCCGCGGAGATTGGGCCAGCCGCTAGGCGCGCGAGCCGGTCGGACCGGAGTGTAGCCGGAGGCTACATGAGGATCCGAACCGGCGAGCGCAACAACGCGGATGGTCCGATATCCACGGCGCAGGCTAGAAGATACGGAGGAAGCGCACCAGCAGCAGCGCCAGCAGCGCCACGAGGTAGAACCTGAGGAAGAACAGTGCGGCCTTGACCATGGGAGTCATCTGCACGCGGGGCACCGCGCTCACCTATTCCTTTCCGGCCGCCGCGCCCGCCATGATCTCGTTGTAGCGAATCACGCCGAGCAGGTGGTCGTGGGCGTCCACGATCGGGATCATCCGGTAGTGGTACTTCGTGAAGATCTCGGCGAGGTCGTCCTGGAGGTCGCCTTCCTCGGCCGACACGACCGGCGACGTCATGATCTCGGCAACCATCGTCTCGTCGTTCGCGAGGACGAGCTCCCTCAGGTCCACGATCCCAACGAGCGTCTTCCCGTCGCTGTTCACCACGTAGATGTAGGAGATCGTCTCCGGGTCGCGGCCGGATTTGCGGATCTGCTCCAGCAGCGGCCCCACCTTCGCGTCCGGCGCCACCGCGACGAACTCCGACGACATCAGCGCCGCGGCCGTGGCCTCGCGCTGCGAGAGGATCGCCCGGATCTTCGCCGCGTCCTCTTGCGGGAGCAGCCCCATCATCTCGGTGACGTCGTCGTGCGGCAACACGGAGAAGAGCTTCGCGAGCTGCGGGATGCTCATCTCGGAGAGGATCACGCGTGCGCGCTCCTTGCGCAGGTCGGCGATCAGCTGCCGCTGGGCGCGCGGCTCGGCCTCGAGCAGCGTCTCGGCCGCCTTCTCCGAGTCGAGGGCGGAGAACAGCGCCTGCTGCTCCTCGCCCTTGAGCTCCTCGAGAGCGTCCGCCAGGTCCTCACTGGGAAGCTCGAGCATCTGCTTCTTCGTTACGGAGAGCGACACCTTGTCGGTCGTGACCGCGTCCTCGATCGAGAGCGGCTGGACGTACTTCCACGAGATGAAGTCGTCCTTGATCAACTTGAGTCGGCCGAGGCCCCACCTCCGCAGGATCCCGTTGAACGAGGTGTCCACGTGGACGAGCAGCAGACGCCCCTTCGCGTCGAGCAGGTGGACGTCGTTGACGACTTCGGTCCGGCGTCCGTCGGTGTCCAGGATCGTGCGGCCCATCAGGTGCGCGTCCACGAGCATCCAACCCGGCTGATCCACGAACGGGGGATACGTACCGCCGCCCTCGGGCGGCTTCACGAAGATCGCGTCATCCTCGATCTTGAGGACCCTGTCCCACGGGATGAACTGCGTCGGCTTCCCCCATCCGAACTCGAGGTACAGTCCGACCGACTCCGGGTACGGCTCCCGGAGCGCGAAGACGAGGTCCGAGAGCCTGCCGATCCGGTCCCTGATCTTGCCGGCGCACACCGGGCGCTTCAGGAGCTCCGAGAAGAAGAGGAACCGGAAGCTCCCCAGGCCCGGGGGAAGATCGGGCACCTTCGGCGGCTGAGCGGTCGGTGCGGCCATACCCACCTCCTAGTGATTCGCCCCGAACCAGTGCGGGAACAGGGTGCTCACCGCGAACAGCGTCGACATGACCGTCACGAAGATCACGATGCCCCAGTTCGCGATGTTTTGCCAGCGCGTGTTGACGTGCCCGCCCACGAACGCCGGCTCGTTCAGGATCAGGATGAGGAACACGAGCGCGGACGGGAGCAGCGTCACGGCCACGACCTGGACGAACATCGTGATCGCGATGAGCGGCGCGCCGGGGATCAACACGATCGCGCCCGCGCCGAGCAGCATCGCGAGGTGCACCACGTAGAACCACGGTGCGTCCTTGACGCTCTTGTTGAGCGAGTGCGCCCACCCGAAAACCTCCCCAACCGCCCACGAGGTCGAGAGCGAGATGCACAGTGCGCCCAGGAACCCAGCGTCGAACAGGCCGATCGCGAAGAGCTTCCGCGCGATCGCGCCGTACCCGCCGAGGAGCGGCACGAGCGCTTCCGCGGTCTGCTTCGCGTCCTCGATGACGATCGGTGGATGATGGTAGAAGAACGCGGCTCCCGTCGTGATGATGATGAATGCGGCGACGAGACAGGTGACCAGCGAGCCGACGAACGTGTCGATCTTGCCGTACTTCACATCGTGCAGGTCGAGCCCCTTGTCCACGACCGAACTCTGCTGGAAGAAGATCTGCCACGGCGTGATCGTCGTGCCGATGTTCGCCAGGACGATGAAGAGCATGTCGCCGGAGAGGCCCCCCGGCAGTGTGGGGACCAGGAGGCCCTGGAAGACGGCTCCCCATCCCGGCACGGTGGGCGACTTCATCGCCCAGAACGCCGCCGGGATGTAGACGAAGTTGAAGGCGCAGAAGACGAGTGTGAGCTTCTCGAACGTCCAGTACCTCCCGGTCATCGAGACCGCGACCAGGATCGCGGTCACTGCGAGGTAGGTGATCCAGGGCGGCACGCCCATCAGGCTCATCGCCGCGGTCATGCCGATGTACTCCGTCACGAGCGTGAGGAAGTTGACGATCGCGAGGTCCACGAGGGAGAACCAGCCCCAGAACGGCCCGAACCCCTCGAAGATCGCCTCGGCGTGCCCGCGCTTGGTGACCGCGCCGAGCCGCACCGTCATCTCCTGGATGTAGTAAGCCATCGGCACGAGGATGAAGAAGATCCACAGCAGCGAGAAGCCGTACTTGGAGCCCGTGACGGCGTAGGTTGAGATCCCGCCCGCGTCGTTGTCCGCGACCATCGTGATCAGTCCCGGACCGAGAACCGCCAGGAAGATGAGCAGCCGCCGGCGGAACCGGTTGGCGACGTGGAACGACTTCGAGAGCCAGTACATGGGGGCTCCCTCAGCTCACCCTGGCGGGCGCGACGGGACGCCGGGCGACGGGTGACCGCCGCACGGGGTCAGCGCTGTGTTGTGGGAAGCGGCGTTGCATGGCACGACTCCGTTCTCCCCCGTTCAACCCCGGGGCCGGAGAAGTGCCGCGTCAGGATCGGATGCGGACTGCGGGCAGATCTACCGGCTGGTGAGCAGCTGTGAAGGTGTCGCCTTCACGACTTGGCGGTTCCATCTGTCCTTTCCTCTCCTGTCGGCGTACGGGGCCGGCGTCGCCCCGCCATGACAGGCAGACCACAACGATTGGCCCTTGTAGTCCACGTCCGTGCCGCTTGTCAACGGGCGCGCCGGGCCTGCCGGCGAGTGCCCGCGGGCCCTCGCGTACGAGGCCATTCGGGCCTCTGCGAGCGTCCTGCGATGGGCTAGAATCGCCTCAGGAATGTCCCTCCCACGCATCATCGTGACCGGAGCCTCGGGCTTCGTAGGGCGCCACCTCCTGGACGAGATCAAGGAGACCCACCACATCTTCGGCCTCGGGCGCCGCTCCCAGCGCGCCTGCGGCGCCCCGGTGCACCCGAATATCGTCTGGTCGCAGACCGACATCGCCGACCGGGAGCCTCTGACCCGCGTGTTCGAGGGGATCCGAGCCGGCGGAGGGGCGGACGTCCTCCTCCACCTGGCGGCGCACTACGACTTCACGGGCGAGGAGCACCCGGAGTACTGGCGCACCAACGTGGACGGCCTCCGCAACGTTCTCGAGCTCGCGAAGGGGCTGAACCTGCGCCGGTTCGTGTTCGCGAGCTCCGTCGCCGCGTGCGCCTTCCCGAAGCCGGGCGCCGCGCTCGACGAGAAGAGCCCGCCGGACGGCGACCACATTTACGCTCGCACGAAGCGCATCGGCGAGCAGATGGTCCGGGAGTACTCGGGGTCCTTCCCGACCTGCATCGTCCGCTTCGCCGCGCTCTTCTCCGACTGGTGCGAGTACCCGCCGCTGTTCATGTTCCTCGAGACGTGGCTCTCGAGGCACTGGAACAGCCACGTGCTCGGCGGCCGCGGGGAGTCCGCGATTCCATACCTCCACGTCAGGGACGTCGTCGCGTTCCTGCGGACGGTGATCTCGAACCCCGAGCTCCCCGAGCGCAACGAGATCCTGATCGCGAGCCCCGACGGTGCGGTCTCCCACCGCGAGCTGTTCGAGGCGTCCACACTCCTCAACTCCGGGCGGCGGCCGCGCCCGATCCTGATGCCGAAGCTGGTCGCCACCCCCGGGATCTACGCGCGCTACCTCGCCGGCAGGCTCCTCGGCGACCCGCCGTTCGAGCGCCCGTGGATGGCCTCCTACATCGACCTCAACATGGCGGTCGACGCCTCGCACAGCCGTGACCGGCTGAGCTGGGCGCCGCGGCCGCGCCTGGCGATCCTTCGGCGGATGCCCTTCCTGCTCGAGAACCGGAAGACCGACCCGATCGAGTGGAACCGGCTCAACCGCGCCGCGATGAAGGTCGTTGAGCTCCGGGTCAACCTGCGCATCCACCACCTCCTCGAGACCCACGAGGAGGAGATCCGGACGGCGTTCACCGAGCGGCTGGTCAGCCCGCGCAGCAAGGTCCGGCTCGTCCACTACGAGAGGATCCCGGCGCACGAGCACGACTGGCACCACCGCCTCATCATGCGCAGCCTGATGAATTCGATCCGGACGCGGGAGAAGGCGGTGTTCGTCTCCTACTGCCACGACCTCGCCGAGAGGCGGTTCGCGCAGGGGTTCACGCTCGACGAGGTGTGCTACGCGCTCACCACGCTCAACCTGCTCTGTCTCCGCGCACTCGCGGCCGACCCCGAGGCGCCTGACCTCGAGCAGCTGTACGACCACATCACGGCCACCATCCAGTTCGGGATCGACGAGGTCCAGGACGTCTACGAAGCGCGCGGGGACCGCGCGGTCGAGGCCGGGGCGCCCCCCCCGGAGGACCTCCTGTGGAGCTTCAGGACGAGGAGCCGGCCGCGCCGGTCCGCCGTGCTTCCACCCGACTGACGACTGCGCGCGCCGCGAGCACCGACGCCCCCATCAGTCCGTCCGCGACCCCGGCGAACGTCACGAACCACGGCACGCTTGAGAGCAGCGTCGCGCCGAGGAGAAACACCGTGGCGCACGCCTTCGCAGTCAGCAGGAGCACCACGCCGCGCGATCTCCGGAACTCGGCGAGGTAGCCGGTGCCGAGGACCAGGTGGAACACCCCCGCCTGGCGCGGGAAAAAGAGGGGCGGGATCGCCTCCCACCCCCCGAAGCGGAGTGCCCACCCGGGCACCGCTAGGAGCGCGACCCCAACCGCGTACGTGTGCGCCGCGATCAGCGTCACGAGCCACCACTCCAGACGCCGGGCCAGCTCCGGAGCGAGCCTCATCGCCCGCCCCCTCGTGGCGCGGCGGGCGGCGGGGAAGTTCGGACCGCCGTCACGATCGCTCCCACCACGGGTCCAGCGCCAGCGGGACGGCGCGCGCCCGCGCCGGCACGCCCAGGCGGCCGAGCTCCTGGACGACCTCCGCCACCGCAGCCGGGACGGCCGCGCGCACCGCCTCCGACAGGCCGACGGCGGTCCTGACCTCGCCGGCGATCACGCCGACGAGGAGGACTTCGTGGGGCGCGTCGCCGGCGAACTCGGCCGTCAGCAGCGCCTCCTTGAGTCCGGGGTCGTGCGGAGAGAGCCGCGGCTGGGGCGGCGTCCGCAGGATCTCGTCGCGCCGGTAGAGGCGCAGCTCACCCGGCGACCCGGTGGAGCTCACGGTGTCCACGATGACCAGGGCGTCCAGCCCGGTCACGTACGGGATGAGGTCGAGCCCGGGGGTGCCGAGGTCGGCCACCGTGACCCCCGGCGGGAACTCGTACGCCGCCTCGAGCGCCTTCATCACCATCGGGCCGAACGCGTCGTCGCCCATCAGGACGTTCCCGAGCCCGACCACCGAGACGCGCGCGGTGCCGCCCGCGGCGGCCGTGCCGCCGTGATGGTCCGCCCGCCGGCTCATCGTCGTCGCTCCACGGTCACCGTCACATCGTACGGGCGGGAGCGCCGCCCCCACCCGTCTCCCCCCGCCACACTACGCGGCGCCGGGCCCAGACGCCCGGACCCGGCACCGAACGCCGTCACGCGAGGGTCTTCACCTTCGAGATCTCGTTCCCCTCCACGTCCACGGTGTGGATCGCGCACGCCAGGCACGGGTCGAACGAGTGTACCGTGCGCAGCACCTCGAGCGGCCTCTCGGCGTCCGCGACCGGGTTTCCGACCAGCGACGCTTCGTAAGGTCCCTTCTGGCCCTTCTCGTCGCGCGGCCCCGCGTTCCACGTCGAGGGGACCACGGCCTGGTAGTTGGCGATCTTGCCGTCGCGGATCACGACCCAGTGCGAGAGGACGCCGCGCGGCGCCTCGTGGAAGCCGAAACCGCGCTGCTCGCCCGCCGGGAACGTGAACGGAGTGAAGATCGCGTGGTCGCCCTTGCCGACGTTCGACACGAGCAGCCCCCAGTGCTTGAGGGCGAGCTCCGAGAACGTGGCGCACCGGATCGCGCGGGCGGCGTGCCGCCCCAGCGTCGAGTGCAGCACGCCCGGGCCGAGCTTGGCCTTGGCGATCGCACCGGCCGTCGTCAGGACCTGATCCGCGTACTTCTTGATGATGGGGTGCCCGGCGGCGTACCCGACCAGCACCTGCGCGAGCGGGCCGACCTGCATCGGCTTGCCGGCGAAACGCGGCGCCTTGACCCAGGAGTACTTCTTCTCGGCGTCGAAGTCCGTGTACTTGGGGACGGTGTCCTCTTCCCACGGGTGCTTGTCCCAGTCGCCGTCGTACCATGCGTGCGCGATCGACTCCGTGACGTTGTCCCTGAAGTACGCGTCCTGGAAGCTGTTGATCACCTTCAGGGTGGACAGGTCGCCGCCCATGATCGTGCCGCCCGGGAGGTCGAACAGGGTCCCCTTGGTGTCGAGCGGCATGTCGGGAACGGCGAGGTAGTTCGTCACGCCCGACCCGTAGCCGAGCCAGTCGGCGTACATGGCGCCGACGGCGGCGACGTCGGGGAGGTACACCTGCTGGATGAACGCCTGGACCTCCACCAGGATGTCCTTGATCATGTACAGCTTCTCCATGTTCAAGGTGGCCTGGTTGTCGAGGTTGATCGCGTTGGCGACGCCGCCCACGGCGAGGTTCTGGATGTTCGGGGTCTTGCTCCCGAGGATCGCGACGATCTTGTTCGACTTCTGCTGGTACTCGAGCGCCTGGAGGTAGTGCGCGACCGCGAGCAGGTTGACCTCGGGCGGCAGCTTCATCGCAGGGTGTCCCCAGTACCCGTTCTGGAAGATCCCGAGCTGGCCGCCGGCGACGAAGCTGTTGAGTTTGTCCTTGACCGCCTCCATCTCGCGCCGCGAGTTGCGCGGCCACGGCGACAGGCTCTCGGCGAGCTCCGACGTCTTGGCGGGGTCCGCCTTCGCGGCCGAGATCACGTCCACCCAGTCGAGCGCCGACAGGTGGTAGAAGTGGACGATGTGGTCGTGCATCGCGTGCGCCGCGATGATGATGTTGCGGATGTACTGCGCGTTGATCGGGATCTCGATCCCGAGCGCGTTCTCGACCGCGCGGACGGAGGCGATCGCGTGCACGGTCGTGCACACGCCGCAGAACCGCTGGGTGAAGATCCACGCGTCGCGCGGGTCGCGACCCTTGAGGATCTCCTCGATCCCGCGGAACATCTGGCCCGAGGACCAGGAGTCGCGCACCTTCCCGCCGTCCACCTCGACGTCGATCCGGAGGTGCCCTTCGATGCGGGTGATCGGATCAACAGTGATTCGCTTGCCCATGTCTCCCCCCTAGTAAGTCGCCTTCGCGGGCGCGGGGCCCTGAAGGATCGGGAACGTCTTGACGACGGCGATGTAGATCGCGACCTCGGCCGCGATGATGCCGAACGTGATCAGCAGCTCCGGGACGGCCGGGAAGTACGAGAACGCCGGGCCCGGGGTGAACGCCACGAGGTACGTGTCGACGCGGTGCAACGCAGTGCCGAGGAAGAGCACGATCGCGCCCCGGACCTGCCACGCCGCGCGGGTGCGCGTCGCGCCCGCGAGCAGGATCGCCGCGCCGACCAGCGGCAGCAGCACCTCGGCGAGGAAGGCGATCCCGGAGGCGCCCCTGATCTGGCCGAGCTTGCCCGCCGCCGCGACCTCGATCACGCGGAAGACGGACCAGCCCACGGCGGTCCAGCCCGCGATCCGCGACAGCGATCCCAACATCGCCGTCTCGCGCGGCCGGCCGAACGCCGCCGATGAGAACGTCGCCTCGAGCGTCACGACCGCGAACCCCATCAGGATCGCGTTGACGAGGAACAGGAGCGGCAGCCACGGCGTGAGCCACAGCGGGTGCATGCGCGGACCCGGCAGCAGCATCATCGTCCCGAGCGAGGACTGGTGCATCGTCGGCAGCAGCAGGCCGAGCGCGAGGACCCACACGAAGTTCCTCTCGACGAGCGAAAGCCCCTTTTCGGCCGTTCGGCGCAGACCGGACGAGGCGCCCGCCGCGAGCTTCTCGAACAGCACGGGCGACAGCTCGACGAGGAGGACGAGCGTGTAGGTGGCGACGCACAGCGCGACCTCGAGCTGCGGCGAGTGCGACCAGCGCCACACGTAGATCGGAACCTTCCAGAGGCCCCAGAACCGGCCGAGGTCGACGACGACGGCGACCACGGCGAGCCCGTAGCCGAGCAGGCTCGTGAGCACGGCGGGCCGCACCAACGGGTGGTACCTCCCCTTGTTGAGGACGTAGACGACAATCCCGACCGCGTACCCGCCGCAGCCGATCGCCGTGCCTACGACCACGTCGATCGCGATCCAGATGCCCCACGGGTAGCCGTTCGAGAGGTTGGACACGGCGCCGATGCCATTGAGGAACCGCACCGCCGCGGCGACCGCGCCGGCGAGGGCGACGGCGAGCAGCGCCACGAACGGGCGGGTCATCAGCCGGCCGCCCACCGGGACGTGGACCTCGGCGTGGGCGCTCATGGCTGGCCTCCCCTCTCGGCGGCGCCAACGCTCTCGGCGCGCTTGTTGCGGTAGATCACCGCGGCGAGCACGGCGAACAGGCCGACCGGCGCGGCGAACGGGACCTTGTAGTAGATCCCCTCCTGGACGGTGTAGGCGGTCTCCGGCACGGGCTTGTCGCCGAGGTCCGGGAGCCCGATCTTGTCGAACGGCACGTGCGAGAGGTAGAGCACCTGCGTCCCGCCCGCGTCGAACTCGCCGTACACGCGGTCCTTGTGGTACTTGCCCGGCCACGCGGCGATCCGGCGCTTCGCCTCGGCGAGCAGCTCGTCGCGGCGGCCGTAGATCACCGCGTCGCGCGGGCAGACCTCGCAGCACGCCGGCCCCTGGCCCTTCGGGTAGCGGGTGAACCCGCCCGGCCCCTTGGCCGCGGCGTCCTTGATCCGGTGCCGGCACAGCTCGCACTTGACGATCTTGGGCGCCGCCTTCTCGAACTCGAACTTCGGCACGTTGAACGGGCACGCCATCTGGCAGTAGCGGCACCCCACGCAGTACGCCGGGTCGTACATGACGACGCCGGTCACCTTGTCCTTCTGGAGCGAGTGCAGCATGCACGCGGACGCGCAGCCGGGGTCGACGCAGTGCATGCACTGCTGCTTGACGTACGACTGTCGCTCGCCTTCCCGGTACAGCTTGATGATGTTCTTGGTCTTGCTGTTGAGGTCGTTGGGTGCGTCCCACAGGCCGCCGCCTGCGGTGGTGTCGGCCGGCATGTCGTTCGCCTGCTTGCACGCCACCACGCAGGTCTTGCACCCGATGCACAGGCTCGTGTCGTACAGCATCCCCATCGCTCCGGGCGGCGCCGTCTTCCTGAGGGCGGCGGTGGCCGTCGTCGCGCCCGCGGCGACCGCCGCACCTCCGGCGGCGAGCGTCTTGATCAGCGAGCGTCGGTCCATCGCCATGTCAC
>DATKLI010000062.1:0-10005 GCA_035542455.1 Thermoanaerobaculaceae bacterium
CTTCGAACCTTCGAACCTTCGAACCTTCGAACCTTCGAACCTTCGAACCTTCGAACCTTCGAACCTTCGAACCTTCGAACCTTCGAACCTTCGAACCTTCGAACCTTCGAACCTTCGAACCCCGGACCGGGTGACTCACCCGTCCTGGAGGGGTCGGGTGGCGGCGCCGACGACGTAGTGGCACCCCACCGAGGTGGGGTTGCGCTGCGCGGCAGCGGCGATCAGGCCGGCCGCCGTGCACCCCTGAACCAGGTCCACCAGCGCCGCAGAGATCGGCGTCGAGCGGTAGAACTCGGTGAGCCGACCCCGCTGATGCCGGAGGTCCGACACGGCGCGCGCCAGGCGCTCGGGGGTGCGCACGATCCCGACGTAGTTCCACATCGTGTGCCGGAGCGCGGACCAGTCCTGGGCGATCAGGGCCGGGTCCTCGTTGGACGGCCCGGGGACGGGTTCCCAGTCCGGCGTCACCGAGGCGAGCCCGTCGCCGAGCGGCATGCGCTGCGCGCGGCCCGCGGCGTGCTCGCCCGCGACCCTGCCGAACGTGAGGCCCTCGAGGAGCGAGGTGGAGGCGAGTCGGTTCGCGCCGTGCACGCCGGTGCAGGCGACCTCGCCCGCGACGTAGAGGCCGGGGATCGTGGTTCGACCGGCGAGGTCCGACACGACGCCGCCGCACGTGTAGTGGGCCGCCGGCACGACGGGGATGCGCTCGCGCCGGATGTCGATGCCGTGCTCCAGGCACGTCTCGGTCACGTTGGGGAACCGTTTCGCGAGCGCCTCGCCGCGGTCGCCGAGGTCGAGGAAGACGCACTCCGAGTCGGTGCGGTGCATCTCGTCCACGATGCCGCGCGCCACCACGTCGCGCGGCGCCAGCTCGCCGAGCGAGTGGTGGTTGTTCATGAACCGCTCACCGGCCTGGTTCACCAGCCGGGCACCGGCGCCCCGCAGCGCCTCGGTGATCAGGAAGCGGGGCGCGCCCGGAACGTACAGGCAGGTGGGATGGAACTGGATGAACTCGAGGTTGAGGAGACGGGCGCCGGCGCGCGAGGCCATCGCGAGCCCGGAGCCGATCGAGCCGGGGTGGTTCGACGTGTGGATGTAGAGGGCGCCCGCACCGCCGGTGGCGAGCACGGTCGAGGCGGCGAGGACGGTGCACACGCGGCTGGTGGCGACCTCCAGGACGTACGCCCCGACGCACCGGTTGTCGAGCGCGTAGCGATCCTCCGCCCGTCGCGACTGGTGGTGCGTCGTGAGCAGATCGACGGCCTGCGCTCCGGCGACGATCCGGATCCCCCGGGTGCGCTGCGCTTCCGTGAGGAGCGCCTGCTCGATCGCCGCGCCGGTCCGGTCGGCGGCGTGGAGGATCCGCGGCACGGAGTGGGCGGCCTCGAGCGCCAGGTCGAGCTCGCCGTTCGGGCGCCGGTCGAACGGCACCGATAGGCGCTCGACGAGCCACTCCTGGACGCACCGGGGTCCCTCCTCGGCGAGGAAGCTCGCCGCCTCCGCCAGCCCGTAGTCGGCACCGGCGCTGAGGATGTCCTTGGTCAGCAGCTCCGGCGAGTCGTCGTCGCCCCGGAAGACGATGCCGCCCTGGGCGCGCCAGGTGTTGGTGGCGGCCGGGTCCGCGGCCCGGCAGAGGAGCAGCACGTCGGCGCCGCGCTTCGCTGCGGAGAGCGCCGCCGCGAGGCCCGCCACTCCGGTGCCCAGCACCAGGACGTCGCACCGTTCGCGATCAGCGAGCGTCATCGCCGAACCTTCAGCGACAGGTCGAGCGCTGGCGCGGAGTGGGTGAGCGCACCGACCGACACGAAGTCCACGCCGGCGGCAGCGAGAGCCTGCGCCGACTCGAGCGTGACGCCGCCGGAGGCCTCGAGGCGCGCCCGCCCGGCCACCAGGCGGATCGCCCCCGCGACGGTCTCGAGATCCATGTTGTCGAGCATGATGTGGCCGACGCCGCACGCGACCGCTTCTTCCACCATCGCGAGATCGGCACACTCCACCACGAGCGGCACGCTGCCGCCCCACCGGTCGCGGACCTTCGCGACGGCCGAGGTGATCGAGCCGGCCGCCGCGAGGTGCGTGTCCTTCAGCATCGCCGCGTCGAACAGCCCCATGCGGTGGTTGCACCCGCCGCCGCACCTCACGGCGTGCTTCTCGAGGGTGCGCCACCCGGGCGTGGTCTTGCGGGTGTCGAGGATCGCGCACCGCGTCCCGGCGACGGCGTCGACGAACCTGCGGGTCAGCGTCGCGACCCCAGAGAGGCGCGTCGCGAAGTTGAGCGCCGTCCGCTCGGCCGCCAGGATCGCCCGCGCCGGCCCGGTCACGCGGGCGACCTCATCGCCGCCGACGGCGGCGTCACCGTCTGCACGCAGGCACTCGACGCTGCAGCGGGCGTCGAGGAAGGAGAACGCCGCCGCGAACGCGGGCATCCCGGCGAGGATCCCCGATTTCTTGGCGACGAGCACCGCCGTCGTGGCGTCGTCGGGGCCGAACACCGCGACGCCGGTCAGGTCGGGGAGATCCTCCGCGAACGCGGCGGCCAGGAGCGGCGGGAGTGCGGTGGCGTACGGTTCGGGGAGGGCGAGCACACCCGCATTCTAGCGCCGCAGGAGCGCCGCCACGGCGGCGATGTGCGCGGGCGACGTACCGCAGCACCCGCCCGTCAGGCGGGCGCCCGCCGCGCTCCACGCCAGGGCGCATGCCGCGTACCGCTCGGGGGGGAGCGGAACCGCGGCGAGCCACGGCGAGTCGTCCGCGTGCCAGGCGTTGTTGGCGTAGGCGACCAGCGGCAGGCCGGTCCCGGCGGCGACGCGAGCGAGCGCCGGCGGCAGCTCCCGGACCGCGGTGCAGTTGACCCCGACCGCGACCACGCCGGGGATCGCTACGGCGGCCGAGGCGGCCGCGGCATCCTCACCGGACAGCAGGTGCCCCTCGCCGGTGCAGGCGAAACTCACGAGAACGGGGAGCCCGGTGCCCGCCGCCGCCGCCGCCGCCGCGCGGGCCTCGCGGACGGTGTTGAACGTCTCGAGGAGCAGTGCGTCGGGCTCCGCCGCCGCGAGCAGCGCAGCGGTCGCGGCGTGCTCCGCGCGGAGGACGTCGTCGTCCGGCACGAGGTCGGGGCGGTAGCAGTCCTCGAGAGTCGCCTGCGACGCGAGGACGAGCGCGTCGCGTCCGGACGCGCGGCACCCCTCGCGGGCGAGGCGGACGGCCAGCGCGGCGAGCTCGGCGGCGCGGGGCTCGAGGCCGGCGGGACGGAGCGAGTACGGTGCCACCCGGAACGTCGCTGCGGTGAGCGCGTCCGCCCCGGCCGCCGCGTAGTCGCGGTGCAGGTCGCGCACCGCATCCGGCGCGTCGAGGAGCGCTCCGACTCCCCACAGTCTCGCGGCCGCCGTGACGCCGCGGCGCAGGAGCTCGCTGCCGGTGGCGCCGTCCAGCACCCTCGGCCGCTCGGTCAGCCAGCTCGTCATCTCGGCGGGCTTCATCCCTCTAACTTAGCAGAAGCGCCACCTTCGCACGGTGTGCCGGAGCCTGGTGAGCAGGGGAGCAGAGGCGCAGAGGAGCAGAGGAGCAGAATCCAGTCTGACCACGGCCCTTTTCCCCTCTGCTCCTCCGCTCCCATGCTCCTCCACTGGTTACCGCCTCGGATGCCGTGGCGCCTGAATCGCCGTTGATTCGGCGCGGGCGGCCCCGTAGCATACGGGCGGTGCGGGAGCGGGAGCGCGCGGTTCTGGTCGGCGTGGCCACGGGGTCGGTTCCGAGGGCGTCGGTCGAAGCGCACCTCGACGAGCTCGCGCAGCTCGTGGACACCGCCGGCGGCGAGGCGGTGGCGCGGCTCGTCCAGGAGCGCAAGGGTCCCGACCCGGCGTTCTTCATCGGCAGGGGGAAGGTCGCGGAGCTCGCGCGCATCGCGGACGAGGGGCGCGCCCGGCTGATCGTGTTCGACGACGACCTCTCGCCGTCGCAGGCGCGCCACCTCGAGGAGGCGCTTCCCGACGGCGTCAAGGTGCTCGACCGCGCCGCGGTGATCCTCGACATCTTCGCGCTGCGCGCGCGAACCCGGGAAGCGAAGACGCAGGTCGAGCTGGCGCAGCTCTCGTACCTGCTTTCCCGGTTGACGCGGCGGTGGGCGCACCTCTCGCGGCAGGCCGGCGGCATCGGGACCCGCGGCGTCGGCGAGACGCAGCTGGAGAGCGACCGCAGGGTGATCCGGCGCCGCATCGCCGCGCTGCGCGAGCGGCTCGACGAGGTCGAGCGCGAGCGCGCGGTACAGCGCAAGCGGCGGACGCGCCTCCCCACCGTTGCCCTCGTCGGGTACACGAACGCTGGCAAGAGCACGCTGTTCGAGCGCCTCACGGGGAGCGCGACGCTGGTCGAGGACCGACTGTTCGCGACGCTCGACCCGCGCACCCGGCGCGCGGAGATCGGCGACGGGCTCGTGGCGGCGGTGGCCGACACCGTCGGGTTCATCCGGAAGCTCCCGCACCACCTGGTCGCCTCGTTCCGCGCGACGCTCGCCGAGGCGGCGCTTGCGCAGGTGGTGGTGCACCTCGTCGACGCGTCCCACCGCGAGTGGCCGGACCACCTCCGCGTCGGGGAGGAGGTGCTCGCGTCGCTCGGTGTCGAGCCGAGGGCGTGCATCGTCGGGCTCAACAAGGTGGACCGGCTCGACGGCCAGCTGCCGCCCGCACCGCCGGACCGGACGGTCGTCGCGGTCTCGGCACGTACCGGCGAGGGGGTCGACGGTCTGAAGGCGGCGATCCTCGCGGCGGCTCTCGCGCAGCCGGGGCTTCAGACGCTGACGTTCCCGGCGGACGGCGGCGAGGCGCTCCAGCGGGTGCTGCGCGAGGAGACCGTGGTCGCCCGCCGGTTCACGGAGCACGGCGTCGAGCTGGTCGTCCGCCGGCGGTGATCATGCGCTGCGCGGGGCCGGCCCGGTCCCCGGTGGACCGTGCGAAACGGCTGCCCCTCGCCGCAGCATCGCCCCGGCGCTCTGCGCCCGCGACCCGGCACGGGAACCGGCGAGTCCGGCTACGCTAGTGGACCGGCTTCGGCACGTAGGCGGCGGTGCTCGAGTTGTTGTGCTCGTTCGACTCCGCCACGCTGTTCTCGCTGTCGGCGGTGACCTTGAACGTCAGCTGCCAGTCGCAGTTGTTGAACTGGATCGGCTGGAGCGCCTGCGAGGCTCCGGCCGCCAGCCCTCCGGGGACCTGCCACGAGCAACTCGGGCACGCCGGCACGAACGTGCCGCCGATCCCCCGGTTCCACTCGAGGCCGACCTTGAAACCCCTGGCCGACGCCTTTCCCTGGTTCGCGATCGTCGGCACCACGTTGAAGAGGTCGCAAACCCCGCCGGACCCCGACGTCAGGTGCTTGACGAATTGGAAGTTGATCTTCGCGACCAGGAGATCCGGCAGCCCCTTCTGAACCACCGTCGGCACGGGGCTGGGCTTGGTGAAACCCTGCGCGCCCGCCTGCGCCGCCACCGCCGACCCGAGAACGACGAGACACCCGAACTTCGCCAAGACGCGAACGTTGCCTGCCATTGCGACCCTCCTTTGGCCGAGAGCGGCCCATGCACCTCTGGTGCTCCGCGGCCACCCGCCTGCGACCGAGCGGCGGACCCGCAGGCGAGGACCACGTCCTCATCGAGTCAACGTCCGGGCCCCGCCGGACCGCACACGGGTCTTCCTGACGTGACCTCGGACGGTCTACCGGGCCGGGGTGTCGTCCGCGGCAGCCGGCGTGCGGGAGCGGCGGGGCTTCAGGAGGACGTAGACGGTCGGCGTCGCGACCAGCGAGAGAAGGACCGAGGTGCAGAGGGCGCCGATGACGCCCACGGCGAGCGGCCGGAGCATGTCCGCGCCGGAGCCGATCCCGTACGCGAGGGGCAGCATCCCGAGCGCCGCCGCGAGCGAGGTCATGAGGACGGGACGCAGCCTGCGGCCGCCCGATCGCACGAGCGCCTCCTCGAGCGCGAGTCCCTCGGCGAGGTGCCTGTCCACCCGGTCGAGCATGAGGATGCCGTTCTTGGCCACGATCCCGACGCCGATGATCGCGCCCAGGAACGAGACGACGTTGAGCGACGTCCCCGTGATCCACAGCGCCGCCACCGTCCCGAAGAGCGCGAGGACGGCGCCGAAGACGATCGCGGCCGGCTCCCGGAACGAGCGGAACTCGAGGAGCAGCACGGTGAACACCAGCACGATCGCCATGCCGAGCACGCCCAGGAGGTTCGCGAACGACCGCCGCTGCTGCTCGTACAACCCACCGTACTCGACCATCCCGGCCGGGAGGGCCGCGTCGGCGTCGAGGAGGTGGCGAATCTCGGCCATCGCGCTGCCGAGGTCGCGCCCCTCGAGGCGCGCCGTGACCGAGACGTCCTGCCTCAGGTCGTCGCGGTGGAGCTCGAGCTGTCCCGGCTCCTCGACGATGTCTGCGACCTGCGAGAGCTGGACCACCAAGCCGTCGGGCGTGCGGAGAGGGAGCACCGCGAGTGCGGACGAGCGGGCGACCCGCTGCGGCGAGACCCGGACCCGCACGCTGACCACTCTGTCGCCCTGGAGAACTGTCGAGGGGGTCTCGCCGAGCATGGCCGTGTTCACAGCGGTCGCCACGTCGTCGGCCGTCAGGCCGAACCGGCGGGCGTCGGTCTCGCGCAGCCGGAGGGCGAGCGTAGACCCCGCGTAGATCAGCCCGTCGAACACGTCCACCACGCCGCGGACCTTCGAGATCCTCGCCGCCACCTCCGGGGCGGTGCGCTTGAGCACCGCCGTGTCCGGAGAGAACAGCTTGATCTCGATCGGCTGGGGTGCGCCCTGGAGGTCACCGATGAGGTCCGCCAGGATCCCCGGGAACTCCCACTGAACGTCGGGGAGCGCCGCGGTGAAATCGTGCCGGAGCTGGGCGATCACCTCGTCGGTCGAGCGCTTCCTGCTGCGCTTCAGCTTGAGCAGGAAGTCGCCCGTGTTCGGCTCGGTGATCGCGAGCCCGAGCTGGGCCCCCGTCCGTCGCGAGTAGCTCTCGACCTCCTCCGTTCTCCGGATGATCGACTCGGCGACCATCATCTGCCGGTTGGTCTCGGCGAGCGAGGTGCCGGGCGGAGCGATGTAGTCGATCACGAACCCGCCCTCGTCCATCGACGGCAAGAACTCGCTGTCGAGGCGGACCGCGATCCCGACGCCGGCCAGAACCAGGAGCCCGCACGCGGCGAGCGTCACCCAGCGTCGGGACAGCGCCGCGCGAACCGCCGTCTCGTACGCCTGCCGCACGCGAGCGAGCACTCGCCCGCCTCCCTCGCCGCCCCGGCTCGATGCGCGGTCCCCGCGCGGCGAGAGCCAGAGCGCGAGCGACGGCGTGAGCGTGACCGCGAGCACCAGCGAGGTGAGGAGCGCCACGACCATGGTGAGGGCGAGCGCGCGGAAGAACACGCCGCTGACGCCTTCGAGGAAGGCGAGCGGGAGGAACACCACGACCGGCGTCAGCGTCGAGCCCGTGAGCGGGAGGAGGATCTCTTCGATGGCGTGCTGAACGGCGGATCGGCGCTCGGCACCGGCCGCGAGCTCGGTGTGGATCGCCTCGACGACGACGATCGCGTCGTCGATCACGAGCCCGATCGCCGCGGCGATGCCGCCGAGCGTCATGAGGTTGAACGACAGCCCGGCAGCCTTCATCGCCAGCACGGAGACGAGCACGGTCACGGGGATCACGAGCGTCGCCACCCACGTCGTCCCCCAGTCCTGGAGGAACATGTAGATGATGGCGACGGAGAGGAGCAGGCCGAAGAAGATCGCTTCCCAGACGCCGTGAACCGAGTCCCGCACGAGCAGCGACTGGTCGTAGAAGAACGCCAGCCGCATGTCCGGCGGGAGCTCGCGGCGGAGCCTCGCGAGCTCCTGCTTCAGGGCGCTCGCGATCTCGAGCGTGCTGCCGTCGGGCTGGCTCTGGACGTTGACCAGGACCGCGTCGACGCCGTCGGCCGTGACGACGTTGAACACCGGCTCAGGCCCGCGCTCGACGCGCGCGACGTCGCCGATCCGCACTGCCCGGCCCTGGACGACGGCCACTGTGAGGTTCTCGATCTCGGCCGGAGTGCGCACGCGCCCATCGACGACCGTGAGGTACAGCGTGTGATTCTCCTCGAGCATCCCCGTCGAGGCGACCAGGTTGTTGCGCGCGAGCGCCTCGTTGAGGTCGGTCAGGGCGAGGTGGGAGGCGACGAGCTTCAGGGGGTCCACGACCACCTGCAGCTCGGGGGCGCGCCCCCCGACGATGTCGACCCGCGCGACCCCCGGGATGCGGAGGAAGCGCGGCTTGAGCTCGTAGCGCGCGGTCTCCCACAGGTGGGTGAGGTCGCGCGTCGGGCTCGTGAGGCTGATCCCGATGATCGGGAACACCGAGAATGTGAACCGGTGCACGGCGGTGACCGCGGTGGCCGGGAGCGAGGGACGGATCTCGGCGAGCCGCCCGAGCACGTACAGCTCCGCCCTCACCATGTCGGTCTTCCAGTCGAAGAAGACGTTCACCTCGGCCGACCCGCGCCCGGTGGCGGAACGCACCGTCACCGACCCGGGGATGTCCTTCATCGCCTCCTCGATCGGCCGGGTGACCGTGGCCATCATCTCGTCGGCCGGCATCACGCCGTTGTCCGCCAGGATGATCACGCGCGGGAAGTCGGTTTGCGGGAACACCGACGACGGCAGCGTCAGCGCGGCCCAGACGCCGGCCACGCACAGCGCCAGGCAGAGGAACACGATGGCGGCCCAGTGGCGCGTCGCGACGCCGGCGAGTGCGTGGCGCGCGCTCATCGGCACCCGTGAGAGCGGGGCAGGGGAACCGGCTTCGTCACGTCACGGTCCGACGGGCTTGATCCTGGTTTCCTTGGGCAGGCCGTACGCACCCTCGACGACGATCGGCGTCCCCTCCTTGAGCCCTTCCTTCTCGACCTCGACCAGCCCCGCGTCGCGAAGCCCCGTCGTGACGGGAGTGAGCACCGCCTTGTCGCCCTCGACGACGGCGACCGCCGCGCCGCCGTCCGGGTTGGCGACGACGGCGTCCTCGGGGACCGCGAGACAGTCGGGGTGCGTCGCGACGACGATCCGGACGTCGACGACCGCGCCCGGCAGCAGGCCCGAGCGTCCGGACAGAGCCACGCGCACCGGGACGGTGTCGTTGCGGGCATCGACCTGCACGCCCACGAGATCGAGGGTGCCGGCGGGAGCTCCGGGCCCCGCCGGCGTGCCCTCGCGGGACGCACCGGCGAGCAGGACCGGCTGCCCGGCCTTCAGGAGGCGCGCCTCGGCGCTCGGGATGCCGGCGACCACCACGAGGCGGTCGAGATCCACGACCTCCGCGAGGACGGTCGTCGAGTCCACGGCGTCGCCCGGCCTGGCGCCGAGACGCACGACCGTCCCGTCCAGGGGGGCGCGCACGAGGAGGAGCTCGCGCTCCGCCTGCGCCGCGGCGAGCTCGCTGCGCGCCGCGGCGAGCTGCTGCTCGGCCTCCTCGACCGCCCGCTGCGAGGTGGCGTCCGCCGACGACATCTTCTTCTGACGCGCGACGGCGAGCTCCGCGAACGAGACCGCCTCGGTCCCCTTCGCGACCTGGGCGTCGGCCAGGCGCGTGTCGAGCCGGACCAGGAGGTCGCCCTTCGCCACGCGCCGGCCCTCGCTGCAGTTCACGGCGGCCACGAGCCCCGTCACGGGGGAGCCGACCCGGGCTCCCGCCGCCGGTCGCCCGTCGTGGGCCGGCTCGGGCTCGACGGTGCCGAGCGCGGCGACGTACCCGTGCAGCGTCGCGCGCGTCACGGCGCCGACGTGGACGGGCACCTCGCTCGCGACCTCCGTTTCGCCTTCCCCGGTGGCCGTCCTCGAGACCCGCCACAGCGCGAGCGCCGCGATCACCACGACCGCGAGCAGGACGAGCCCGAGCCATCCGCGGCGCGCGCTCATCGTGAGCTCCCTCCCGAGCCGCCGCCGGGCGCCCCCACTCGGCGCGGCGGCTCCGTCAACC
>DATKLI010000063.1:0-21271 GCA_035542455.1 Thermoanaerobaculaceae bacterium
TCGAAGGTTCGAAGGTTCGAAGGTTCGAAGGTTCGAAGGTTCGAAGGTTCGAAGGTTCGAAGGTTCGAAGGTTCGAAGGTTCGAAGGTTCGAAGGTTCGAAGGTTCGAAGGTCCACCTAGGGCGAGAGGCAACCGCATACGGGGCCGCCCATTCCCGGTATTTCAATGATCTTGTCGTTGAACATTCGAACTTTCGAACGTGTGAACTTCCGAACGGTCTTTGCCCCTCCGCTCCTCCGCTCCTCTGCCCCCCTTCCCCTCTGCTCCCCTGGCCGGCGCTACCGGTTCGACGGTTGTGCCTCGCACGCCCATGCAGTACGCTCCGCCAATGGCATACGACAGGGACGCGGCGTGGAAGCTGCTCTGCGAGTGGACAGAGAACGTCAACCTGCGCAAGCACGCGCTCGCGGTCGAGGCCGCGATGCGGGCGCACGCGAGGCGGCTCGGCGCCGACGAGGGGGCGTTCGGGACGGTCGGCCTCCTGCACGACTTCGACTACGAGAAGAACCCCACCGCCGAGACGCACCCGTTCGTCGGGGCTAAGGTGCTCCGCGAGCAGGGATGGCCGGAGGCGTGGGTGCGCGCGATCGAAGGGCACGCCGACTACACCGGGGTCCCGCGCGACACCGACATGGCGCGCTGCCTCTTCGCGGTGGACGAGCTGACCGGGTTCCTGACCGCGGCGACGCTGGTGCGTCCCGACAAGGCGATCGCGAACGTGCCGGTGGAGTCGGTGCTGAAGCGGATGAAAGACAAGGCGTTCGCGCGTTCTGTCAACCGTGAGGACATCCGCCGGGGCGCCGAGGAGATCGGCATGGACCTCGCGACGCACATCGTGTTCGTGCGCGACGCCATGGCGTCGATCGGCGCGGAGCTGGGGCTCACCGGTGCGCCGTAGCGCCGCCGCACTGCTGTGCTGCGCGGCCCTCGCGTCGTGCGCGCGGCCGGGCCTGCCGCCACGGCTGGCGGGGCTCCAGCGGACCCGCGTATGGTCGGGCGCGCGCGCGGCCAGGATGATGGCGGAGCTGCACGGCAAGAGCGTGGCACCGAACGACTCGATCGTGGCCGACTACGGGCGCCAGGGCCAGCTGCGCGTGTGGCTCTCGCGCTACCCCGACGGGGTGGAGGCGGAGCGCGTGCTCTCCCTGATGGTCGACGGCATGAGCAGCGGCCGCACGCCGTTCGCGCAGCCGCGAGCCCAGACCGGCGTTCCCGGCCGGTGGGTCACGGTCGGTCCCGGCGGCCACAGTGCGCTGTGGGCCAGCGGGCGGCTGCTCTTCTGGCTTCAGGGAGAGCCCGCGGCGGTGATGCGCGCGGCCGACGAGCTGCCCCCTCCGTCACACGGCCAGCTCATCTGAGCCGCCGCCGGAGGAGGCCGGCGGTGCTGCCGTGCTACCTGCCGTCCACCGCACCTCTCGCGTCGTGCAGCACCTCGTCCACCAGGATACGCGGCAGGAGGCCGGGCCGGAGCTGCGCCTGCCACCGGCGGGCGAGGCGGATCGCCTGCTCGCGCTCGCCGGCCGCCATCAGCGCCTTGACGTAGATCGCGCGGGCGAGGCCGAGACCCTGCTGCTGGTCGAAGTCGTCGATCCCGGTGGACTCCATGTGGGCCGCCAGCTCGTCGAGCAGCGACGCCGCCTCCCGCGGGCGGCCGAGGCCGATCAGAGCGGCGGCGCGAGCCGCCCGACACGGACCCGCGGCGTCCGGGTTCGCCGCCTGCGAGGCCTTCATCGCGTCGGGGTCGCCCGGCAGGCTCCGCCCCAACCGCCAGCGCGCGACGCACGCCACGGCCTCCGCCGCCGGCACGAACGCGGACGAGACGCCGCGCGTGTCGGTGTCGGTGAGCTCGTCCCACCACATGTGCGCGCCGCTCCAGAGCGAGGCGGTGACACCGACCGCCTCGGGGTTGGCCTGCTCGAAGTACCCGATCGCGGTCGCGGCGGCGCGGACTCCGTCGACGTCCCTCGTCTCGAACGACAGGTGCCGGAGGAGCTGGGCCGCGTCGTACCTGCGGTTGGCGTTGGGTCCGTTGAGGACCTCCTGGGCGAGGCGCTTGGCCTCGGCCAGGTTCCCCGCGATCCCCTCGAGGTGCGCCAGGCGGAGCGTCACCTCGGGCGCGTCCGAGTACTCCCGGACGCGCCGCAGCATCGCGATCGCCTCCGGAACGCCGCCGGCCCGCGCGAGGGCGCGCGCACCCGTCGTCTCCAGGATCGTTCGATACGGCCGCTCGCGCAGCAGCTCGGCGTCGTTCTCGCGCAACACGGCGAGCAGCGTCTTGACCCCCTCCGCGGTCACCGGCTGGTCGCTCGGGCCCAGTCCCGCGAGGTCGGTCAGGAAGCTGCGCCGCGCCGCGCTCAGGTCGCGACCGGCGTTCGGGCCGTCCTCCGGGTTCCCGTTGCGGTCCACGGCGCGGGTCCCCTGCGGGTACGACACCACGGCGCCGCCGTCCGTGCCCGGCCTCAGGCTCCCGTGAGCCGGGCCCTGGAGGTCCAACGGCGTGTACCAGGCGAGCCGGAACGAGCTCTCGGGCGGGAACGACGCGGCGCCGTCGATGCTGATGGCGCCTTCCGGGCGCACCGCCGACGGTTCGGGGTCCCGGACGACGATCTCCCCGATGACCGGGTACATGCACAGGCGGTTGTTGACCCCCTCGAACCGGAGCCGCGGCGGGTCGCTCCCCGCGACCGCAACGACGTCCCCGATCCACCCCGAGTGGTACAGTACCGGCTCCCATACGCCGGTGCGCGGCCAGAACACCTCGACGACCGTCGGGTAGAAGTACCGGTGGCGGCAGTTGACCACCACCGCCGGCGCGCCGGCGCGCCCGATGTCAACCACGCCGACGATCGGGGCGAACTCCTCCGGGTACTCGAACGGCCAATGCGTGATGAGCTCCTCCGGCACGATCCTGGTGATGACGCCGCCGCGCCGGTCGAGGATCGCGACCTCCGAGTGGTAGCGCGTGCTCACCCGGCGGAACACCTCGGGCCACGCGGCCACGATCGTCGCGGGGTCGCCGGACCCGGTGAGGTCGGCCCGCTCCACCTGCCGCACCGGGCAGTCGAACGCATGGCGCCAGACCGTCGCGCCGCGCGCGTTGAGGCCGCGCACCTCGCGGCCGGAACTCTCGACCCGCTCGGCCCTCGGATGCCAGAGGCCTCGGACCGCCATCCGCCCTGCCACGGTAGCGCCGGCGGCCACGGCGACGGTCAGGCCGGCCGCGGCGGCGAGACGCCGCCGGACCCGCGGCGACGTCAGCCCCACACGCTTCTGGAGCGCGAGCCGGGCGGCGCCCCCGTCGGGCCAGCGATCCTCGGGCCGCTTCTCGAGGAGTCGGAGGACGAACCGGGCAAGCCACCGGGGGCAGTCGGCCCGGAGCTGCCTCGGGTTCCGGACCCGGCTCGCGAGGTGGTGTCTGGCCACCTCGAAGTGGGAGGTCGCGTCGAACACCAGCGCGCCGGTGAGCAGCTGGTACATCGTCGCGCCGAGCGAGTAGAGGTCCGCCGCCGGCGTCGCCGTCTCGCCGCGAAGCTGCTCTGGGCTCATGTACGCGGGTGTGCCGACCGTCGCGTGCGTCCTCGTGAGGTCGTGCCCGCCCTCGACCGGCCGCGCCAGGCCGAGGTCGGCGAGCCTGACGTTCCCGTCGCCATCGAGGAGGAGGTTGGACGCCTTCACGTCGCGGTGGACGACCCCGTGGGCGTGGAGGTACTCGAGCGCCGCGAGGCACTGGTCGGCGATACGGCAGACGTCGCTCACCGGCAAGGGACCGGCGTCGAGGCGCCGCACGAGGTTTCCCCCGGGGAGCCACTCCATGACGAGCGCGAGGCGCCCCCCGCTCTCGACGAGCTCGAACAGCCGCACCAGGCCGGGGTGCTGCAGCGATCGTCCGAGCCGCACCTCACGCCGGAGGCGCTCCCGGTCGGTCTCGGAGAGGTCGGCCCGGAACACCTTGACCGCCACCCACTCCCCGACCTCCGCGTCCTCGGCGAGCCACACCTCCGCCTGCCCCCCGGAGCCGAGCCGACGGCCTAGCCGCCACCGGGCCGGCAGTGTGAAGTCGCCCTGCCCGTCGGCGTGGCTCCCGGGCCACGTGCGCATCGTGTCGCGCCCGGACGGATCCCCACCCGCCATCGGTCTCAATTATATTGACGATCCGGGGAAACGGCGTCCGCGCTCCGGCCGACCAGGGGCAGATGCGGGGCCCAGGGCACCTCGGCCGGTCCGGTCACGCGCTAGAATGTGCCGCAGGAAGGCGGGCGAATGGGGGAGACGACCACGCCTGGACACAAGCTTCGCTTCGTGACCGCCGCTTCGCTGTTCGACGGGCACGACGCGGCGATCAACATCATCCGCAGGCTGCTGCAGGCCCACGGCGCCGAGGTGATCCACCTCGGCCACGACCGTTCGGTGACCGAGATCGTGGACGCGGCGATCCAGGAGGACGCCGACGCGGTCGCGGTCTCCTCGTACCAGGGCGGCCACATGGAGTTCTTCTCCTACATGGTGGAGCTCCTCCGCGAGCGCGGCGCGGCACGGGTCAAGGTGTTCGGCGGCGGCGGCGGCGTGATCGTGCCCGAGGAGATCGCCGAGCTCCACCGGCGCGGCGTGGCCCGCATCTTCTCCCCCGACGACGGACGCGCGCTCGGCCTCGACGGCATGATCCAGGCGATGCTCGACGCCTGCGTTGCCGACCAGAAGCCGTTGGTCGTGGATCGTGGATCGTGGATTGGGGACGACCGAAGCCACTCGGCCGACAGAGGGCATCTCGCGGTGGCGAGACTCATCACGATGGCCGAGCAAGGGCGGCCGGCGGCCGCGCCTTTGCGACCCACCACCCACGACCCACGACCCACGGACCCGCGCGCCAGGAGCCCGGTGGTGGGGATCACCGGCACCGGGGGCGCCGGGAAGTCGTCGCTCACCGACGAGCTGGTGCGGCGCTTCCTCGCCGATTTCCGGGACCTCACGATCGCGGTCCTCGCGGTCGACCCGACCAAGAGGCGCACCGGCGGCGCGCTGCTCGGCGACCGCATCCGGATGAACTCGCTCGGCTCGCCCCGGGTCTACATGCGGTCGCTCGCGACCCGCCAGGCACACCGGACGCTCTCCGCGAGCACGAAGGCGGCGATCGACGTCTGCATCGCCGCCGGCTTCGGCCTCGTGATCGTCGAGTCGGCGGGCGCCGGACAGGCCGACAGCGAGATCGCCGACCTCGCCGACCTCTCGGTCTACGTGATGACGCCCGAGTACGGCGCCGCGATGCAGCTCGAGAAGATCGACATGCTCGACTTCGCGGACCTCGTCGCGATCAACAAGTTCGACCGCCCGGGGGCGCTCGACGCGCTCCGCGACGTCCGCAAGCAGCTTCGCCGCAACCGCAACGAGTTCAACGTGCCGGACGAAGGGCTCCCGGTCTTCCCGACGTGCGCGCACCAGTTCCACGACCGGGGCGTGAACATGCTCTACCTCGCCCTGGTTTCGCACCTCGAGCGCGAGGTCGGCGCGGGGTGGCGGCTCGAGACGACGAGCGCGCAGCCGGCCGGCGAGCCCCAGCGCCACCCGCTCATCCCGGGCGGGCGCGTCGGGTACCTGCGCGAGATCGCCGCCGCCTGCCGCGGCGCGCACGAGCGGGTCGAGGCGCAGGCGCGCGTCGCGAGGACGCTGTATCAGCTGGTCGGGGCGCGGGCCGTGCTCGCCGGTGCGGGGCCGGGGGTCAGGGGTCAGGGGTCGGGGGACGACGAGAGCCACGAGGCGATGTGGCGGGTGTTCGAGGAGGTGGCGGGCGGCACGGCGCACGCCGGCGGGGCGCTCGCGCCGCTCGACGAGGAGATCCGGCGCGTGGCGAGCGACCTCGCGCCCGACACCCGCGAGCAGCTCGCCACGTGGGCCGAGCTCCGGCGCGAGTACGCCGCGGACACGTTCACCTACACGGTGCGCCGGAGGAAGATCACCGTGCCGCTGACGTCGGCGTCGCTCTCCGGAACCCACGTCCCGAAGGTCGTCCTCCCCGACCTCGCGGATTGGGGCGACATCGTGCTGTTCCTCGGTGCGGAGAACGTTCCCGGGGCGTACCCCTATACCGCCGGCGTCTTCCCGTTCAAGCGCACCGAGGAGCTGCCGACGCGGATGTTCGCCGGCGAGGGCGGCCCCGAGCGCACCAACGCCCGCTTCCACTACGTGTCGCGCGGGCAGTCGTTCGCGCGCCTGTCCACCGCGTTCGACTCCGTGACGCTGTACGGCGAGGACCCCGAGGAGCGCCCCGACATCATCGGCAAGGTCGGAGAGTCCGGCGTCTCGATCTGCACCGTCGAGGACATGGAGCGCCTGTACGCGGGGTTCGACCTGTGCGCGCCGAACACCTCGGTATCCATGACGATCAACGGCCCGGCACCGATGATCCTTGCGATGTTCTTCAACGTCGCCGGTCGGCAGGAGGCGAAGCGCCGCCTGATCGCCGACGGGCGTCTCGCGGGCACGCCCGAGGACGCACTCCACCCATTGGCAGGGGGGAAGCGCTGGGACGAGATCGCTCCCCTCCTCGCCCCCGGCGAGTGGGAAGAGGCGCTCGCGTGCGCGGTCGCACAGGCGCGCGGGACAGTCCAGGCCGACATCCTCAAGGAGGACCAGGCGCAGAACACGTGCATCTTCTCCACCGAGTTCGCCCTCCGGATGATGGGCGACATCCAGCAGTGGTTCATCGCGAACGACGTGAAGAACTTCTACTCGGTTTCGATCTCCGGGTACCACATCGCCGAGGCGGGCGCCAACCCGATCAGCCAGCTCGCGTTCACGCTCGCCAACGGGTTCACCTACGTCGAGGTCTACCTCGCGCGCGGGATGAACGTCGACGAGTTCGCGCCCAACCTGTCGTTCTTCTTCTCGAACGGGATGGACCCCGAGTACACCGTGATCGGCCGGGTCGCGCGCCGGATCTGGGCCCGCGCGATGCGCGAGCGCTACGGCGCGAACGAGCGCTCGCAGAAGCTCAAGTACCACATCCAGACCTCGGGGCGCTCCCTGCATGCGCAGGAGATCGCGTTCAACGACATCCGCACGACGCTGCAGGCGCTCCTCGCCCTCGCCGACAACTGCAACTCGCTCCACACCAACGCGTACGACGAGGCGATCACGACCCCGACCGAGGAGTCGGTGCGGCGCGCGCTGGCGATCCAGCTGATCAACACCAGGGAGTTCGGCCTGCTCGCCAACGAGAACCCCCTCCAGGGATCGGCGTTCGCAGAGTGGCTCACCGACGAGGTCGAGCGGCGGGTGCTCGACGAGTTCGAGCGGCTCTCCGAGCGCGGCGGCGTGCTCGGCGCGATGGAGACGGGGTACCAGCGCTCGCGGATCCAGGAGGAGTCGCTCCACTACGAGAAGCTCAAGCACGACGGCTCGTACCCGATCGTGGGCGTCAACACGTTCCTCGACCCGCATCGCGGCGAAAACGTGCTCGAGGCCGCCGCGCTCACCCGCTCCACACCCGAGGAGAAGCAGGCGCGTATCGCGCACGTCCGCGACTTCCAGGAGCGACATCGTGGATCGTGGATCGTGGATCGTGGATCGAGCGAGGCCCAACCCTCCGGTGGGCGAGCCACGACCAACGACCCACAATCCACGGTCTCTCCGGCGGCGCCGTGGGAGGTGCCGAGCGCCGAGGCGCTCGCGACCCTGCAGGCGACGGCGCGCTCCGGCGGCAACCTGTTCGCCGAGCTGCTGCGCACCGTCTGCTGCTGCTCGCTCGGGCAGATCACGCACGCCCTCTACGAGGTCGGCGGGCAGTACCGTCGCAGCATGTAAGGCGCCGCACTGTAACCTGAGACAGCGTCGTAACTTGCGGCCTCGCATCCGCGAGCTCGACCTGCTACGCTCTCCGGCCGGGGGGCGCCGGTCCCGTCCCCGGGAGCGAATCGCTCGAGGACGGGCCGCGGCCGAAGGAATGAGGACGCTCTCGACAGCTCGTGGCACCGCCGCCGCGTGCGCGCTCGCAACGCTCGCGTCGCTCGCCCCTCGCCCCGCGAACGCGGGCGCGCCGCTGCGCGAGCAGGATGTGCCCGCGTACCCGCCCGTCACGGCCAGCGACCCCGTCGTCGGCCGCATCACGATCGCGCGCGTCGGCGTCGCGGCGGCGATCCTCGAGGGCGTGGACGACGCCACGATCCGCCGGGCCGTCGGCCACTTCCCGGAGACCCCCCTCCCCGGCGACGACGGCAACGTCGCGCTCGCGGCGCACCGGACCACCGACTTCTACGGCCTGCGCCACGTGCGCCTCGGCGACGAGGTCACCGTCACCTCGACGCGCGGGACGTTCCGGTACCGCGTCGAGAGGATGTGGGTGGTGACGCCGGAGGACGTCTCGGTCTTGGACCCCGCTCCCGGCAAGGTGCTCACGCTCGTGACGTGCTACCCGTTCGACTACGCGGGGTCGGCGCCCAAGCGCTTCATCGTCCGCGCCCGCGCAGTCGATGCTGCCGGGCCGGCCACGGTTGATGACGGCGCGCCGGGGTCGGCCGCGCCGCCGCCCGTCGCGGCTGCTCACTGACCGGCCGCGGCCCGCGCGGGCGACGCCGGCGACGTTCCTCCCCGACCGGCTACCCGCCCGCCGCGGGCGCCCCGAGCGCGACGGGCGTCCCCGTCGGCAGCTCGCGCCACGGGCGCCCGTCGAGAGGCTGCGAGCACACGGCCTCGACCGCTCCGTCCGCGCATGCATGGAGCCGGTAGTACTCGGGGTGCGAGGTGAACCGCGACAGCGCGACGACGCCGGCGCTCCCGACGATCGCGAGGTCGAGGGCCGGGATGCGGCGCGACCGCTCCTCGAGCACGCGTTGGAGCCTGCCGACCGCCTCGGCAGGCGAGAGCCGTTTGAGGAATGCGCCGAGGAGGGCGGCGATCCGCTGCGCACCGATCTCGCCGCGCCGTCGCCCCGGCAGCGACACGCCCGTCAGCAGGCCGTTGAACACGAACGCGTGCCCGTCGAGGAGGTACGGCTGGTTGTGCTCGAGATCGCCGCGATCGCCCGGAAACGAAGCGCTCCGGGCGTGCACGGCGACGCCGCGCGTCGCCCGCGGGCACGCCTCGGACGGAGAGTCCTCCCAGATCGGCGCGAGCGAGCGATGGCGCTGCCACCGGCCGCCGTCGTCGAGCCACGCCACCCCCCACCCGTCGCCCTGGCGGTCGCCGTCGGGCGAACGCGAGGCCTCCGCCATGACGGCGAACTCCGCGACCAGATCGCGTGGGTCGAACGGCGCGGCGCAACGCGCGACGAGGAAGCGACACATCGCGTCCTCACACCCGGCGCAGCGCGGCGGCGAGCACCTCGGCGGCGCGCGCCAGCTCCGGCTCCGGGGTGACGTAGGGAGGCAGGAAGCGGACCGCCGACGGCCCGGCCGAGAGCGCGAGCACGCCCTCGGCCTGGAGATCGCGCAGCACGCGGTCGCGGTCGCCGGCGACCTCGACGGCGACCATCAGGCCCCGGCCCCGCACCTCGACGACCCGCGGCTCGCCGACGTCGCGCAGCCGCCCCATGAACCGTTCGCCGCCCGCCGCGACCGCTTCGAGGAACTCGTCGGTGAGCACCTCCAGAACCGCCATCACGCCCGCGGCCGCGAGCGGGTTGCCTCCGAACGTCGTGGAGTGGGCGCCGCGGTGTGCGCGCGACGCCACCGCCTCGGTCACGAGCGTGGCTCCCGCGGGCACCCCTCCCGCCAGCCCCTTGCCGAGGCAGACGACGTCGGGCGCCACGCCCTCGCCGTGGCACGCGAGGAACCGGCCGGTGCGCCCGACCCCCGTCTGCACCTCGTCGAGGACGAGGAGGGCGCCGCTCCCGTCGCAGATCTCGCGCGCCGCGCGCAGGAACCCGGGCGGCGCGGGCCGCACGCCGCTCTCGCCCTGGATCGGCTCGACGAACACCGCCCCAGCCCCGTCGGCAGCCGCCCCCAGCGCGTCGGCGTCGCCGAACGGCACGTGGACGACGTCCCAGAGCAGCGGCTCGAACCCCGCGCGGTACCTCGGGTCGTGGGTGAGCGAGAGCGCCCCGAGCGTCTTGCCGTGGAACGCCCCAACGCAGGCGACGATCCGGTGCCGGCCGGTCGCGAGCGCCGCGAGCTTGAGCGCCGCCTCGACCGCCTCCGCGCCGGAGTTGCTCCAGAACACCCTCTTGAGCGGCGGGCCGACTCGCGCGAGCAGGGCGCGCGACGCGTCGACGCGGACGTCGCTGGCGAACGAGCAGTGGAGCACGTGCAGCGTCTCGAGCTGGCGCGACACGGCCCGCGTGAGGGCGGGGTGCCCGTACCCCAGCACCGCGGTGCCGTACGCCGAGGTCAGGTCGAGGTAGCGACGCCCCTCGACGTCGAACACGAACGCCCCCTCGCCGCGGACGATCGTGAGCCCGCGGTTCACGTACGTGTCCACGAGCACCCGCTTCTGCAGTGCGGTGTAGTCGGTCACGATGCCCTCACGCGATCACCGTGCCGCGCGCCGCGAGCGCGTCGGCGAGCGGATGCGGGCCGCGCCCGTCCGCGATCACCACCTCCGGCCCGCCGTCGGCGCACAGCTTCCGCAGCCCGGCGACCTTGCGCTTGAACCGTCCCTCCGAACGCTCCTCCCAGCCGGCGAGCTCGTCCGGCCGAACGCGCGGGACGACCGACTTCGGGTCGGCCGGGTCCGCGAGCAGCCCGGGGGCTTCGATCAGCTGGACGACGCGCCCGCACCCGAGGGCGCGGGCGAGCGCCGCGACGATGTCGTCGTTCTCGCTGTTGACGGCGCGCCCGTCCTCGTCGGCGATCGGGACGGTGAGCACCGGCACGTAGCCGTTGTCGAGGAGGAGGCGGAGCAGAGGGACGTTCACCCCTGTCGGCTTCCCGGAGTTGTCGCGCAGGAGCAGCGTCTTGCCGCCGTCCCGGACGCGGATCCCCGAGTTCCTGCGACCCTGGACGGCGCGCCCGTCGAGACCCGACAGCCCGACGGCGTTGACGCCGCGCGCCTGGCACAGCTCGACGATCCGCTTGTTGCGCAGGCCGGCGTACGCCATCATCAGCAGGTCGATCGCGTCGTCGTCGGAGAACACGCTCGTGTACCCCGATGCCGAGGTGACGACCCGCGTCGGCCGGCTGAGGGCGCACGCAAGCCGGTCGCGCGCCGCGTTGGCGCCGTGGACCAGCACGGTCTGCTCGGAGAGCGCCGCGAGGTCGTCCACGACACCCGCGACGTTGATCGCCGCCCCGCCTCCGATCTTGACGATCAGCACGCTCGCCCCCTCACACCGGGTGCAGGCCGGGGAACTCGAGCCCGGCGGTCTCCGGCAGGCCGCACGCGACGTTGAGCGCCTGCACCGCCTGTCCGGCCGCACCCTTTCCGAGGTTGTCGATGGCGCTCATCACGACCAGCCGCCTGGAGGCGGGGTCGCGCTCGAACCCGATGTCGCACCCGTTCGTCCCCCACAGGAGCTTCGGCTCCGGGTACCGGTAGTGGCCGTCGCGCTCCTTGACGATCCGGATGAACGGCTCGGCCCCCCACGCGCTGCGGTAGATCCGCCAGATCGCCCGCTCGTCGAGGTCCTCGTTCAGGAAGACGTGCGCGGTCGCGAGCAGTCCGCGCACGATGTCGATCGCGGTCGCCGAGAAGTGGAGCTCCTCCGGCTCGCCGTCGGAGAGCTCCTGGACGATCTCCGCGATGTGCCGGTGCGCCGTCGGGCGGTAGGAGCGGACGGAGTGCTGGCGCTCGGGGTGGTGCGTCGCCGCACCGAACGCCGCCCCGCCCTCGCTCGAGCCGGCCTTGACCTCCACCACCGTGCGCCCCCGCTCGACGACCCCGGCGCGGTACAGCGGGGCGAGCGCGAGGACGGTGGCGGTGGCGTTGCACCCCGCGCCGGAGATGAGCCGGGCGCCGCGCAGCTCCTCGCGGTGGAGCTCCGGCACTCCGTACACGAAGCGCGAGAGCAGGTCGGGGCGCGGGTGTACCACGCCGTACCACTTCTCGTACGCGGCCGGGTCGCGCAGGCGGAAGTCGGCGGAGAGGTCGACGATCCTCTCAGCGAGCCCGAGGAACGCGTCGATGCGGCCCATCGCCTCGCCGTGCGGCAGGCAGAGGAAGAGCACGTCGCAGGGGCGGAGCTCGGCGGCGGCGCAGAACGAGAGCTCCGTGCGCCTCCGCAGGTTCGGGTGGACGCGCCCCACCGGCTGCCCCGCGTGGCGCTCCGACGTGACCTGGACCACCTCGACGTGCGGGTGGTACAGGAGCAGCCGGAGCAGCTCGCCTCCCGAGTACCCGGAGCCTCCGACGATCGCCGCGCGCAGCCGGCCGTTCCCGCCGCCGTCAGGCATGGCCGGCCCGGCGTGCCACCCTGAGGGTGTAGTCGACGATCGCGCCCGCGATGTTGACGCCCGTCGGCGCCATCGAGTTCTTGAACTCCATCGTGTAGTTGATCTCGTTGACCAGCAGCCCGTCCGGGCCTTCGAAGATGTCGAGCGCGACGATCCCCCCGCCGACGGCGCGCGCGCCGCGGACGGCGAGCTCCGCGAGGTCGGGCGTCACCGGGCAGTTCGAGGCCTTGCCGCCGCGGGCCGTGTTCGTGATCCAGTGGTCCGACGTGCGGTAGATCGCCGCGATGCAGGCGTCCCCGACCACGAACGCCCGGATGTCGCGCCCGCGCTTCTCGACGTACCGCTGGATGTAGAAGATCGAGTGGTGGTAGCTCCCCAGCACCGTCTTGTGCTCGAGCAGCGCCTCGGCGGCATCGCGGTCGTTCACCTTCGCGAGCAGGCGCCCCCACGAGCCGACGGCAGGCTTCAGCACCACCGGGTACCCCATCTCCTCGATCGCCTGGAGCGCCGTCTCCTCGGTGAACGCGACCCGGACCTCCGGCTGCGGGACGCCGTGCTCGGCCAGCACCACCGAGGTGAGCAGCTTGTCGCCGCACGTCGTCGCCACGCGGAACGCGTTCACGCACGTCACGCCGACGCTCTCGAACAGGCGGAGGGCGTGCAGCGCGCGCGAGTGGTTGACGCAACGCTCGAGCACGACGTCCACGCCGAACCCGTTGCGGCCGAGAGTGAACGCCAGCTCCCGGTCGTCGAGCATGACGACCTCGACGCCCGGGCGGTCGCGGAGCTCAGCCAGCAGCAGCTTTTCGTCGGTCCGGACGATCGAGTGCAGAAACCCGAGGCGCATTGTTCTCCCTCCTGAAGCGCAGGAAGCGGACGATGTAGGCGAGCTCCGCGTCGTCGATCGAGCGTCCCCGCGCACCGACCTCCTTGACCTTCGCCAGCACGAGGCCCGCGAGCTCGGGGTCGACGTCGTGTTCGCCGATGCGGTCGAGGCAGTGGCGCAGCGTCGCCATGCCGGCCATGTGGTCGAGGGCGATCTGCGAGCGGCGGCCGAACGGCTCCGGGGGCAGGCTCTGGTAGTGGAGCGGGTTCCGGATCGCCGCCTGCGTGTGCACGCCGGCGCAGTGCGTGAAGGCGTTGGCGCCGCACACGGGGAGGTTGACCGGAACCGGGACGCCCGCGTACCGGCTCACGAGGGCGTACAGCTCCGTCAGCCGCGCGAGGTCGAACCGGTTCTCCCCCATGTCGATCGCGAGGACCGCCAGCAGCGCGGCGAGGTCCACGATCCCCGCGCGCTCGCCGAGCCCGAGCACCGAGGCGTCCACGATCGTCGCGCCGGCGCGGACGCCGTCGAGGGCGTTGGCGAGCGCGAGGCCGCGGTCGTTGTGGCAGTGGACGGCGAACCTCGGCGTGAGATCGCGCTCGGCGAGCCGCTCGATCAGGCGCGAGAGGAAGTCGTACAGGCTCCTGGACGTGCCGGGGATCATCGTGCCGGTGGTGTCGGCGACAGAAATGATGTCGGCGCCCGACTCCACGGCCGCCGAGGCCGCGGCCACGACGTTCTCGAACGGCGACCGCACCGCGTCCTCGGGCGTGTAGCGGATCACGATCCCCGGCTGGGCCTCCCGCGCGCGGGCGATCACGCCGGCGATCTGGTCCACGGCCGAGCGCAACGTCTTCCCCTGATCCCCGAGGCGGTCGTCGGAGACGCAGTAGAAGATCCCGAGGAAGCCGACGCCGCACTCGAGAGCGAGGCGGACGTCGCGGTCGAGCGAGCGGGCGTGGGCGGCGACCGTCACCCGCAGCCCCCGCCCCGAGAGCGCCTCCACCGCGGAACGGATCTCGTCGCTGACGGCCGGGTGGCCGGCCTCGATCACGTCCACGCCGATCGCGTCGAGGAGGTCGGCGATCGCGAGCTTGATGTGGAGGTCGAAGGCGACGCCGGGGGTCTGCTCGCCCTCCCTCAGCGTGCTGTCGAGGACCGTGACCATCTACTCCCCCCAGTCCTCTTCCTCGGCCGGGGCCTCGGCGAGCGACGGCGGCTCCAGCCCCACGACCTCGAGGTCGCTGCCGCAGTCCGGGCAGTGGATGATCTCGGAGACGGCGGCGTCGGCGGGCAGCGGCACGGCGCCGTCGCAGATCGGACAGGTGGACTCCATCTGGGTCATCGCTTCCCTCCCTGGCTCGGATCCACGGAGACGGAGTCTGAGCCGCGGCCGTTGGGCCGTCAAATTCTTCACGCGATCGCACAAATTGACGCCGGATTGTTAGAATTCGAACATGATCACCGTGCCCGAGGTCGTCGAGCGGATCGTGACCCACGCACCGTTTCTCGAGGAAGGGCTGCGACGCGGCGTCTTGAACCTATCGGCCGTCGCGCGCGAGATCCGGCTGGAGGTCGAGGCCCGCGTCGCACGCCAGGTCTCGGAGCCCGCCATCGTCATGGGCCTGCGACGGCTCGCCGTCGGCCTGCGAAGGCGCCCACGCCCGCTCGGGAACGTCCTCCGCAACATCGGCGACCTCACCCTGCGCTCGGACCTGGTGGAGTTCACGTTTCAGAACTCGCCGACGATCCTCGACCACAAGCGCCAGCTCCTGGCCGCGATGGCGAGGCGGCGCGACACCTTCGTGGCGATCACCCAGGGGATCTCGGAGGTCACGCTCATCGTGAGCCGCTCCGCCGCCGGCGACGTGGACCGCCTGTTCGCGGGCGAGCGCGAGGTGGCGCGCCTCGAGCAGCTCTCCTCGATCACGGTGCGGCTTCCGGCGAAGGCGGTCGGCACGCCGGGCGTCCACTACTCCATCCTCAAGCAGCTCGCATGGCACGACATCAACGTCGTCGAGGTGGTGTCCACCTACACGGAGCTGTCGATCGTGCTGGCGAACGCGGACGTGGACCGGGCCTTTGTGGTGCTGAAGGGCTTCCTCTGGGGGTGATCCTGCCCGCAAACGCCAAGTTCGAAGGCCCGACCGATTGCGGACCTGTGGTCAGACGGAAGACGGGAGGGGGCAGAGGGAAGACCGGGAACCCGCGACCTCTCGTCGGGTTCTCCCTCTTCCGTCTTCCCTCTTCCCTCTTCCCTCTTCCCTTGCGCCTGACCGGCCGCTACCGCCGCGGCGCGACGCGGTCGAAGGCCTGCACGTACTCGAGGAGCAGGCGGTCGAACTCGGCCGGGCGCTCGAGCATCGGGTAGTGCCCCGCACCCTTCATGATCACCGCGTCGAAGTCGGGCGTCACCGTGCGGTTGACGTCCGTCCGCGTGGTCCACAGGTCGCCGTTGATCCCGCGGATCGGCACGCCGGCGTTGCGGAACGCGGGTGCCATGTCGTACCCGCCGAAGCTCTCCATCATCGCGGCCGCCATCGGGCGCGGCGCGGAGCACATCCGCCGCTCCGCCCACGCGCGGAACTCCGCCTGCGTCCCCGGGTGGAACAGGGCGGCCACCATCGCGCGGCACCCCGCCGCGTAGTCCTTCCGGAGCGCCTCCGCCTGCTGGTGCGCCGCCTCCTTCGGCATCCGCTGCGTCGCGTCGTGGAGGGTGTCCACTCCGATCACGCCGATCGCGCGCCCCCTGAGGCGCGCGGCCGCCTCGAGCGCCACCGGCCCGCCGAGCGAGTTGCCGACGAGCACGATCCGCTGGAGCTTCAGCGCATCCGCCACGGCGACGACGTCGCCTGCCCACGCCGCGATCGTCCACGTGGCCCGGTTGGAGCCCGAGTCGCCGTGGCCGGCGAGGTCGAGCGCCACGAGGCGGTACTCGCCCGGGAGCCCCGCGAACTGCGGCGCCCAAAACGTCCGGTCGGCCAGCCCGCCGTGGATGAACACGATCGCGAGCGGCCCGCTCCCCCGCTCCGAGTACGCGATCTCGACCCCGTCCGCGGAGCGGGTGTGCCCGCTCACCGCCATCCCCGGCGCGATGAACGCGCCGCCCCCGCGCGCGGCTGCGAGCGCCGCCGCCACCGCGACCGCGATGCCGATACACCATCGAGTGCTGTGCATGATTGGCCTCCGACTGGAAGGGATTCCGGTGGATTGTACGACACCCTGGGCGCGAGGTTCTCCGGGTCCCGCCGCCGGCGTAGCCTCCGACCGTCCGCGCCATCCGTCGAGGCCGGTAGCGGGAACGCGACGCCGATGCGGGAGATAATCGCGAGGTGGACGAGAAGGTGTCGCCGGGGACGCGGAGGGCGCTCGCGGTCGCTTGCGCCCTGGCTCTCGCGAGGGCGGCGGCCGCGCAGCACGTACCGATCGAGGTAAACCCCAACCGGCCGACGTTCGCGACGCCGGCGCGGACGACGCAGGCCGGCGTCGCCGAGCTGGAGTTCGGCGCGCAGCGGGCCTCGCAGCGTGGCGGCGGCAGCGCGTTCGGCACACCCACGCTGCTCAAGCTCGGGGTCGCGGCCGACTTCGAGGTGCGGATCTCGAGCAACGGCTGGCTGCGCCTCGCGTCCCCTGGCGCGCCCGCCGAGTCGGGGCCGGCGGACGTCGCGCTCGGCGTGCAGTGGTGCTACCTGCGTGGCGGGCCGCTCGGGTTCGACCAGGCCGTCCAGCTCACGCACGAGTTCCCGACCGCCGACGCGCACGCGGGTCTCGGCACCGGCGCGGCGACAGACACGCTGGGCCTGTTCGCGAGCCGCGACTTCGGCGAGAACCACGTCGACCTCAATGTGCTCGACACGAGAGAGGGCGGCACGGCCGACGGTGCCGGCCACCGGTTCGTCCCGGCCGGCACCGTCTCGGTCAGCCACAACCTGAGCCGGGAGTGGTCGTTCGGCGGCGAGCTGTACGGGATCGGCGGCTCGGCCGCCGTCGAGCGCGTGGTGTCGACGCTCTGGTACGTCGCGTTCAAGCCCCTCTCGCGCGTCGTGCTCGACGGCGGCGTGGACGCCGGTCTCTCGCACGGAGCGCCGCGGTACACGCTGTTCGCCGGCCTCACCTGGGGGATCGGGCGGTTCTACGAGCCGTCGCCCCGTCGCGGTCCGTAGCGCCCCCCGCGCCGTCGCCTCGCCGGTGGGCTGGCCGGATTCCGCGGGCGCCTGCGGGGCGCCTCGTGGTTCCCGATCCAAACGCACCGGCGCCACGACCAGCGCGGCACCGCCGGATACGGCGATGCACGCGCTACACTTTCCCGCGGGAGGGACGCCTGCTGGCGAGCGTGCGGACGGCGGTCGGGGCGGGCGCGGCGGTCGCCGTCCTCGGGTACGCCGCGGTGTGCGGATTGATGTTCCTCAAGCAGGAGTCGTTCGTCTTCTTCCCCGAGCGCGCCCTCGCCGGCACGCCGGCTGACGCCGGGCTGCGGTACGAGCCGGCCGCGCTCCGGACCTCCGACGGCGTGGCGCTCGGCGCGTGGTGGGTCCCGGCGGAGGCGCCCCGCGGCGCGCTCGTGTTCGCGCACGGCAACGGCGGCAACCGGTCGCATCGGCTCGCGAAGCTGCGCCTCCTCCACGACCTGGGGCTCTCGGTCCTGGCGTTCGACTATCGCGGCTACGGCGAGAGCCAGGGCCGCCCCTCCGAGGAGGGAACGTACCGGGACATGGACGCCGCAGTGGAGTTCGTGACACGCGAGAAGGGGTTCCCGCCCACAGGCGTGATCTATCTCGGCGAATCGCTCGGCGGCGCCGTGGCGGTGGAGGCGGCAACGCGCCGGCCGCCGGCCGGACTGGTCCTCGAATCCACCTTCACGAGCGTCGCCGCGATGGCGAGGCGCTACTACCCGTGGCTCCCGGTGCGCCTGCTCGTGACGATCCGCTACGACTCACTCTCGCGCATCCGGGGCGTGCGGTGCCCCGTCCTCGTCCTCCACTCGCCGGACGACGACCTCGTCCCGTACGAGATGGGCCGCGAGCTCTTCGCCGCCGCGCCGGAGCCGAAGGCGTTCGCCGGACTCGTCGGCGGCCACAACGGCGGCGGCATCGCCGCGAGCCCGGACGCGCGGCGCGCGCTCGACGCGTTTCTGAGGACGGCGCTGGGCCGTTGACCGGCGGCGGCGCCCCGCGTTCGGGCGCCTCGGAACGCCCTGTTCGCGGGCGACGACGAGGGCCGCGTGCGGCCCGACCGCGTCGGCCGTCACGTCGCGAGCAGGTTCCGGATCATCGCGAGGTGATGGTCGTCGTGCTCGGCGCAGAAGTAGCAGAGGTCGACGAGGCGGATCGACCGCCCCGGCCGCGGGTGGACGGCGGTGTGGCCCGCGGCCTCGAGCGAGAGGCGGTCGAGGACCGCGACCGTGCCGCCGCGCGCGGCCCGGAAGTCCGCCAGGATCGCCGCCAGCGTGCGGCGGTTGTAGTCGCCCGAGTCGGTCGCCTTGTTCGTCATGTCGGCGGCCGTCAGCGCCGCCGCGCCCCGCCTGAACTCGTCGAGGCGGACGTGCCACAGGGCCTCGAGGCTCACCAGGTGCCCGGCGTGCTCCTGCGCCGACCACTTCCCGCCGGGGCGGCGGGTCATCCGCTTCGGCGGCGCGGAGCGGACGACCTCCTCGAGGCGAGCGGGGGTTCCGCGCACGCGCTCCACGATCGCGCGGAACATCCCGACCGGGAAGTCGAAGCTCCAGCGGTACTCAAGCCACGGCAGGACGTCCGACATGTGGCCACCCCCCGACGATGATACGCGGCGATGTCCCAGGGGTTCGCGCCGCAGGGGGTGGTGGCCGGGGCTGCGCCGTGGGTCACCGCCCGGCCACGTACCTCCATAGCGCGAGGCCGTCGACGGCGCCGGCGTCCGCGAGATGGTCGGGCGGCAGCACGCCCTTCGCCCGCAGCAGCGCGAACTGCTCGCGCGCCGCGTCGCAGTCCAGCAGGAAGTAGACGGGACGGCCGAGCCGGGCGAGCGTGTCGCACGTCTCGGCCAGCACCTCGAACCGCGTCCAGATGAACCGGTACCCCGTGAGGTTCGCGTACAGTCGCACGGGACCGGAGAGGTCGTCGCAGAACACCACCGCACCGGGCTCGACGCGCGCCGCGAGCTCGCGGCAGGTGCGGTCGCGGTGGACCGTCCCGTTCGGGATCCGGCTCCACGAGTGGAGGAGCGGCGCCACCGCGAGCGCCGCGACCGCGAGCGTCTGCAGCGCCCGCCAGCGCCGGAGGGCGTTCCCGACGGCAAGAGCGCCGTACCCGTAGAAGAGCGCCAGCCACGGGTAGACCGGCATCAGGTAGCGGTGCTCCCGCAGCCGTTCGAAGGCGTACGGCAGCAGGAACGCCGCGAGCGTGAGAACCCCCGTGAGCGCGAGCAGGCGGCGCTCCCTCCGCGCGATACAGACCGCCGCCCCGAACACGCTCACGACGACTCCCGCGACGCCGAAGGTGTGGACGACGCTGCGGGCGTAGAACTCGAGGTTCGGGAGGAAGTGGGCGAGCTGCATCCGGCTCGCGGTGTACGGGTCGTACGTGAGGTGGAACGCCGTTCCGAACTGGGCGTGCGTGTAGAGCGCGAGCGGCAACAGACCCGCAACCGCACCCGCGACGCCGAACACCGCCGCGTCGCGCACCACCTCTCCGAGATTGCGACGGCGCCACCACTGGATCGCGAAGAGCGCGAGGACGGGGACGATCGCGGCCGCGTTCGAGTAGCGCACCGCGAGTGCGACGCCGAAGCACGCGCCGGCGGCGGCCGGGAGCGCGGGCCGCGGCCTCTCCAGATTGAGGAAGACGAGGAACGTACTGGCAGCCGTGAGCACGAGCGAGGGGACGTCGCTCATCAGGAGGACCGTGTTCTCGAACACCACCGGGTTCCACGCAACGAACGCGGCGGCGCAGAGCGCAAGCCACGGCCCCTCGTGCCGGCGCACGGCCAGGAAGAACGCGAGCATGAACGCGGGCGTCAGGACCGGCAGGAACAGCAGGGCGAGGGCGGGTCCACCGGCGTGCACGGCCGGCAGCAGCAGCCACATGAGGCCCGGCGGAAAGACGTTGGCGCTGATCCCGCCGGCGAAGTCGTGGACGTAGTGGCCATGCGGGCTCAGCAGGAACGCCAGGTCGCGGCCGGCCGGCCGCGTCCGGAACCCCGCCACGACCTGCGGCACCAGCGGGTCGCGCAGCTCGCTGTGCAGCGGACCGTGGGCGGCCATCGCCACGGCGCCCTGGAGGTAGGCGTACGAGTCGCACGCCGTCACCGAGGTCGAGCGCCTCGCCGCGATCTGCAGCGCCAGCGCGCCGAGCAGCGCCGCGAACAGTACGGCCGCGAGCGTCGCGTCGAGCTCACGCCGCTCGCGGAGCCAGACGAGGCCGCGGGCGAGAACCGCCGCCGTCAGCAGCAGGAGTACCGCCCCGAGCACCACCTCCACCACGGCCAACGCCCAGTCCGCGGGCGGCCGCCCCGGTTCCGGCTGCGCCGGGTACACGACGCCGGGGGGCAGCGCCCTCCCGAGGAGACCGTCGGCGCGCCATGAGAACCGGATCACCGCGAGCCCGCCGGCGTCGAAGTAGCGGACCTCGAGCCGGTGCTCGCCGCGCCGGAGTCGGAGCGTGGCCGACCTCGTCCTCGCGCCGTGGCGGCCGCCGTTGTCGATCACGGTCGCGCCGTCGAGGATCACCCAGGACCCGTCGTCGGACGTGACCGTGAAGTCGTACGTCCCGTCGCGAGGCGCGAACAGGACGCCGCTCCACACGGCGCTCGTACCCGGGGAGTCGCCGAGCAGCCGCCTGAGGTCGTCGCCGTCGGCGCGGATGGATCCCTCGGTGCGCGTGAGCGCCGGCGCGCCGGACCACTCGGAGTTCGTCCAGTACGCCGCGCGGAACGCGTCGGGGGTGCCGTACACCCGTGTCCACAGGTACGCCCCGCCGACCACGGCCCACGCGGCCGCGAGCGCCGCGGCCCGACGGCCGGTGATCCGGCGCGCGAGCGCTCCCCACCTCGACGGCGTCACGCCCTGCGGCACGCGGCGATTCTACAGGCATCGTCGCTCGGCACGCCCGGGTCGACTCGAGGTTCGAAGGTTCGAAGGTTCGAAGGTTCGAAG
>DATKLI010000064.1:0-8785 GCA_035542455.1 Thermoanaerobaculaceae bacterium
CGCCCCGGGCGGGCGGGCCGTGTCCGCCGTTCGGGGCCGAGGCACAACGTTCGAGGAGGGCTCCCCCATGCGCAAGTGGCTCGTCGTCGCCATCGTGGCCGCCGTCACCTTCCCGGCGCTCGCGGCTCAGCAGGCCGTCGCCCCGCAGAGCCAGGCCCCGCCGGCGGCAGCTCAGGCGGCGCCGGCGGCGGACGCGAACCCGTTCTTTGCTGAGTGGACGACGCCGTTCGGAGTACCCCCGTTCGGCATGATCAAGGACGCGCACTTCCTGCCGGCGTTCCAGGAGGGGATCGCGCGCAAGCGGGCCGAGGTCGACGCGATCGTCCAGAGCGGCGAGGCGCCGACGTTCGCGAACACGGTCGCCGCCCTCGACGCGGCGGGCGATTTCCTGGACCGCGTCCAGACCGTGTTCTTCGGTCTGTCGTCCGCCGAGACGACCGACGCGCTCCAGAGGATCGCGAAGGAGGTCTCGCCGCAGCTCTCCGCGCTCAACGACGACATCAACCTCAACGAGGCGCTGTTCGCCCGCGTCAGGGCGGTGTGGGAGACGCGGAACGCGCTCGAGCTCGACCGCGAGCAGCGCAAGCTCGTCGACGACACGTACAAGGACCTCGTCCGCGGCGGCGCGAACCTCGACCGGGAGGGCCGGACGCGGCTGCGGGCGATCAACAGGGAGCTCGCGCTCGAGGGTCTCAAGTTCGCCGACAACCTGCTCAAGGAGACGAACGCTTTCCGGCTCGTCGTCGAGAGGAAGGAGGACCTTGCGGGGCTCCCACCCGGCGTGGTGAGCGCTGCCGCCGAGACCGCCAAGTCCGCCAAGCTCGAAGGGAAGTGGGTGTTCACGCTGCAGGCGCCGAGCATCTGGCCGTTCCTCCAGTACGCCGACAACCGCGAGCTTCGACGCCAGATCCTGACCGGGTACATCACGCGGTGCGACCACGGCGACGCGAGCGACAACAAGGCGGTGCTCGCGAAGATCGCCGCGCTCCGGGCGGAGAAGGCGCGGCTGCTCGGGTTCGCGACGTGGGCCGACTTCGTGCTCGACCGCAACATGGCGAAGAAGCCGGAGAAGGTGTACGGACTCCTCGACCAGGTCTGGACTCCCGCACTCAGGGTCGCGCACCGGGAGGCGGCGGACCTGCAGGCCGCGATCAAGGCGGACGGCAAGGAGTTCAAGCTCGAGCCGTGGGACTGGCGGTACTACTCGGAGAAGGTGAAGAAGGCGCGGTTCGACTTCGACGAGGAGGCGCTCCGCCCGTACCTCGAGCTCGACCACGTCCGCGAGGGCGCGTTCTTCGTCGCCAACAAGCTGTACGGGATCACGTTCACCGAGCGGACCGACATCCCGAAGTATCACCCGGAGGTGCGGACGTTCGAGGTGAAGGACGCGGACGGGTCGTTCCTCGGCGTGTTCATGACCGACTACCACCCGAGGGCGGGCAAGCGCGGCGGTGCGTGGAGCGGAAGGTACCGCGACCAGTTCGTCCGCGACGGCAAGGACATCCGCCCGATCGTCGTGAACGTGTGCAACTTCTCGCGCCCGACGGCCGACACGCCCGCGCTCCTCTCGCTCGAGGAGGCGGAGACGCTGTTCCACGAGTTCGGGCACGCCCTCAACTCGCTCGTCTCCCGCGTCCACTACCACGGCTCGGCGCGCGTGCCGCGCGACTTCGTCGAGCTGCCGTCGCAGATCATGGAGAACTGGGTGCTCGAGCCGGAGGTGCTCAAGGCGTACGCGAAGCACTGGAAGACGGGCGAGGCGATCCCGGCCGCGCTGGTGGCAAAGGTGGAGAAGGCGCGACAGTTCGGACAGGGGTTCGCGAGCGTCGAGTACATCGAGGCGTCGTACCTCGACATGGACTGGCACACGATCGCCGACACGAAGGAGCGCGACGCGACGGCGTTCGAGAACGCCACGCTCGCCCGGATCCACGCGATGCCCGAGATCGTCGTGCGGTACAGGAGCCCGTACTTCGCGCACATCTTCGGGCCGGGCGGCGGCTACTCCGCCGGGTACTACAGCTACATCTGGGCGGAGGTCCTGGTCGCCGACGCGTTCCAGGCGTTCAAGGAGAACGGGATCTTCGACAAGGCCACGGCCGCGTCGTTCCGGGCGAACATCCTCGAGCGGCCGGGGACGGACGATGCGATGGCGGGGTATGTGAGGTTCAGGGGACACGAGCCCAGCGTGGAGCCGTTGTTGGTCAAGCGGGGGTTGAAGTAGTAGCCCGCTGGGCGCAGCCGGCGTCGGACCATCTGCTGCGTTGCACTCGGCGGCTCGGATGCTCACGTAGCCTCCGGCTACGCTCCGCTCCTCCCGCCTCGTGCGCCTTGCATCTGGCCCAACGGCGGCTGCGCGGCTACACGCGGCTCGCCACGGTCCTGCTCGTTTCGCCCTTGCTGACCCCTGGGGCCTCACCCTGGCCCCTGACCCCGGTCACGCCCCTCGGCAGCGGCTGGCGCGATTGTTGCTAGCCTGTATCCGGTCGGTTCGCCGGGGCGTCTTGAGGCAGGGGGATTTGGCCGGTCCGGTCGTGCTCTCTCACCCGGCGCAGCACAGGAAAGCGAGGTGGGCTTGATGAGACTCGGCGCGAGCTCGCGTGTCGTTTCGGCATTTGGGTTGGCGATCGTGGCGCGGGCGGCTCTCGCCCAGCCGCCGGCTGCGCGCGATCAGGAGGCGCTCCAGGCGATCAGCGGATCGTTCACGCGGATCGTCGAGCAGGTGGCTCCGTCGGTGGTGCAGATCTTCGTGAGCGGGTACGGCGTGGGCCAGGGGCAGTACGACGTGATGACGAAGCAGCAAGGGACCGCCTCGGGGACGGTGATCGACCCGGACGGGTACATCGTCACCAACGCGCACGCCGTCTCACGCGCGAGCAGGATCCAGGTGCTTGTCCCGGCCACGAGCGACGGCGAGGCGTCGCTGCCGGCGGTGGTGCGGCCGCGGGGCGTGAAGCTCGACGCCGAGCTGATCGGGATCGACACGGCGACCGACCTCGCGGTCGTCAAGGTCGAACCCCACGGCCTCAAGGCGCTCGAGCTCGGCGACTCGGACCGGATCCGGCAGGGTCAGATCGTGCTCGCGTTCGGCTCACCGCTCGGCCTCGGCAACACGGTCACGATGGGCGTCGTCAGCGCGGTCGCACGGCAGCTCAGGCCCGACGACATCCCCGCGTTCGTCCAGACCGATGCGCCGATCAACCCCGGCAACTCCGGCGGCCCGCTCGTGGACTCCAGCGGCCGCGTGATCGGCATCAACACGATGATCCTCACGCAGTCGGGCGGGAGCGAGGGCGTCGGCTTCGCGATCCCGAGCAACACGGTGCGCTCGATCGCGGACCAGCTGCGCGCGAGCGGGCGCGTCCGCCGGGCCGTGATCGGGGTGCAGGTACAGTCGGTGACCCCGGTCATGGCGGCGGCGATGCAGCTCCCGCAGGCGTGGGGGGTGATCGTGGCGGACCTCGACCCGGACGGGCCGGCGGGCAAGGCCGGCGTCCGGATCGGCGACGTCATCCTCACGGAGGACGGCTCCGACGTCGGAGACGTCCGGCAGTTCGGGCTCCACCTGTACCGCCACCCGATCGGCGCGGCGGTGACGCTCGGGATCTTGCGGGGCCGCGAGAAGGTGGCCGTGCGGGTGCCCACGATCGAGCGCTCCGAGGACCCGGGAAGCTTCGTGGACCTTGTGCGGCCCGACAAGAACCTCGTACCTGAGCTCGACATCCTGGGGCTCGACGTCGACGCCAACCTCGCGGAGATGCTGCACCCGTTGCGCAAGGACAGCGGGGTCCTCGTGGCGGCGATGTCGGCGGACGCATCGCCTCCGGCGACGAGGTTCCAGCCCGGCGACGTGATCCACGCGGTCAACTGGACGCCGGTCCATTCGCTCGCGGAGCTGCGCAAGGCGGTCCACGGCCTGAAGGACGGCGATCCCGTCGTCGTCCAGATCGAGCGCCAGGGGCTGCTCAAGTACGTCGCGTTCGAGATCGACTGAGAAGCGGGAAGACGGTAGAGGGAAAAGGGACGACGGAAGACGGAAGACGGAAGACGGAAGACGGAAGACGGAAGACGGAAGACCGGGGGGGACGATAACCCCAGCGGGTCCTGGTGTTCCGTCCGCCCTCCATCGTCTACCCTCTCGCGGTCAGCGAGCCGTCTCGTCGAGAGGTCGGTCGCGCTCAGTTGAGCTGGCCGAGCAGCTCGTCGGTGGAGACGATGCGGCCGTACGAGTTGGCGAGCGCGGCCAGTGCCGCCGCGTGCACCTGGGCGGCCGGGACCGTGGTCCCTCCGAACGAGAGGTCGCGGGTCGCGCAGGCGTCGTGGACGACCGTGACGTCGTAGCCGAGGTCCGCGGCGGCGCGGGCGGTCGCCTCGACGCACATGTGGGTCTGCATCCCGCAGATCACGAGCTTGGTGACGCCGAGCCTCTTCAATGTGGCCTCGAGGTCCGTGTCGCGGAATGCGTTGGCGTAGTGCTTCCCGATGACGGTCTCGCCCGCGACGGGGAGCACGTTGGGATGGATCCTGTACTGGGGGTCGCCGGCGTTCGGGCTCGGTGTGGTCTGACTCTTGGGCAGGTGCTGGACGTGGATCACCGGCCACCGCTTCGCACGGAACCGGTCGAGGACCTTGCGTGCCTGCTCGCTCGCGGCGACGGGGTTGACGAGCGGCAGGCGGCCGCCCTCGAAGTAGAACTCCTGGATGTCGATCACCACCAGCGCAGTGTCGGGCCCGCCCGTCGTGGCCCCGGTCCCCTGCGCCGCCGCCACCACACCCGCCAGCGTGGCCGCGAGCACCCAACCAACGATCGCATTGCTCATCGCCGCCTCCCGAGCGCCACTGTAGCCCAGACGCGCCCGGCGCCGCACGGTCCACCGTGCTCGGTGCGGGCGCGTCCGCGCGGCCACCCTACCCGTTCCCGGGTCGGCGTGTGCGCCCCGCCGAGGCGGAGTGAGCGCTCAGCAGCCGGCGTCGGTCTTCCGGCGGGAGGTACTTGAGAGCCTCCCGGAGCGTCACGCCGGAGGCCCGGCTCATGCGAGGTGCGAGGAACGAGGCGACAAGCTCGGGGCGCTTCTTGGAGACCTCGCGCAGCACCCACCCGATCGCCTTGCGGATGAAGAACTCCTTCTCGCCGAGCATGGCGTCGGCGTAGCGCGCGAAGCGCTCGAAATCGCCGCCGCCGCGCCGGAGCGGACCCAGAAGCGCCAGCATCGCCGCGCGCCGGACCCAGAAGTCGGGGTCCCGGGCCCACCGGTCGAGCGTCGCCGAGAGCTCCGGGAACCGCTCCGCGAGCGAGCCCGCCGTGTGCGCGGCGAGGGTGTCCACCAGCGCCCACGTCCGCGCCTCGCGGATGAGCCGCTCCACGAGCGCGGCGTCCTCCGGGAGCAGCAGGGCGGCCCTGGTGTCGAGCAACTCGACCGCGGCCGCCCGCAGCTCGAAAACGGGCCTGGCCCAGAGCCGTGTCGCGGCGGCCAGCAGCGTCGCTCGGTCCAACGGCGGGCCCGCCTTGAGGGCGGATCTGAGCGCGCGCCGGAACTCTGGCGTCGCGACGCCGATGAACTCCAGCGCGCTCTTCAGGTAGCGCTTGGCGCCCTCGGCGCGTTCCGGATCGGCGAGCCGTCGCAGCTCCGCCTCGATCCGCGCCGCCAGGTGGTCCGCCTGAGCACGACCTGCCATCGGGCGAGTGTACCGCCCCGCGCCGGCTCGCACGATGACGGACAGTCGAAGGTTGAAAGTCGAAAGTCGAAAGTCGAAGGTCCCCCGCCCTCCCAGTGGGACGTACACCAGGCGGACACTACCGCTGCTTGTGGGCCGTGATCTGTGAGCCTCGAACTTTCGACTTTCGACTTTCGACTTTTGACTCTTGACTCTGGGCACTCACCGCTCAGCCGGACGCTTGGAGGCCCGTGCGCTCTAGGTCGAGCAGCCAGCGCTTGCGCCACAGGCCGCCGCCGTACCCGGAGAGCGAGCCGTCGGCTCCGACCACCCGGTGGCACGGGACGACGACGGCGATCGGGTTGTCGCCGTTCGCGCTCGCGACCGCCCGCACCGCGGCGGTGTCGCCGACGATCCGCGCCTGCTCGGAGTACGAGCGCGTCTCGCCGTACGGGATCGTCAGCAGCGCGGACCAAACCTTCCGCTGAAACGGCGTCCCGCGCATGTCGAGCGGCACGTCGAAGCGCCGCAGCTGGCCGGAGAAATACAGGCGGAGCTCGTCCGCGAGGCGGTCGAGGTGCGGATTCGTCCCGGGGACCAGCGTCGCATTCAGCGCCGCACCGAGGCGCACGAGCTGGGCCTCGACTGCGCCCGGCTCGAGGAACTCGAGCAGGCAGACGCCGTCCGGCGTCGCGCCGGCGAGCATCGGCCCGATCGGTGTCTCGACCCTCGCGACGGTCACCACCGGCCCGCGCGCGTGGGTCGGCGCGGCGCCCATGACCTTGCGGAACGCCTCGCCGAAGGCGGACAGAGAGTCCCATCCGTGGTCGAACGCCGCGTCGGTCGCGCTGTCGCCCTGCCGGATGCGGGCGAACGCCGCCCCGACCCGGAGCGTCCTGGCGTACGCCTGGAACGTCATCCCGTGGTGCTTCTTGAACCAGCGCCGCAGGCCGGCGGGGTCGATCCCGCGCGCGCGCAGCTCTTCCTCCGAGATGCGCAGGGAGGGGTCGGCCTCGACGTCGGCCAGGAGGCGCCGCACCGGTTCTGGGGTGCTCGCGGGGGCCTCGAACGGGCGGCACACCCGGCACGGGCGGTACCCGGCTTCCAGCGCGTCGTGGGCCGTGGGGAAGAACACGACGTTCTCGCGGTGCGGCTTCCGGGCGGTGCACGTCGTGCGGCAGAAGATCCCGGTGGTGGTGACGCCGGTGAAGAACAGGCCGTCGAAGGCAGGGTCGCGCTCCACGAGGGCGCGGTACATCGTGTCGCTGTCGGGCAGGAGTGGCTCGCTCATGTGAGCAACCTAGCGCCGGGGAGGCACCGATGCCAACCGGAAAAGCGACACCGAATTCCCGCGGGGCGGAGTTCGCGCCCTCGTTGCCCCCGCGGTGCGTCTCGACGACAATGCCGGGGGCGGGCCGCGGACCGGCCGTCGCCGGGTCCGCCCGGCCGGAGGAGGGACATGCGGGTCGCGGCGTTAACGCTGGGCGCCGTCGCGTCGGTCGCCCTGATCGCGCTCTCGGCGGTGCACCGCGTCCCGCTCGTGCTCACCGAGGTGCTGGGGTTCGTGACGGGCGCCTGGTGCGTGTGGCTGCTGGTCGAGGAGAACATCTGGAACTGGCCGATCGGCATCGCCAACAACGCCTTCTACGTCGTCGTGTTCTGGCGTGCGCGCCTGTTCGCGGACATGTCGCTCCAGGTCGTCTACATCGTCCTGTCGATCATCGGGTGGTACCTGTGGCTGCACGGCGGGTCGGGGCACGGGCGCCTCACCGTCCAGCGGACCCGTTGGCGCGAGGGGGCGCTGATCGCCGTCGCCGTTGTGGCGATGACGGTGGGCGGCACTCTCTTCCTGCGCACCGTCCGCGACTCGGCGCCGTTCCTGGACGCGCTCACGACCTCGATGAGCCTGGCGGCGCAGTACATGCTGACGCGCAAGCTGATCGAGAACTGGCACCTGTGGATCACGGTGGACGTCATTTACGTCGGGCTGTACGCGTCGCGGGCGCTCCCGCTCACGGCGGTGCTGTACGCGATCTTCCTCACGATGTGCATCGTCGGACTGCTCGAGTGGCGCCGGAGCGAGGCCCGCACCGTCGTCGCGGTCGCGGAAGCCGTCTAGCCGCGGCACCGGCCGGCGCGTCAGTGGGTCTTGAGCAGGACGGCGCCGCCGGGACCGGCGAGGCGGACCGATTCCGGCCCGATCTCCTCGACCACGAACCCCTCGACGATGCTCCCGATCACGACCTCCTGGCCGTTGATCGCGGCGAACGGCCCCTTCGAGCGGTAGACGATGTAGTCGAGGTGGAGCTTGACCTTCCCGAGGTCGGCCTCCAGGACGAACGAGCGCTCGCCGGCGCGCTCGCTCACCGCCGGCCGGGGCGGGCGCTCCGCGGGAGCAGCCTCCGCGGGCCGCGCGCGCGGTATCGTGGCCGTAGCGGGCGCCGGGGGCGGCGACGCTCCGACGCCCCCGGCGGCCGGCCGGGAAGCCGGGCCGGCAGCGCCGGCAGCGGGGACGGTCGGGCCGGGTGACGGCGCGGCCGCCGGAGCCGCGGGTGGAGCCGCCGCGGCCGTGACGGGCACGCTCGGCGCGCCGGGCACGGCGGTCGCGGAGGGGAGACCCTCCGTCCCGGCGGGCGCGATGGGCGCCGCGGCAACCGGCACGGCGGCGCCGCCGGGAGCGTTCCGCTGGGTGAGCACCCACCAGGCCACCGCGGCGCCCGCCAGCCCGGCGGCGGCGACGGCCAGCAGCACGCCCCAGCCGATCCGGCGTCCGGGTTTGCCCCCGCCCAGCACGACGGTGGTGCGAAACGAGGCGCCGCGCTGCTTCTCGCCCCTCTCCGCGGCTTCCTGGCGCGCCTTGCGAAGCGCCTCGCTGACCAGGCTCACCGGCCGCCTCCCTCGAGGTCGCGGGCGGCCCGGCGGACCTGCCGCCACCCCAGCTCGTCGCGCCCCTCGACGTACCCGGCCAGCAGGGTCTTGTCGCAGACGGCGTTGATGAGCCGCGGCACACCGTGGGAGTAGCGGTAGATCGCGCGTACCGCCCTCGGCGTGAACGCGGGGCGTCCGTTCGACCCCGCGACCGAGAGGCGGTGCCGGATGTAGGCGTCGGTCTCCTCGGGGTCGATCGGCC
>DATKLI010000065.1:0-12482 GCA_035542455.1 Thermoanaerobaculaceae bacterium
CATCACCACCTACGAGTTCCGCCCGGCGGCCGGGGTGAAGTACGCCCAGGTCGTGCGCCTCGAGGAGGACCTCGCCCTCGGCCTCCAGGTCGAGGCGGTGCGCATCGAGCGCATCCCCGGGAAGGCCACCGTCGGGATCGAGGTGCCGAACCCGGAGCGCCAGACGATCGTCCTGCGGGAGGTCGTCGAGTCGTCGAAGTTCGTGCACTCGGCCTCGCCGCTGACGCTCGCGCTCGGCAAGGACATTCACGGGCGGCCGTTCGTGGCCGACATGCAGCGCATGCCGCACCTCCTCATCGGCGGCTTCACCGGGTCGGGGAAGAGCGTCGGGATCAACGCGATGATCCTGTCGATCCTGTTCAAGTCGACACCCGAGCAGGTGCGCTTCATCCTCATCGACCCGAAGCAGGTCGAGCTCGGGATGTACGAGAAGCTGCCCCACCTGCTGACCCCGATCATTTCGGACCCGAAGGAGGCGGCCAAGGCGCTGCGCTGGGCGGTCCGCCAGATGCGCGAGCGATACTCGCTCCTCGCCGCGTGCAAGGTCCGCAACCTGACGCAGTACAACGCGCTGCTGGGAGACGCCGACACCCGGCGCGCCGCGGCGGAGAGCGCCGGGACCGAGGAGCTGCGGCCGCTCCCGTTCATCGTCGTCATCATCGACGAGCTCGCCGACCTCATGATGACGTGCGCCACGGAGGTCGAGGACTCGATCGGACACCTCTCGCAGATGGCGCGGGCGGTGGGGATCCACCTTCTGTTCGCGACGCAGCGTCCCAGCGTCGACATCGTGACCGGCGTGATCAAGGCGAACTTCCCGTGCCGGATCGCCTACAAGGTGAGGACGCGGTTCGACTCGCGCACGATCCTCGACACGGAGGGCGCCGAGTGCCTTCTCGGGATGGGCGACATGCTGTACCTGGCCGCCGGCACCTCGCGGCCGGTGAGGCTCCACGGGTGCCTCGTGCGCGAAGAGGAGATCCTCACCGTGCTCAAGCACTTGCGGCGACTCGGAAGACCAGAGTTCGACACGGCCGTGCTGGCGGAGCCGGAGCCCGGCGCCGGCTTCAACGGCGAGGCCGAGTGGGACGACCCGATGTACGCGCAGGCGGCAAGGCTCGTCGTCAGCTCGCGCAAGGCCTCGGCGTCGTACATCCAGCGCAAGCTGCGCCTGGGGTACGCGCGTTCGGCCCGATTGCTCGATATGATGGAGCAGGAAGGCGTGGTCGGGCCGTCGCAAGGCTCCCGCGGTCGGGAGGTGCTGGTGCCGGCCGACTACTTCGGCGAGGTGGACGCAACCCAGCAGGACGACGGCGAGGAGGACCCGACCGATGGTTGAACTGTCGTGGCACACAACGTTGTACCTCGTGGCGGCGGTCGGCGTCCTGCTCGCGCTGCTGATCGTGAGCTTCCTGTCGCGGCCGCGCGTGTTCACCCAGTACCTCCACACAATGACGGGGATCAAGCTGTCGGCGCGGGACGTCGGCCGCGTCTACAAGCAGCGCGGCAAGGCCGGCGTGCGGGACATGTTCCTCGACCTGATCATCCGGGAGGACCTCAAGAGCGGCCCGCGGATCACGCCCGACTCGGCGCCCGATCTCGAGATCCTGGCGCCGGAGCCCAAGAGGTGAGCGGTTCGAAGCGGCTCGACGCCCTGCGCGCCGCCGGCGTCGGGTTCGTCGCAGGGGTCCCGTGCTCGTACCTCAAGAGGTTCTTCGCCGGGTGCGCAGAGCTCCCCCCGTCCGCGTTCCTCCCGGCGGTCCGCGAGGACCACGCGGTGGCGGCGTGCGTGGGAGCCTGGCTCGGCGGAACGCGCAGCGCCGCGGCGATGCAGAACTCGGGGCTGGGGTACTGCCTCGAGGTGCTGACCTCGCTCCACCTGATGTGCGGCGTGCCGCTCCCGATGGTCGTCTCCGACCGCGGCGACCCCGCCGACTACGAGGAGCACCGCATCCTCGGTCAACGCACGCGGCAACTGCTCGACCTGTTCGCGATCCCCTGGCGCGAGGCGAGGGCCGGGGCCGAAGAGGAGGAAGCGCGCTGGCTGGTGGAGACCTCCGAACGGGAGCGCCGGCCCGCGGTGCTGCTGGTCGGCAAGGCGGCGGACGCATGACGCGCGCCGAGGCCGTCGCGCTCGCGCTCTCGATGCTGGGGGACGACGACATCGCGGTTGCCGCCGACGGCGCAATCTCGCGCGAGGCGTACAACGCCCGCGACCGCAGGCGCACGTTCTACATGCTCGGCTCGATGGGCCAGGTCGCCTCGATCGCGCTCGGCCTCGCGATGACCCGCCGCGAGCGCGTCGTGGCGCTCGACGGCGACGGCAACCTCCTGATGGGGTTCGGGGCGCTCGCCCTCGTCGGCGGGCTCAAGCCAGCGAACCTGCACCACCTCGTGCTCGACAACGGCTGCTACGCCACGACGGGCGGGCAACCGGCGCTCTCGCGGCAGGTGGATCTCGCCGCCGCGGCGGCCGGCGCGGGGTATCCGTGGACGCGGCGGTGCGCGCGCGACGCCGACGCGCGGGCCGACCTCGGTGACTGGATCGCCGCGCCGGGCCCGGCGCTCCTCGACCTCGTGGTGGACGCCGCCGATCCCGCCCCGGCGCCGCGCGTTCCCATGACGCCGGAGGAGATGGCAGAGCGGGTGCGCGCCGCCCTCGCGGCCGGCTGAGCGCCGGCCGAGGGGACGGGGCGGTTTTGCGCCTTCCGCGCGCCGGGCTTAAGATTGCGTCCAAGTTCGTGGGCTCGCGGTGTCCATGCCCGGGGAGGCGGCGTGCCGAAGCTCGTCGTGATCGCGGACAACGTCCCGGAGGTCCGGGAAACGCTGCGCCAGACGATCGAGCAGCTGTACGAGGACAAGACGCGCGCCGGCGACCTCCGGGTCGACACGTACGAGGACGGCAACGGCGTCGTCTCGCTGTGCGCTCTGACCGTGCCCGACCTCGTGATCCTCGACGTGGACATGCCGGGGCTGGACGGGATCCAGACGTTCTACTGCATACGGGAGGTCTCCCGGGCCGCGGCCGCGCGGGTGGTGTTCCTGACCGGTTTCGTCGGCTCCGGCGAGGTGCGCGGGCGCATCGACCGGGCCGTCGCCGACGGGGCGTGCGGCTGCCTCCCGAAGCCGGCGACGGCGGCGGACATCAAGAGCCTGCTGGACTCGCGCGTGTTCGGGGCGTGAGCGCGGGCGGCCGCTACCCGCGCGGCCCCGTCCGGTGCATGTACGAGAACAGCTTGTCGTAGAGATCCATCGCGTGCCTCACCGCCTTCTTCGCGTCGCCGGGGCCGAGGAAGTCCTGCACCAGCACCTCCTTGGCCTCGAGCTTCTTGTAGTCCTCGAAGAAGCGCCGCACCTCGTTCATCCGGTGGGCGGGGAGCTCGGCAATGTCGGAGTACTCGCGGTACTCGGGATCGTCGAGGTGGATGCAGATGATCTTCTCGTCGTTCTCGCCCTGGTCGAGCATGGACATCATCCCGACCGGACGGACGCGGAGGATGGAAAGCGGCACGACCGGCTCCTGCATCAGCACCAGCACGTCGAGCGGGTCGTGGTCGTCGCCGAGCGTCTGCGGGATGAACCCGTAGCTCGCGGGGTAGATCACCGAGGAGTAGAGGATGCGGTCGACGCGGAGCAGGCCCGTCTCCTTGTCCAACTCGTACTTGACCTTGCTTCCCTTGGGGATCTCGATGACCGCCTGGAACTCCTCCGGCGCACCGGCCCCGATGTGGACGTCGTGCCACGGGTGGCTCATGGTTGCTCCCTCGGTGAGAGGATACCTCGCGGGCCCGACTGAGTGGCCGCTGGTCGAACATCGGACGTCGAAAGTCGACAGTTGACAGTTGACAGTTGACAGCTCAGAGCTCAAAGCTCAAAGCTCACAGCTCACAGCTCAAAGCTCAAAGCTCACAGCTCATAGCTCATAGCTCACAGCTCATAGCTCATAGCTCATAGCCTCCGTCTCCCGCGCGCATCTGGTCTTGGCTGGGTGGGGGAGCTGTTGAATGTCAGCTGGTCGGGTGGGTGGGGGAGAGCTGTCAACTGGTTGGAGGGGCGGGTGGAGACTCTCAACCGGGCGGGCGGGGAGAGCCGCGGCTCCGCGGGTTGACACGCCGCGCGCACCTGGGATAGCGTCGCTCCCATGAAGCGCGCGATCACGCTCCACGGCTTCGGTTTCTGGTGCTGGCCTGCGAGGCGGTAGGCGGGATGCGCGACCCCGCTTGGCCGCCGGCCTCGAGCGGGGAGACACGGTGAACCGGAACCTGACCCTCCCCGCGACCGGCGGGGAGGTTTGAGTCTATGGAGATCGTAGCGACGTTCGTCCCGGGAGCGAGAGGGCACGCCGACGAGGTGTCTGCTCCACCGGCGGGTGCGACGATGATCGAGCTGCGCGCGGACCTGCTCGGCGCGGGCGCCGACCTGGCTGCGCTGGTCGCACGATCCACGCTGCCGGTGATTGTGACCCTGCGCTCGCGCGCCGAGGGAGGCGAGGGTCCGGACCGGCCGGCCGAGCGGCGCCGCTTCTTCGAGCGGGCCGCCGCTCTCACCGCCGCGTTCTTCGACCTCGAGGCGGCGCGCGACCTGGAGCTCGCGGGCACCGTGATCCCGCGCGAGCGCACGATCCTGTCGGCCCACTTCACCGGCGGGCTTCCCGGCGACCTCGAGGAGCGGGCCGCGGCGATGCTCGCGGCCGGGACGCGGTTCGTCAAGGTGGTCCCGGCCGCCGCGCGCATCTCCGACGTCCGCGCCGTGCTGCACCTGGCTCAGGCGCTCGACCGTGGGAGCCGGCGGGACCGGCGCGCCGTCGTGTTCGCGTCCGGCGAGGCCGGCCGCGCAACGCGCCTGCTCGGCCCGCTGCTCGGGGCGCCGCTCGCGTACGCCGCGTGGGCGCCGGGGCGGCACGGGGCCGCCGGGCAGTACACGCCGGGAGACCTCGCGGCTCTCGTCGGCCACCTGGGCGGCCGCCCGCGGAGGGTGTTCGCGGTGCTGGGCTCGCCGGTGGGCGCCTCGCTGTCGCCGAGGATGCACGCCGCGGCGTACGCGGCGCTCGGCCTCCCGCACGTGTTCGTTCCCCTGGAGGTCCACGACCCCGCGGAGCTCGACGAGCTCCTGGTCCCTGCCGGCGAGTCGTGGCTCGACGATCTCGGCCTGCCCCCCGGAGGGTTCGCGGTGACGATGCCGTGGAAGGGCGAAGCCGCGCGCCGGTGCACGCTCCTCGCCCCGCGCGCGGAGCGGGCGGGCGCGGCGAACACCGTGCTCCCGCGCGGCGACAAGGTGCTCGGCGACTGCACGGACATCGACGGGATCACGAGAGCACTGGTGGACGAGGGCGTCCAGCTGGCAGGAGTTCGTGCGCTCGTCCTCGGTGCCGGCGGGGCGGCACGCGCCGCGGCCGTTGCGCTGCAGCTCGCGGGCGCCGGAGTGACGATCGCGGCCCGCGACCGAGGCCGCGCGGAGGACACCGCGCGCAAGATCGGCGCCGCGGCGGGCGAGCTCGACGCGAGCGAGGTCGTGTCGGTCGCCGTCAACGCCACGCCCGCGGGGGCCGACGGCGCCTCGTCGCCGTGGCTGGAGCGGCTGCGGCTCCCCGAGGGGGCCGTCGTGGTGGACCTCCCGTACGGCGACACCCCGACGTTCCTCGAGCAGCTCGCGCGGCGACGCGGCTGGCACTACGTCGGCGGCAGGAGCGTCCTCCTGTACCAGGCGGTGGCCCAGTTCGCGGCGATGACCGGCGCGCCGCCCCCGGTCCGGGCGATGGCCGCCGCGATCGGTCTCGACGATGAGGACGCGTAGCGATGGGGGCGAGGGACCTCTGCAACCGACCGGTGCGCGGCCGCGCTCGCGGTCCTGGATGGCAAGATCCGCCCCCGTGCGCGAGAATGGGCGGCACCCGGCGGACGACTGGCGCGGCAGGCGGGGACGGGCGCTGCCGCGTCCGTGACAGGACGTTCGGCCGCGGAGCGGGGCGTGCGCGGCGGCGCACGCAGGGAGGGGGATGATGAAGACCTGGCGCAGCGACGACGAGAAGTGCGAACGGTACCTGACGCGGGTCGAGCGGCGGATGACGGAGGTGCTCACGCCGCAGGTCGAGGAGAGGGCGCGCAGGATCGTGGCCGCGGTCGCCAAGCGGGGCGACAAGGCGCTCGTCGCCTACGTGCGCCGCCACGACCTCAAGGGGATGCCGATGGAGGAGTTCCGGCTGCGCGGCACGGTCGAGAGCGGTGAAGAGGTCGGGGAGGAGTTCGTCAACGCGGTCGAGCTCGCCCTCTCCCGTCTCAAGGCGTTCCACGAGCTTCAGGTCCCTCACGGTTACACGCTCGACGCCGAGGGCGGCGACCTCGGCGTCAAGGTGAGGCCGATCGAGTCGCTCGGCGTCTACGTGCCGGGCTCCTCTGCCGTGTACCTCTCCTCGCTCCTGATGGCGGTCGTGCCCGCCCGCCTCGCGGGGGTCTCGAGGATCGCGGTCGCGACGCCGCCGAGGGCGTTCCTCGCCTCGGCGCACCTGCGGTACCTCCTCGACAGGCTGGACCTTCACGAGGTCTACCTCATGGGCGGGGCGCACGCGATCGCGGCGCTCGCCCACGGCACCGATTCCGTGACCCCCGTGGACAAGATCGTGGGACCGGGCGGGAGGCTGGTCGCGTCGGCCAAGCGCGCCGTGTTCGGGATCGTGGGAGTGGACGCAGTCACCGGCCCGTCCGAGATCGTCGTCGTGGCGGACGCGCACGCGGAGCCCGCGATCGTCGCGGCGGACCTCCTCGCTCAGGCCGAGCACGACCCCGACGCGCTCGCGGTCCTGGTCACGCCCTCGAAGGCGCTCGCCGAGAAAGTGGACCGGCGCGTCACCGCGAGGCTCCGCTCGCTGCCAAGGAAGGCCGCGGCGCGGGCCGCCATCAGGAACTGGGGCGCGATCGTGCTGGTGCCGGACGTCGAGACGGCGGTCGAGGTCGTCAACCGGATCGCGCCCGAGCACGTCGAGCTCTTGGTGTCGGACCCGCTCCGTCTGGTCGACGGGATCGAGAGGGCGGGCGCGGTCTACCTCGGCGCGTGGGCCGCGTCGGCGCTCGGCGACTACGTCGCCGGCACCAACCACCTCCTGCCGACCTCGGGCGCCGCCCGCTTCGCGTCGCCTCTCGGCGTATGGGACTTCGTGCGCCGAACCTCCGTCGTGGGCGTGGCGCCGCACCGTTACCCGGCGCTCGCGCACGCGGCGGGGGTCCTCGCGCTCCAAGAGCGGCTGCCGCTGCACGAGGAGGCGCTCCGCGCCGGAAGCCGGGGCAAGGTATGACGGCCGCGCGGGGACCCGGCGATGTCGGGCGGCGTCCGGCACCGGCCGCCGAGATCGGCTGGCCTCGGCGGAGCGCGCCGTGATCAGACCGTCGCGCGCCCGCTTCGCCGAGCTCGCCGCGGCCCACCGGTTCGTGCCGGTCGTCCGGGAGCTCACGGCCGACACGGTGACGCCGACGGGGATGCTCCTGCGCCTCGCGAAGACCGGCCGCCACCCGTTCCTCCTCGAGAGCGTGGAAGGCGGCGAGCGCGTCGCGCGCTGGTCGTTCGCGGGTGCGGACCCGGCACGCATCGTCGCCGTCCGAGGCGGCAAGGCCACCATCGACGGCACTGTGGTCCCGGATTCGCCGCTCGAGGTGCTGCGCGCAACGCTCGGCGGCGGCCGCGCACCGCTCGAGGACCTGCCGCCGTTCGCGGGGGGCGCCGTCGGGTGGCTGGGGTACGACGCGGTCCGCCTGATCGAGAGGGTGCCGGCGCACCTGCCGGACCCGCTCGAGGTGCCGGACGCATGGTTCGCCGTCTACCCCCTCGTGGCGGCGCTCGACCGCGTCCGCCAGCGCCTCCTGCTGATCGCGACGGTGAGCACGGAGAGCGGCGCAGAGGCCGCGCACGAGCGCGCGGTCGCGGAGCTCGACCGCCTCGAGGGCGTGCTCGCCTCGCCGCTCGACGAGGCCCGGCCAGCGGCGCTGCCGGTCGCAGACGCGGCCGCGCAGCCCGACGGCACGTGGCAGGTCGCCCCCGACGACGAGAAGTTCCTCGCGTCGGTGGTGAGGGCGCGCGAGGAGATCCGCGCCGGCGAGTGCTTCCAGATCGTGCTGTCTCGGCGCTGGTCGCGGCCTGCGACGGTCTCGCCGATCGCGTTCTACCGGGCACTCCGGATCGCCAACCCCTCCCCGTACATGTTCTACCTGGACGCGGGCGACGCGCAGATCCTCGGGTCGTCGCCCGAGACGCTCGCGCGGCTGCGCGGCACCCAGGCGGCGACGTGCCCGATCGCCGGCACCCGCAAACGCGGGCACACGCCGGCGGACGACGCACGGCTGGCGGCGGAGCTCGCAGGCGACGAGAAGGAGCGCGCGGAGCACCTCATGCTCGTGGACCTCGGGCGAAACGACGTCGGCAAGATCGCGAAGGCCGGTTCGGTGAAGGTCGTCCGCTTCATGGAGGTCGAGCGCTACTCCCAGGTCATGCACCTCACGAGCGAGGTGGTGGGCGAGCTCGAGGCCGGTCGCGACGCGCTCGACGTCCTCCTCGCGTGCTTCCCGGCCGGCACGCTCACCGGCGCGCCGAAGGTCCGTGCGATGGAGCTTATCGAGCAGCTCGAGGTGCTGCGGCGCTGCGTGTACGGCGGCGCCGTCGGGTACTTCGACCTCGGCGGCGACATGGACGCCTGCATCGCGATCCGGACCGCCGTGGTCGCGCGGGGCGGCGTGCACATCCAGGCCGGGGCGGGGATCGTGTTCGACTCCCTCCCGGAAAGCGAGCTCGCGGAGTGCGCGAGCAAGGCGCGGGCGCTGGCCGCGGCGGCGAGGCTCGCGGAGGGGATACGATCGTGATCCTGCTCGTCGACAACTACGATTCGTTCGCGTACAACCTCGTCCAGTACCTGCGCGAGCTGGCGCGCGACGAGGAGGTGCGCGTGGTCCGCAACGATCTCCTGGACGCGGCGCAGCTCGTCGAGCAGAGGCCGCACGCGATCGTGCTGTCGCCCGGCCCGGGCGTGCCCGAGGCGGCCGGCGTGTGCGTGGAGCTGGTTCGTCGGGCGGCCGAGGTGCCGCTGCTCGGCGTCTGCCTCGGGCACCAGGCGCTGGCGGTGGCCTGCGGCGGCCGGGTCGTGCGCGCGCCCGAGCCGCGGCACGGGAAGAACTCCGACGTGCACCACAACGGGCGCGGCGTGTTCGCGGGTCTCTCCGACCCCTTCACGGCGACGAGGTACCACTCGCTCGTCGCGCAGCGCGAGTCGCTCCCGCACGATCTCGAGGTCACGGCGTGGACCGGAGACGGGCTCGTGATGGGACTCGCCCACCGCAGCCGGCCGCACTTCGGCGTGCAGTTCCACCCCGAGGCGTACCTCACGCAGGGCGGCAAGCGGTTGCTGGCGAACTTCCTCCGCATCGCGGGCGTGCAGGTCGAGGCCGCCGCATGAGACCAGCTCACAGCTCACAGCCGACAGCTCACAGCCAAGAACATCGATCCGGAGGCCCACGCCAGGCCGGCCGGTGGCGGCGCGGGGAAGTCCACGGGTGGGAGCGGGAGCTGTCGGCTGTCAGCTGTCGGCTGTCGGCCGTCTCCGGGTGGGTGGGGGTCGTGTGATCCGCGACGTCCTCGAGCGCCTCCTCGCCGGCGAGAGCCTCCCGGCCGCGACGATGGAGGAGTGCTTCACGGCGCTGATGGCGGGCGAGTGGTCGGACGCGGAGCAGGCGGCGTTCCTCGTCGCGCTGCGGGCCAAGGGCGAGACCGCGGCCGAGGTGGCGGCGGCCGCAAGGGTCCTGCGCTCGTTCGCCGTGGTGGTCCCCAGCTCGCGGGCGCCGCTCGTCGACACGTGCGGGACCGGCGGCGACGGCGCCCACACGCTCAACATCTCGACCGGTGCGGCGCTCGTGGCCGCGGCGTGCGGCGTCGCGGTCGCCAAGCACGGCAACCGATCGGTGTCGTCCAGGTGCGGGTCGGCGGACGTCCTCGAGGCGCTCGGAGTCGCGCTCGACCTCGAGGCAGAGCAGTCGGGTGCGCTGCTCGACGCCGAGGGGTTCGCGTTCCTGTTCGCGCCCAGGCTGCACCCCGCGATGCGCGCGGTCATGCCCGTGCGCAGGGTGCTCGGCGTGCGCACCGTCTTCAACTTGCTGGGGCCGCTCGCGAACCCGGCCGGCGTGCGGCGCCAAGTCGTCGGCGTCTACGGCCGGGACGTGATGCCCCTCGTCGCGGGGGCGCTGGCGGAGCTCGGCTCCGAGCGGGCGTGGGTCGTGCACGGAGAGGACGGACTCGACGAGGTGTCGGTGTGCGCCCCGACGCGTGTGGTCGAGGTCCTCGACGGCCGCATCGAGAGGGAGCTGACCGTCGAGCCCGAGCGCCTCGGGATCGCGCGTGCCTCCCGCGCCGACCTCGCGGGCGGCGACGCGCCCCAGAACGCCGGGCGGCTCCGGGCGATCCTCGAGGGGCGGGACCGCTCGGCGGCCGCGGACGCCGTCGCGCTCAACGCGGCCGCGGCTCTTGTGGTCGCGGGCGCCGCGGCCGACCTCGGCGCCGCTCTCGCTGCGAGCCGGGAGTGCCTGGCGGCGGGGCGCGCGGCGGCCACGCTCGATGCGGTGGTCCGCCGATCGCGGGAGCTCGCGGGATGACCGACCCTGGGCGCGGCGTCCTGGCGCAAATCACCGAGGCGGTGATGGCGCGGCTGGCAAGGGAGCCGGAGCCTCCCGGGCTGGAGGCGAGGGCGCGCGAGGCGGCCGGGATCCGCCGTCGCGAGGGGCGGCGGAGCCTCGCCGATTCGCTCGCCAAGGCCGGCATCCGCGTGATCGCCGAGTGCAAGCGACGGTCCCCGTCGAAGGGGTGGCTGCGGCAGCGGCTCGACCCGGTCGCGCTGGCGTGCGCCTACGAGGCCGGAGGGGCCGCGGCGATCTCGGTCGTGACCGAGCCCGAGTTCTTTGCGGGGCAGCCGGGGTGGGTGCCGGCGGTGCGGCGGGCAGTCGCGCTCCCGGTGCTGCAGAAGGACTTCCTCCTCGCCCCCCGCCAGCTGTTCGAGGCCGCCATCGTGGGCGCGGACGCCGTCCTTCTGATCGCGCGGGTGCTCCCCGGAGGGCTGCTCGCCGAGATGGTCTCTGCGGCGGAGGAGCTCGGCCTGGAGGCGCTCGTCGAGGCGTACGACGCCCGCGACCTGGAGAGGGTCGCGGCGACGCGTGCGCGGCTCGTGGGCATCAACTCGCGGGACCTCGGCACGTTCGAGGTGGACTTCGGCGCGGCGGCGGCGCTGGCGGCACGGGTCCCGGCCGGCCGCACCGTCGTGCTGGAGAGCGGGGTGGGGGGGCCCGACGACGTGCGCCGCGTCGCCCGGCTCGGGCTGCGGCGCCTCCTCGTCGGGGAGTACCTCCTCCGGTCGCCCGACGCCGGCGCGGCGCTCGCGGAGCTCGTCGCATGCGCGTGACGGTCAAGATCTGTGGGCTCACGAGCCTGGGGGACGCGCGTGCGGCGGTCGCCGCGGGCGCCGACTTCGTCGGTTTCGTGTTCGACACGACCTCGCGGCGAGCGGTCGGCGCGGCGGGCCCGGCGTGGATCCGCGGCGTCGCCGGAGCGCCCAGGGTCGGCGTGTTCCGCGACCACGACGAGGCGACGGTACGGCGTGTCAGGGACGAGGCACGGCTCGAGCTCGTGCAGCTCCACGGCGACGAGACGCCGGAGATGTGCGAGGCGCTGGGCGGCTGCACCCGCGTGATCAAGGCGATCCCGGTCGGGCGTCGGCTCGACCCTGGGCGGGTCGCGGCGTACTCCGCCGTGGCCCGCATCGTGTTCGACACGGCCTCGGCGTCCGGCGGCGGCACCGGCGTCGCGTTCGACTGGCGCCTGCTCGACGCGGTGCCCGGCGACGTCGCGTTCTGGCTCGCCGGAGGGCTCACGCCGGAGAACGTCGCGCGGGCCGTGCGGGAGACGCGCGCGGCGGGGGTGGACGTCGCGAGCGGCGTCGAGAGGTCCCCCGGGGTCAAGGACGCCGAGAGGGTGCGGCGTTTCATCTCCGCGGTGCGGAGCGCTCGACGTGTTGAGAGAGGCGGAGCATGACCGCTCCTCCGGCCCACGGTTCATGCCGGTGCTCACCTTTCGGTGAGACGGAAGAAGGAGGACGGACGAGGGGAGGCACCCGCGTGGTCGGTGCTGTGGTCGTTCCTCTTCCCTCTGCCGCCTACCCTCTTCCCTTGGACGACGTGAGCCTGCAATCATGTCATTCCTGGGGGTGCCGTGAAACCGCTACCTGACAGCCGTGGGTATTTCGGGCCGTACGGCGGCCGCTTCGTGCCGGAGACGCTGATGGCGCCTCTCGAGGAGCTGACGGACGCGTGGCAGGAGTCGCGCCGCGCATCCTGCCACGACTCGGTGAGCTGCTCGAGCGGCGCCATCAGCGTCTCGGGGACGAACCGACCGCCGTACGGGCCGAAGTACCCCTTCTTGTCAGGTAGTGGCTTCACAGCACCCCCTCGAAGGCACGTTGGAAG